>JALQUH010000270.1 GCA_023263845.1 Candidatus Nanopelagicales bacterium | reverse complement strand
CGGCATCGAGGAGAGCGCCTACTCCTCCAACGCCGAGATGTTCGACCTCGTTCATCAGATGCGCTCGCGCATCATCACCAACCCCGCCTTCAACGGCGAGAAGGTCATCGCCGCGATCCTGTTCGAGATGACGATGGACCGTGACGTTGAGGGCCAGCCGACCCCGTCCTACCTGTGGGACGTCAAGCAGGTCGTGCCGCTGGTCAAGGTCGATCTCGGTCTCGCCGACGAGGTTGATGGAGCCCAGGTCATGAAGCCGATGCCGCACCTCGACGATCTGTGCGCACGGGCCGCGTCCAAGGGTGTCTTCGGCACCAAGATGCGCTCGGTCATCAACTCGGCAAACCCCGCCGGTGTGAAGGCCGTCGTCGATCAGCAGTTCGACGTCGCCCTACAGATCCTCGGCCATGGCCTGGTGCCGATCATCGAGCCCGAGGTCAACATCAAGAGCGACGACAAGGCGCAGAGCGAGGCACTCCTGCGCGACGCGTTGCTCGCCGGACTCGATCGCATCCCCGAGGGTCAGCAGGTCATGTTCAAGCTCTCACTGCCGAGCGAGAACAACTTCTACAAGGTCCTCATCGACCACCCGAAGGTGCTGCGCGTCGTAGCCCTGTCCGGCGGTTACTCCCGCGACGACGCGTGCGACATGCTTGCGGCCAATAACGGCATGATCGCCAGTTTCTCGCGTGCGCTGTCCGAGGGCCTGAGCGCCCAGCAGAGCGATGCGGAGTTCACTGCGACCCTGCAGTCGACGATCGATGAGATCTACGCCGCGTCGATCACCTGACCAACCGGTCCCGACGGCGCGCTGGTTTACGCGCAGGGGCATGATGCGGGTGTGAGCCTGCATGAGAACTTGCTTGGCGGTCCGCCGCCCACGGAACTTCCGGATGACCCGGAGCCGCGCACCGAACTCGAGGGTGGTGCAGACGCGTACGACGTTGCGCGCCGGCATCCGACCTCATCGCTGGCCTGGTCGGCGCTCGCCGATCAGGCGTGGGCCGAGGGCCGCGTCGTGGAGTCCTACGCCTTTGCGCGCGTCGGCTATCACCGCGGACTCGATGCACTGCGGCGCAATGGCTGGAAGGGTCATGGGCCAGTGCCGTGGTCCCATGAGCCCAACCGCGGTTTCCTGCGCTGCCTGATCGCACTACAGCGCGCGGCGGCCGCGATCGGCGAGACCGATGAGGCTGATCGCTGCGCCGCCTTTATCGCCGACTGCGATCCGAGTCTGGCGTAGACGTGGCCGACGTCGCGGTGGTGGGCGGTGGCATTAGTGGTGTCGCCTGCGCTGCGGCTCTGGCCGAGGCCGGACTCACGGTTGACGTGCTCGACAAGGGTCATCGCCTCGGCGGCCGACTCGCTGCGCAGACGCTCCGCGACACCGGCACGCCGTACGACGGCCGGATCGTCGATGTGGGGGCCTCCTACTTCGTCGCGGATGATCCGGGGTTCGCTGCCGTGGTCGATGACTGGCTCGAGCGCGGACTCGCGCGTCGCTGGACCGACACCTTCCACCTCGCCGATGCGAGCGGACTCCACGGAACCAAGACCGGCCCGTGGCGATTCGCGGCCCCGCACGGGTTACGCAGCCTGGTGGAGGACCTCGCTGCGCGCCTGCCCTCTGATCTGGTGGCCATTGCGCATCCGCGTGATGTGCAGACCGTGTCTGATGCTGACGACGGTGTGATCGTGGATGGTGTCGAGTATCGCGCGGTCGCGCTCTGCGGCCCCGACCCGCAGATGGATCGGCTTGTCCTTGATGCGACCGCGCCGGTCTGGGAGCCGGTCATTGCGCTGACGGCCCTGATGGGAGAGCGGACCTGGGACATCGACGGCGCATTCGTCAACGATGACCCCGTGCTGACCTTCATCGCCGACGACGGCCAGCGCCGGGGCGATGACGCGCCGATCCTGGTGGCGCATTCGGGCCCGGTCTACGCGGCTGGTCACCTCGCGAACCCCGCGACCGCGGCACCGATGATGCTCGCCTCCCTCCAACGCATCCTCGGGATAGGCAATCCCGATTGGTTCAGCGTGAAGCGCTGGACGTACGCCCGCCCGGCCTTCGCGCGCCTGGAGGAGTATCGACTCGATGGTCCGGTGGGTCGGGCCGGCGATGCCTGGTGTGGTGAACCCCGCACCCAGTCGGCTTGGATCTCCGGCACCGCCCTCGGTCGAGCGCTGGCAGCCAGCCTTTCCTGAGAGCCTGTTTTCGGCCACCGTCTTGCTTCCCTCCGGCCGCGGCCGCATACTGCGGCGCAGGCACCCGTGAGCAGGGGGATTCATGAAGAGCAGATGGTGGCGGGGAGCGCTCGCCCTTACGGCCTTATCAGCGTTGATCGGTGGCGGACTGAGCACCGCACAGGCTCAGGAGATTCCCGCGGACCTTGAGTTCAGCTACACCATGAGCGCACCGCTGATCGGTTCGATCAAGGAGGCCGCTGAGACGCTTTGCTATCAGAGTCAGGGCGAGTCCTTCGCACTGGTCATGGCTGCCGGACCGGCGGGTGGTTTGAATGACGCCATCTCCAAGCCGGGTAATGAGATTTTGTGCACCACCACGATTGAGCGAGTGCTGTCCAATGTGGCGATCAGCGGTACCGCGAACGCCTCCGCACAGGGCCAGTCCGGCAGCGGCTCCTTCAATCTTGTGTGCGAGGTGGGGCAACGTCGTTCCTCATTCTTTAGCATTGCGGTCTCCTCCGTCGGCCTACCGTCGTACGGCGCCAATCCGTACGGAAGTTCTGGCAGTGGCCACGTCTCCTGCACATGGACGATCTCGGTGGATGATGCGGCGAAGTCCCAACTCGCCGGCAGCTTGGAGATGTTCGGCGACTACAACGATCAGGCCGAGCGAGTGAGTTGCGAAGAGGCTGGCATCACCGTTCAGGGCGGGGGCACCGCGGAATGCGTGGCCTACGACATGACAGTGAAGGCATATCTCACCGGGGCCACGGGCGCCTACGCCGGACGCACGGGCGAGGGCACGTTGACGCAGCGGGCGTACGCCGTGATTGTCGTGCCGATCAACCTCGATATCGACACCGCGTGTCCCCCTGACGTGCCGAACTGCGATGACCTGATGGGTGGTGGTGGCGAGGACGGCTCACTTGTCGGCTGCGAGTTCACGACGTCCACCCCGGCCGATCCGTGGAACTGGATGCAGTTCCCGGCCCTCGCTCCGGGCATGCCGACCCCGCCTGGCTGGCAAGGACCCGGTTGGTACAAGTGCGCCAGCAGTGGTGGAGGAGGGGGCGGTGGCGGCGAGCCACCGGCCGACTATGACCCCACGATCCCACCATGCGTCCCCGGTGAGGAAGGCAACGTGCCGCCCGAGGGATTCTCGGTGTGTATTAACGCCGTTTCTCCGCTGGCGCGCGCCCTTGAGTCGGCGGTTCGTGCGAGCACGGGGGAGGCGCTCTCCTTGGCGACGACACGCAAGGCGGGAACCACCCGCTTCGTGTCTCCGGCCCAAACTTCTACCGCTGCGACACGGGACTTTGGAAACACCCAAAGCGCGCAACCATCGGTTCGTCTCGCGACGGCTCCCGGTGCGGTGTGCACGGTGACGGCCAAGGCAGGCAGGGCCACAGCCACCCTGGTGAAGAAAGTGGTCGCCGTGGGTGGCCAACTGGACACCAAGGTCACAGCACCGGCCCTGATGTCCAAGCTCAAGGCGACCAAAGGCAGTCAGGCTACGGTCACTGCATCCTGTGCGGTGAAGGTCGGAAAGAAGAGCAAGCCGCTGGCAAAGGCCACCGTGACCGTGCGATTTGCCTAGGCCGGCTCGTCGATCAGGAGTGCGAGCACACCTTCGAGTTGACCTTCGCGCACCGGACCGATCACGCGAACCGCGACGCGTCCCTTGCGATCAAGAATCACCGTGCTCGGCAACGACGACGGTGGTACGCCGGGGATCGTCTGCAAAATTGCCCCGTCCTCGTCGTTAATGCTGCGGTAGGGACTGGTGGCTAGGAGCGATGCTGCGGCAATCGGATCATCAAGGGAGTTCAGGCCGAGGAAGGCCACGCCGTCGGGCGCGAAAGTTTCGGCCGCGAGATGGAGGAGCGGCAGTTCTTCCCGGCACGGCGGACACCAGGAAGCCCACGCGTTCACGACGACCACGTCACCGGCACTGTCTGCGGTGGAGATCGGGGTGCCGTCCGCTGTGAGACCCGAGATGACAAGGGGATCGTCGCGTTCGTCTCCCGGGATGATCGTGAGGCCGACTTGAGGATTGGCGGCGGGGCTGGTGGCGTCAATGGTGACCACCGGGGATTCGGCGTACATGCCGCTGGAGCACGCGACCAGTGAGACTGCAGCGACCGCGATTCCTGCCGCCAGCAGTCTGCGATTCATGGCGCGCTGGTCTCCGCTTCCCGTTGTTCGGCACGTTCGAGTCGCGCGGTCTTGCGCTCCTCGGATTTCCACCATTCTACGGCGGCCAGCATCATCCAGAACGAGTCGATCACCATGGTGAGGGCCCACATCAGCGCCCCGGCCAACTGCTGGTCGAAAAACGGGTCCCAGCCCGCGGCCGATGACGTGTACACGTAGGTCGGGTAGAGCGTCACCGGGGCGAGGAAGATGACCGCACCGAGTACCGTCTCCGGAATCATCATCAGGCCCAGCGATAACACGCGGTAGGCGGCCTTGGGTCGCCGCGCGCACATGTCGTTGCCGACGAGGGGGTAGTAGAAGAGCAGCGCGGCGATCAGGTACATCGGCCGCTCGATGAAGGCCATCACGTCGTGATCGCCGATGACCCACTCCATGACCGGGGTGACGTGCGAGCCCACGAGCACGGTCACGAACAGAATCCAGGTGAAGACCGGATTGATGAGGAGGAGCGCGACGGGCGATCGCAGGGCACGAACAATCCTTGCCCGAACGCGACCTTGCGTCGCCAGTACGGTGAGGGCCACCGGGTTCGACAGGACGATGAACGGTGCTGCAAGCATCATGACGAGCAGGTGCTGGCCCATGTGCGCCCAGAAGAACGTATGCGCCAGAGTCTCGAAGGGACCAAGGTAGGCGAACGCAAGAAGGCCGATGCCGATGAAGAAGCTAGCGGTTCGCAGCCGCGGCCACGTGAGGGACTTCCCTCGAACGCGCGTGACCCCGACGAGATAGAGCGAGATGAGTAGCCCGAGGTTGATCACGATGAACAGGTCAAATGTCCAGACACTCGTCCCGGAAGTCCAGGGATCTCCGACGGCGAATGGACGCATCTAGACACCCTAATCGCGCTAAGTGCACGAAATCTCACCTCGCGACCCCTACGGTTGGATCTGAGTTTCTAGACCCGGGAGGGGGCCCCGAAGGTGAAGCGTTTCTTCGCCGCCATTGCTTCGGTCATCGTCGGCGTCGCCGTGGTTGCCGGGGTCGCGATCTTCGCTAGCGCGACAAGTGGCGAGCCCGCCCTGCTTGCGGCAACACCCACGGGGATGGTCGACACTCCGGAAGGACCGATGAACTCGGCCTCATTGGAGTTGCAGGTCTATCCCAACAACTCCAGCGAGGTGCCAGGGCCCACCGATGGCGTGAACGCCGCCTATGCGAGCCAGGGCTGGCCGTTCTACTGGCCGTCCACCACTTTGCAGGTACCGGCGAACTCACTGGTGACCGTGACCATCACCCAGTACGACAGCGGTGGCCAGCTGCTCAATCCCTTCTGGTCGCGGGTTCACGGCACGGTCGACGGCACCATGACCGTGGATGGCAAGACCGTCACGGAGTGGGATCCGGACAAGGTCGGTCACACCTTCACCGTCCACCAGTACCCCGAGAGTGGTCAGCCCTACTTCTTCCTCTCGGTGCCGCTGCCCGCCAACGGCGGTAACGCGGTGGGCAACGCCAATCCGTACGTCACCGACCCGAAGGTCGTCACCTTCACCTTCAAGACGGGGGCTCCGGGCACTTACGTCTGGAACTGCGAATTCCCCTGCGGTGACCTCTACCAGGAGTTCGGTGGTCCGATGCAGCAGCGCGGCTGGATGTCCGGCACGTTTGAGGTGGTCTGATGGCTGACACGATGACGCCTTCGCCGGGCGCGAGCGAGCCGCCCGAGGCGCCGACCAACAGGCCACCCGCCTTGCACCGCCTTCGTGACTGGATGCAGCGACCCTATGCACGCCACGTCATGATCCTCACGGTCATCATCGGCTTCGTCCTTCTCCCGCTGTGCTGGCTCCTCCTTGCTGCGATGAACCAGACCGGTGCCCCAGCGTCAAACGTGATGGAGGACATCGAGGAGACCGTCTTCGTTTTCACGTTGGTCTCGATTCCGATCACGGCGTTCGTCTTCGCCGTGCTCGTCTACAGCCTCTTCGGGTGGAAGGGCAAGTCTGGTGAGGCCCCGCCCAATGAGGACAACCCGGCGATTCGCAGCAACACCATTGCCGTGATCACCTGGTCGGTTGTCACCAGTGCGCTGGCCGCCTTCCTGGTCGTGTGGGGGCTGATGGAGTTGGCCTCCATCACGAGCAACTCCTTCGGCACCCAACCGATCAACGGTCAGGTCAAGCAGGAGGATGTGCTTGTCGTCAACGTCACGGGCCAACAGTGGGTGTGGACGTTTGAGTACCCGCAGTACGACAAGTACGAAAGTGACGTCCTGTACCTCGCCAAGGACCGTCCGGTGCTGTTCAACGTCACGTCCAAGGACGTCGTACACAACTTCTGGGCCGTCGAACTCGGCGTGAAGATTGACGCCAATCCGGGAGCGGTCACCCAGACCGGTGTCACTCCGAATAAGGAGGGCATCTTCAACGTGAGGTGCGCCGAACTGTGCGGCCTACACCACGCCTACATGGAGACGCAGATTCGGGTCATGGAGCCCGACACCTTTAACTCCTGGATGCGCGAGAACGGCGGAGGGAAGACCTCATGAGCACCGCTACCGCCACCATCTACTCCGTCGACGTTCCGCAACCCAAGCAGCATGGCAAGCCCGGCGGCATCATGCGGCGCCTGAACTTCTTCACCGGTTTGGCCGGCGGCGTCATCCTGGCCGCCGTCTTCGGCTTCCTCATGAATATCCAGTTCGCTGCTGGGGCGCAGACGGCCAACTTCGCGAGCGCTTCAGCTGGCCCGACCTTCTGGGCGATCATGGTCGGCTGGGTCATCGGCTTCATGGGTGGCATGGGAGCCTTCGTCGGGCCCATCCGGTGGCTGCTCGGCCGAGATCTCACCCACGCCGATGCGGAGTTCATGGCCGGCAAGGACCAGGGCAAGTTCCGCTACTGGCGGTTCACCACCGACCACAAGGTGGTCGGTATTCAGTACCTCATCGTCGCCATGATCATCCTCGGCTTCGGCGGCCTGCTGGCGATGCTCATCCGCACGGAGCTCGGCTTCACGTGGATGGAGGTCTTCAACCCCGACTTCTACAACTCCCTCGTGGGCACGCACGGCATCGCCATGATCATCGCGATGATCGTCATCGTCTCCGGGCCGGTCGGCAACTTCGTCGTCCCGCTCATGTGCGGCGCGCGTGACATGGCCTTCCCGCGACTGAATGCCCTGAGCATCTGGCTGCTCGTCTGCGCCGTCCCCCCGCTCATCCTCTCGCTGCTCGTCGGCGGCATCCGTGACGGCTGGAGCGTCTACCAGCCGCTCAACGCCCAGGCGGGTCCCGGCATGATCGGCTACCAGACGACGATCATCGTCTTCGCCGTATCCACCGCTCTGGCGAGCGTCAACATCATGACGACCGTTCTCACGATGCGCGCGAAGGGGATGACCTG
>JALQUH010000115.1 GCA_023263845.1 Candidatus Nanopelagicales bacterium | reverse complement strand
TGGCATCTATCGCAACGCCGTCCTGCGCGGTCCGGACGCTGACTAGAGGCGCGACGGGCAGTGTCAGGGACACGCACCTATAGTCAAGAGGTGCGGTCGTTCATCGGAGCTGTGACCCTTGGGCTGCTCGTGGCCCTCGCTCCGACATCCGCTGCGCAGGCAGCCCAGTCGATCCTCATCGAGGGTGCCGCGAGCAGCGCGGATGACCCGATGCCGGTTCTTCTCGACGCTGATCTGTACCTTCCCGAGCAGACGCCCGCGCCCGCCATCGTGCTCGCGCACGGGTTCGGGGGGAGCAAGGCCTCCGTCGCGGAGGATGCCCAGTGGTGGGCCGATCAGGGCTACGTCGTCCTCGCCTACACCGCACGGGGCTTCGGTGAGTCGACCGGCGCCATCTCGATGAACTCGCCAGAGTTCGAGGTGGCCGATGCCCAGCGCATCCTGGACGATCTCGCCGAGCGGCCCGAGGTCATCACCGATTCCTCGGGCGATCCGCGGGTCGCTGTTGCGGGCGGGTCGTATGGAGGGGCGCTCGCTCTCCTCCTCGCCGGGTACGACGACCGCGTCGACGCGGTGGCCGCCGACATCACGTGGGCTGATCTGGAGTCGGCCCTGCTTCCGCAATTCGGTGTCGGGCAACCCACGCCCGGCGTCTATAAGTCCCTATGGACCTCGTTCTTCTTCGCTTCGGGTCTGGGCTTCACGCCGGGAGCCCCGGTCACTGAGTGCGGACGGTTCAGCCCGGAGTGGTGTGCGGCGTACCTCGAAGTGGCGACGACGGGAACAGTGTCGCCCGCTGTCGCCGAACTCATGCGTGCATCGTCACCGGTCACCGTGGGCGCCGATATCACTGCACCGGTCCTCCTCGCCGGGGGTGAGGCCGACTCCCTGTTCCCGCTCTCGCAGGCCGACCTCAACGCCCAGGCAATCGTCAACGCACCGCTGAAGGTCCTCTGGCATGCCGGCGGTCACGATGGCGGCGTAAACGAGAACGAACGACTGCGCGACCTCACAGCCACCTGGTTCGACGCGCATCTGCGGGGTGGCCCAGCGGTGCCCGACACCTTCGAGGTGTCGCTGGCATCCGGCTCGGCGTTGAACGCGCGGGATGCCGGGTCCATCGAGGTATTGACCTCTCCGACCTACCCCGGACTGTTCGGCGACGAGAGTGTCGATGTTCCGATCGCCGGGCCGCCTCAGCAAATCCTCGCTCCGGCCGGCGGCGAGCCCGCGGCCATCACGGCGCTGCCCGGGGCCGGTGGGCTCGGCGCGCTCGCGGGAGATCGCCTCGGGGTGCCTGCGCCGGGTCAGACCGCTGTTTTCGTCTCCGAGCCGCTGGCCAGTGGCCAACGCATCATCGGATCATCGCGCGTTCAGATCGTCGTCGCTGCCGATCGGTCGCTCACCGACGCCGTCCTCTATGCGTCGCTGCGCATCGTCGGATCGGACGGACGTCAAACGCTGCCCCAGGGATTGGTCTCCGCCATTCGTGTCGGTGCACTGGGCCCCGAACCCGTGGTACTCGACGTGATCCTTCCCACGATCGTGGCGCAGGCGGCAGCGGGCGAGCGTCTCGCGGTGACGATCTCGACCACGGACTTCGGCTATCGCAACGCTGCCGAGCCCGCCGTCTACACGGTGAAGGCCGGGCCGGTCGTCACCGTGCCGACCGTGGCCGGTGCCACGGGCAGCGTGAGTTGGCCCGCGTGGGTCTGGCCTATCGGCGCGCTGCTCCTGACGATTCTGATCTGGATCGTCGTTGCGCTCCTGCGTCCCCGTTATCACGAACCGAAGTCGCCCGAGCCGGTCGCACCCCTCGCCGTGACCGGGCTGGTCAAGGAGTTTCGCGGTGGTGTGCGGGCGGTCGATGACGCCAACTTCGAGATCCCGTCAGGGGTGGTCGTCGGACTGCTCGGGCCCAACGGTGCGGGTAAGACCACCACGATCCGGGTGGCTATGGGCCTGATCGCTCCCACGGCGGGCGATGTCCGCATCTTCGGAGAGGTGACACATCCGGGCTCTCCGGTGCTCGCCCGCGTGGGCTGCTTCGTTGAGGGTCCGGGCTTCCTTCCGCACCTGTCCGGCCGCCGCAATCTCGACCTGTTCTGGCGAGCATCCGGGCGGATGGGAGACCCGCAGCTCGATGAGGTGCTGGAGATCGCCGGACTCGGCAGTGCCGTTGATCGTCGCGTGCGTACGTACAGCCAAGGCATGCGGCAGCGTCTGGGTATCGCGCAGGCCATGCTCGGGATGCCGGATCTCCTCGTGCTCGATGAGCCGATGAATGGCCTCGACCCGCCCCAGATCCGCGAGATGCGCGACGTCCTGCGGGCATACGCCGAGGCTGGGCGCACCGTCATCGTGTCCTCCCACCTCCTCAGCGAGGTGGAGCAGACCTGCAGCCACGTCGTGGTGATGAACCGCGGCACGGTGGTCTACAGCGGAACCGTCGAGCAGTTGCTTGCGGGCCGCTCCGGGCTGCGCCTGGAGGATGTCTTCCTCGAACTCGTGGGCGAGGGACACGGGGTGGAGCGATGAGCGAAACCACCTACCGCGTTCATCGCACGCTCACCGTGCGCGTCGAACTCGCGCGCCAGCTGAGGCGCCGGCGTACCTGGATCGCCCTCGGCCTGGTGATCGCCCTGCCCCTCATCGTGGTGGCGGCGGTCAAACTCGGCCCGCAGCAGCGCGGATTCGGTGACGGCGATCTGGACCTGGTCGGGCTCGCGACGGCTGGGCCGTGGAACTTCACCCTGACGATGCTGCTGTTCTCCTCCGGATTCCTGCTCACCATCCTTGCCGCCATGTTTCTCGGCGACGCGGTGGCGAGTGAGGCGTCGTGGTCCACGCTGCGCTACTTACTTGCGGCCCCGGTACCCCGGCGACGTCTGCTGCGCGCCAAGGTCATCGTCGGACTCATCCTCACCGCGCTCACCCTCCTCGTCCTCATCGTCGCCTCGCTCCTCATCGGGTGGGCGGCGTTCGGCGGCTCGGCGTTAACCAGTCCGTTCGGAGGCACCTTCGGCGCCACTGACTCGTGGGCGCGTCTGGGCATCGTGGCGGCCTACAT
>JALQUH010000010.1 GCA_023263845.1 Candidatus Nanopelagicales bacterium | reverse complement strand
CCCGGCACCGTCGAGCCACCCTCTGCCTCGGTGATCGACGCCAACCTCGGCACGCTGGACAACATCCGACTGCTCGATCCCGCGCTTGCGTCTCCGACGTACAACCAGTTGCAGCAGATCCGCGCGTACTACTCCTTCAACGACAGCCTCGATGTCGACCGCTACCCGCTGTCCGACCAGTTGCGAGGCGCCGTGGTGGCTGCTCGCGAGATCAACCTCGACGGTATCCCGGACAACCAGCGCAATTGGGCCAATGATCACGCCGTCTATACCCACGGCTACGGGTTCGTCGCGGCGTATGACAACACCGCAGAGTCGAGCGGTCAGCCGGACTTCTTCGAGAGCGACATCCCGCCGTCGGGGCTTCTCGATATCGAACAGCCGCGCATCTACTTTGGTGAACTCAGCCCGTCATTCTCCGTTGTCGGCGGTCCGGAAAGCTCGCCGCCGATCGAACTCGACTACCCGGACGACGCGAGCCCGACGGGGCAGGTCAACAACACCTATCAGGGTAATGGCGGCGTCGCCGTGGGCTCGCTGTTCAACCGACTGCTCTTCGCGACGAAGTTCCAGGACAGCAACATCTTGCTGACCGACCTGATCAATCCGGAGTCGCGCATCATGTGGGACCGCGATCCGCTGACCCGTGTGCAGAAGGTTGCTCCCTGGTTGACCCTTGATCAAGATCCCTATCCCATCGTCGTCGACGGTCGGATCAAGTGGGTTGTCGACGGCTACACGACATCAAATGACTACCCGTACTCCTCGCGTGTCTCCCTCAGCGATGTGACGAGCGACTCAATCACCGTACGTACAGGCTCCACGGCGATCGCGCCGAATGATCAACTCAACTACGCCCGCAACTCCGTCAAGGCGGTCGTGGATGCCTATGAGGGCACCGTGTCGCTGTACGCCTGGGACGCCTCGGACCCGGTTCTGCAGACCTGGATGAAGGCCTTCCCCGAGGTCGTGCAGCCGCTGTCGGACATGCCGGAGGCGGTGGAGGCGCACGTGCGCTATCCGCAGGACCTGTTCAAGGTGCAGCGCGTGGTGATGTCGCGTTACCACGTCACCGATCCGGCGACGTTCTACAACGGTACCGACTTCTGGATTGTGCCCTTCGATCCCACCCAGGCCATCCAGCAGTTCCAGCCGCCGTACTACCTCACCCTGCAAATGCCGGGGCAGGATCAGCAGGCGTTCTCCCTCACGACGACGTTCGCGCCACAGCGCCGCCCCACGTTGGCGGCCTTCATGGCGGCCGACAGTGCGCCCGGAGACGGCTACGGCAAGATCAGGGTGCTGCAACTGCCGAGCAACACGACCATCCCGGGTCCGACTCAGGTGCAGAACAACTTCGAGTCCGATCCGGAGATCAGCGCCGAACTGTCACTGCTGCGTCGAGGTGGGTCCGAGGTGGATCTGGGCAACCTGCTGTCGCTGCCGTTCAACGGTGGACTTCTCTACGTCGAGCCGGTTTACCTGCGCGCGACCCAGGACGGCTATCCGCTGCTGCGGAAGGTGCTGGCCGGCTATGGCTCCAATGTTGCGCTCGAGGACACCCTCGACGAGGCGCTGGCCAAGGTGTTCGAGTCCGACCCCTTGCCGACACCGGATCCGACACCCGGACCCGACCCGGACCCCCAGCCGACTCCGACGCCGGATCCGACGCCGGCTCCCTCCGGGGACCCGCTGGAGGATCTGCAGGCCGCCCTATCCGACGCCCAGGCGGCGTACGACAGAGGGCAGGCAGCGCTCGCCGCGGGGGACTGGACGGCCTATGGCCAGGCCCAGGTGGATCTGGAGGCGGCGTTGCGCCGGGCTGCTGAGGCGGAGGCCAGGCTCACCGGCGAGGACGGCGGCCAACCCGCCTAGCTCCCCACCGTCGCGTTCAACGTAGTTCTAGTTGTCCTTTTTGGTGTCGCGGCCGGCGGCCTTGCGGACGCCGCGGCGGACCAGGCCGCTGCACAGGACGCCGAGCAGGAAGAAGATGAGCAGCATCAGCCACAGCGGTAGGGCGATCGTGAGCCCGAAGAGCTGGACATTCGTGCTCTCACTGTTCTGGATGATGACCACCAGGGCCAGCACCGCGATGATCCCCGCGATGACCGCGCCCCACGGCACCCCACCCTTGTCGGCGTCCTTGCTCTCGGCCATGACTCCTCCTCCTGCGTTCGGTTGCCGCCCCAGTGTGCCGATAGGGTCGCCTCGTGTCCAAGGTCCTCGCATCCCTCCCCGTAGGTGAGCGTGTCGGGATCGCCTTCTCCGGCGGCCTCGACACCTCTGTCGCCGTCGCGTGGATGCGCGACAAGGGCGCGATTCCGTGCACCTACACCGCCGATCTCGGTCAGTACGACGAGCCGGACATCGATAGCGTCCCGGATCGTGCCCTGCAGTACGGCGCCGAGATCTCGCGGCTCGTCGACTGCACCCCGGCGCTGGTCGAAGAAGGGCTGGCCGCCATGTCGTGCGGCGCCTTCCACATCCGGTCGGGTGGGCGAACGTACTTCAACACCACGCCGCTCGGCCGCGCGGTCACGGGCACGTTGCTGGTCCGCGCGATGCAGGAGGACGACGTCTCCATCTGGGGTGACGGCTCGACGTACAAGGGCAATGACATCGAGCGCTTCTATCGCTACGGACTGCTGGCCAATCCGCAGTTGCGCATCTACAAGCCGTGGCTCGATGCTGACTTCGTCGGGGAACTCGGTGGTCGCACGGAGATGTCGCAGTGGCTGAGCGATCACGACCTGCCCTATCGGGATTCGGTGGAGAAGGCGTACTCGACCGATGCAAATATCTGGGGGGCGACGCACGAGGCCAAGCAACTTGAGCACCTCGACGTGTCCGTCGAGATCGTCGAGCCGATCATGGGCGTGCGCTTTTGGGACGCTTCGGTAGCGATCCCCACCGAGGATGTCATCATCGAGTTCCGTCAGGGACGCCCGGTGCGTATCAACGGCCGCGAGTTCGCCAGCGCCGTCGAACTGGTGCGTGAAGCCAATGCGATTGGCGGCCGGCACGGCCTGGGCATGGCCGATCAGATCGAGAACCGCATCATCGAGGCCAAGAGCCGCGGCATCTACGAGGCCCCGGGTATGGCCCTGCTGTTTGTCGCCTACGAGCGTCTGCTCAGCGCCATCCATAACGAGGACACAATCGCCAATTACCACGCCGAGGGGCGTCGCCTGGGGCGGCTTCTCTACGAAGGTCGCTGGCTGGATCCTCAGTCGCTCATGCTGCGCGAGTCGCTGCAGAAGTGGGTGGCCTCCGCGGTCACCGGCCAGGTGACGCTTCGGCTTCGCCGCGGTGACGACTACTCGATCATCGACACTCGCGGGCCGGCCTTGAGCTACCACCCGGACAAGTTGTCGATGGAGCGCACGGAGGATGCGGCGTTCGGTCCCACCGACCGCATCGGACAGCTCACGATGCGCAATCTCGATATCGCCGATACCCGCACCAAGCTGGAGATGTACGCCGGCCAGGGCCAACTCGGCTCCGGCCACGTCGATCTCGTGGGGCATCTGGACGCCGGTGGCGCGGCCGCGATCGCTGCGCCGCTTGAGCCGGTCGCAGATGAGGAGATGCTGGATCGGGCCGCCATGGAGTCCG
>JALQUH010000008.1 GCA_023263845.1 Candidatus Nanopelagicales bacterium | reverse complement strand
GGCCCGAAGATCTTCTCGCAGAACAAGCCATCTTTCTCCGGCTTGAGCGTGCGGTAGTTGATCGTCTCGGGCTTCTTCACCTCGCCGTGCGACCACGTGCGAACGTCGTCCGCGGTCGCCAGGCCGATGCGAAGGTCATCGAAGAAGTTGACGTCAAGCACCTGAGTTTGTCCTTTGCCTCGTCGGGTCGTGGAATGTCTGGGGTGGAGGTGCTAGACCTCTTCGACGCTGGCTGGCTCACGCCGAGACAGGTCGATGCCGAGTTCCTCGGCGGCACGGAAGACGTCGTCGTCCGTGTCGCGCATCTCGATGGCGACGCCGTCCCCGGAGAGCACCTCGACGTTCAGGCACAGGGACTGCATCTCTTTGACGAGGACCTTGAAGGACTCCGGGATGCCGGGTTCGGGGATGTTCTCGCCCTTGACGATGGCCTCGTAGACCTTCACGCGACCCAGGACGTCGTCGGACTTGATGGTGAGGAGTTCCTGCAACGCGTACGCCGCTCCGTAGGCCTCGAGCGCCCACACCTCCATCTCGCCGAAGCGCTGACCACCGAACTGCGCCTTACCGCCCAGCGGCTGCTGGGTGATCATCGAGTAGGGGCCGGTCGAGCGCGCGTGAATCTTGTCGTCGACCAGGTGCAGCAACTTCAGGATGTAGATGTAGCCGACCGTGAAGCGGCCCGGGAAGGGCTCACCCGTGCGGCCGTCGAACAGGCTCGCCTTGCCGTCGGAGCCGACCAGCCGCTCGCCGGACTCCGACGGGGTGGTTGATTCCAACACCAAGGACAGCTCCTGCTCGCGGGCGCCGTCGAATACCGGCGTTGCCAGGCGGGTGCCAGGCTCGCCGCTGCGAACCTCTTCGGGCAGGTTGGCGGCGCGTGCGTCGGAGGGATCGACCTCCCAGCCCGTCGCCGCCACCCAGCCGAGGTGGGTCTCCAGGATCTGTCCGACGTTCATGCGGCCGGGGACGCCGAGCGGGTTGAGTACGACGTCGACAGGGGTGCCATCGGGCAGGAAGGGCATGTCCTCGACCGGGAGGATCTTGGCGATGACTCCCTTGTTGCCGTGGCGGCCCGCGAGCTTGTCACCCTGGGTGATCTTGCGCTTCTGCGCGACGTAGACGCGCACGAGGCGATTGACGCCCGGCGGCAACTCATCGCCCTCGTCGCGATCGAATACGCGGACCCCGATGACCTTGCCGGATTCACCGTGGGGCACCTTGAGGGAGGTATCGCGCACCTCGCGGGCCTTCTCACCGAAGATGGCGCGCAGGAGGCGCTCCTCGGGGGTTAGTTCGGTCTCGCCCTTGGGCGTGACCTTGCCGACCAGGATGTCACCGGGGACGACGTCGGCTCCGATGCGGATGATGCCGCGATCATCGAGGTCGGCGAGCACCTCCTCGGACACGTTCGGCAGATCGCGGGTGATCTCCTCCGGGCCCAACTTGGTATCGCGTGCGTCGATCTCGTGTTCGTCGATGTGGATCGAGCTCAGCACATCGTCCTGGACTAGGCGCTGGCTGAGAATGACGGCGTCCTCGTAGTTGTGACCCTCCCAGGGCATGAAGGCAACGAGGAGGTTCTTGCCGAGCGCCATCTCGCCGAGGTCGGTGGACGGGCCGTCCGCGAGGACCTGGCCCTCAAGGACCCGGTCACCCTCGGCCACGATCGGACGCTGGTTGTAGCTCGTTCCCTGATTTGACCGCTGGAACTTCTGCAGGCGGTACGACGTGGTGGTGCCATCATCGTTGGCCACGACGATCAGATCAGCCGAGACCTCGGTGACGCCACCGGCCTTGTCCGCGGTGACGATGTCGCCGGCGTCGTACGCCGCATTGAACTCCATTCCGGTGCCGACCAGCGGAGCCTCCGCGCGCAGCAGAGGCACAGCCTGGCGCTGCATGTTGGAGCCCATGAGCGCGCGGTTGGCGTCGTCATGCTCGAGGAACGGGATCATGGCGGTGGCAACCGACCAGATCTGGCGGGGCGAGACGTCCATGTAGTCGACGTCGTCGGCCGGGACGTAGTCGACCTCACCACCCTTGCGACGGACAAGCACGCGGTCCTCACTGAAGCGGTTGTCATCTCCGATGACGGCGTTGGCCTGCGCGATGACGTGCAGGTCCTCCTCATCGGCGGTGAGGTAGTCGATCTGATCGGTGACACGGCCGCCGACCACCTTGCGGTATGGGGTCTCCACGAAGCCAAACGCGTTGACACGTCCGTAGGTCGACAGCGAGCCGATGAGACCGATGTTCGGACCCTCGGGAGTCTCGATCGGGCACATGCGGCCGTAGTGCGACGGGTGCACGTCGCGCACCTCGAAGCCAGCACGCTCGCGGGACAGACCGCCCGGGCCAAGCGCCGACAGACGGCGCTTGTGAGTCAGGCCCGCCAGTGGGTTTGTCTGATCCATGAACTGCGACAGCTGCGAGGTACCGAAGAACTCCTTGATCGACGCCACCACGGGTCGGATGTTGATCAGCGTCTGCGGGGTGATCGCCTCGACGTCCTGCGTGGTCATGCGCTCGCGAACGACGCGCTCCATGCGGGACAGACCGGTGCGAATCTGGTTCTGGATGAGTTCACCCACGGTGCGCAGACGCCGGTTGCCGAAGTGGTCAATGTCGTCGGTCTCGATCTGGATCTCACCCCGGGGGGCATCCGCCACCGTCTCGCCGGCGTGCAGACGGGCGAGGTACTCGATCGTGGCGGCGATGTCATCCCGGGACAGCACGCTCTGCCCCAACGCCTCGTCGAGACCGAGCTTCTTGTTGACCTTGTAACGGCCGACCTTGGCCAGGTCGTAGCGCTTGGGGTTGAAGTAGAAGTTGTCGAGCAGCGCCTTGGCGTTCTCCAGCGTTGGTGGCTCGCCCGGGCGCAGCTTGCGGTAAAGATCGAGCAGGGCCTCGTCCTGGGTTTCGACGTGGTCCTTCTCCAGGGTCTGCATGATCGAGTCGAACGAGCCGAAACGCTCGCGGATCTCCTCGCTGGTCCAGCCGAGGGCCTTGAGGAAGATCGTGACCGGCTGCTTGCGCTTGCGATCGACACGGACGCCGACGAGGTCCTTCTTGTCGACCTCGAACTCCAGCCAGGCACCGCGGCTCGGAATGATCTTGGCGACGTAGACGTCACGATCGCTGGTCTTGTCCGGGGTGCGCTCGAAGTAGACGCCGGGTGAGCGCACCAACTGGGAGACGACGACTCGCTCGGTGCCGTTGATGATGAAGGTGCCCTTGTCGGTCATCAGCGGGAACTCGCCCATGAAGACCGTCTGGGACTTGATCTCACCGGTTTCATTGTTCATGAACTCCGCGGTCACGAACAGCGGAGCCGCGTAGGTGAAGTCCTTCTCCATGCACTGCTCAGCGGTGTACTTCGGCGGCTCGAAACGATGGTCGCGGAAGGACAGCGACATCATCTGGGCGAAGTCCTCGATCGGACTGATCTCCTCGAAGATCTCCTCTAGACCTGAGGTCGTCGGGACGTCCTTGCGGCCTTCGGCCAGGGCAGCCTCGACCCGCGCTCGCCAGACATCGTTGCCGAGCAGCCAGTCGAAACTGGCAGTTTGCAGGGCGAGGAGGTTGGGAACGCCGAGAGGCTCACGAATTTTGGCGAAGGATGCGCGGTGCAGCTGGGGGGACAGGGCAGTGGTGCGCGAGGCGGCCAAGAGGGGTCCTTCCAGTTCATCGTGCCCGCCGCGGCTAGCGGGCGGCCCGCCGTCGCTGGCGGGCATGAGGCGCGCGGCAGCGC
This sequence comes from Candidatus Nanopelagicales bacterium, assembly GCA_023263845.1. Classification (GTDB taxonomy): domain Bacteria; phylum Actinomycetota; class Actinomycetes; order S36-B12; family S36-B12; genus Mxb001. Next base: position 8,986 of record JALQUH010000008.1, on the reverse strand, counting down.
CGGTGTCAAACCGGTTGGAAGCAGCGCAAAGAGGCAGCATACCCGAAGGGGCATGCCGCTGTCGACCCCTACCCTGCTCGAACGACGGTCCTCGAGGCGCCGGGCCGCTGGCGGGGGCAGACCAAGCCGGTCTGGCCTTGCCGTTCGCAGGTGACAGTCCCTGCGGGCGGTGCTCGGCGCGCTCCTCGACTCGCCGTCCGGGGCCTGGCCGTGGGCCAAAACCCGGCGGTGGGGTTGGTGCGCGGGATGATGGTGGCCTGCGACGGCGCCGGAGTCAAGCCACAACGCGGCAATCGTGACCGTGCCGTTGCCCAATCCTGGAGCGAATCGGGCACTTCGTGCGGGGATGTCGCGCCCTTCGCGAAGCCTGCGAAGCGGACAAACCCGAACACGACAAAGGGGCCCCGAAGGGCCCCCTTGCGCGCTCGTGATCGAGCAGAAGAACCGAACTACTTGACCGAGACCGTGGCGCCGGCGGCCTCGAGGGCCTCCTTCGCCTTGTCGGCGGTCTCCTTGTTGACCTTCTCCAGGACCGGCTTGGGCGCACCCTCGACGAGGTCCTTGGCCTCCTTCAGGCCGAGGCTGGTCAGCGCACGGACCTCCTTGATGACGGGGATCTTGTTGTCGCCGCCGGCCTCGAGGATGACGTCGAACTCATCCTGGTCGGCCGCAGCGCCAGCGTCGCCGCCACCGCCGGCCGGGGCCGCCGCTGCAACCGCCACCGGGGCGGCCGCGGTGACCTCGAAGGTCTCCTCGAAGGCCTTCACGAACTCAGAGAGCTCAATGAGGGTCATCTCCTTGAACACGTCGAGCAGATCGTCGGTGCTCATCTTCGCCATGGTGGCGTCCTTTCATGAACCGGCCGAGGGCCGGGGATGCCCGCCGACCCGGCGGGCTTTGGGTGGGCTTCAGCCCTCGGTTTCGGTGGTGGACTCGGGTGTCTCGTCGGCCCCGTGGTGCAGGGCTTCATCGACCTTGTGCGCAATGTCCTCGACGGCCCCTTCGACCGCCTCGACGACATCCGCCACAACTTCTTCAACCTTCTCGACAACGTCCTCGACGACGTCCTCGACCTTGGCGGCCACCGACTCAGCCGGCGCACCTGCGCCGCCGATGACCGAAGGGTCTGCCTCTGCCTTGACGCGCAACGCGTCGACCGTTCGCGCTGCCTGGGACAGCGGCGCGGCGAACAACGAGGCAGCCTGATTCATGGAGGCCTTCATCGCACCGGCGAGCTTGGCCAGCAGAACCTCACGCGACTCCAGGTCGGCCAACTTCTTGATTTCGCTGGCGTCGAGGATGCGGCCGTCCATGTAGCCGGCCTTGAGGACGAGGAGCGCGTTGTCCTTGGCGAACTCCTTCAGGCTCTTTGCGCCCTCGACCGGGTCACCCTTGATGAAGGCGATAGCGGTCGGACCGCTGAGGAGGTCATCCAGACCTTCGATGCCGGCCTCACGCGCGGCGATCTTGGTCAGCGTGTTTTTGGTGACCGCGTAGTTGGCCACTCCCTTGAGGGAACGGCGAAGGGCCGAAATCTGAGCAACCGTCAGTCCGCGGTACTCAGTCAGCACAGCGGCCGACGACGTACGGAACTCCTCGGTGAGTTCGGCGACTGCGTCTTCCTTGTCTGAGCGCGCCATGCGTCCTCCTGCTCTGCGTCGGGCGGCCCTTGCGGGCCGCTGGCGTACGTGAGTCGCGCGCGCAGGCGGGGCGCCATGAAGGCGATCACCTGCGCAGGCGACCCGCTGGCACCTTGTGGGTGCCGGGTCCTTAGTCCGACCCTTGCGGGCCCAAACCGGCGGTCTTCGGTCGGTGGTGAGGGTACGGGCCCGCAGGCCCGTACGTCAAAACGGGGCTATTCGGCCTCGGTGGCGGAGCCGGCCTTGGTGGCCTGCGGGTCCACCGGGATACCTGGCCCCATCGTCGTGGATACGGTGACCTTCTTGATGAAGCGCCCCTTCGCAGACGACGGCTTCGCGCGCATGATCTCCTCAAGCGCAGCCACATAGTTGTCGGCGAGCTGCTCCTCTGTGAAGGAGGCCCGGCCGATGGGGAAGCTCATGTTCGAATTCTTGTCGACCCGGAATTCGATCTTGCCGCCCTTGATGTCATCGACCGCCTTGGCGACGTCCATGGTGACCGTGCCCGTCTTCGGGTTGGGCATGAGGCCCCGGGGGCCGAGCACCTTGCCCAGGCGACCGACCTTGCCCATGAGGTCCGGGGTGGAGACAGCGGCGTCGAAGTCGGTCCAGCCGCCGGCCACGCGATCGATGAGCTCGTCACCGCCGACCTCGTCGGCGCCGGCCGCACGGGCCTCGTCGGCCTTCTCGCCGTTCGCGAAGACGATGACGCGGGCGGTCTTGCCTGTGCCGTGTGGCAGGTTGACGGTGCCGCGGACCATCTGGTCGGCCTTGCGCGGGTCAACGCCCAGTCGCATGGAGACCTCGACGGTCGGGTCGAACTTGGTCTTGGCCGTCTGCTTGGCGATGGCCACGGCGGCGGCGGGGGTGTACAGGCGCTCAGGGTCGATGAGTTCCATCGCCTGGCGGTAGGCCTTGCTGCGCTTCATGTTCTGCTCCTTGTGTTCAGTGGAGGTGTGGTGTGCGGACCGCGCTCGGCCCTCCCACGACCGCTACGGCGTAGCGGTGGTCTGTGTCGTGTCCTGTCACTCGCTGACGGTGACGCCCATCTGGCGGGCGGTGCCCTCAATGATGCGCATGGCGGCATCGATGTCGTTGGCATTGAGGTCAGGCATCTTGGTCTCGGCGATCTCGCGCACCTGGTTACGGGTGATCGTGCCGGCCATCACGCGCGGGACATTGCCCGAGCCCTTGTCCAGCCCAGCCGCCTTGAGGATGAGCTTCGCCGCCGGGGGCGTCTTGAGGGTGAAGTCGAAGGAACGATCCTCGTAGACGGTGATCTCCACTGGGATGACCTGCCCACGCTGGCCCTCGGTCGCGGCGTTGTATGCCTTGCAGAAATCCATGATGTTGACGCCGTGCTGGCCGAGCGCCGGACCCACCGGGGGTGCCGGGTTCGCCTGGCCGGCCTGGATCTGCAACTTGATCATGCCGGCGATCTTCTTCTTGGGAGCCATGGTCTGTTTCCTCGTGGTGAGTTATTGCTGGATCGGGGTTAGTTCTTCTGGATCTGGCTGAAGGCCAGTTCGACGGGGGTCTCACGACCGAAGATCTCGACCAGGCCGGTGACCTTCTGGGCCTCGATATTGATCTCGGAGACGGTGGCGTGCAAGGTGGCGAAGGGACCATCCACCACGGTGACCGAATCGCCAACCGAGAAGTCCACCTGGATCTCGGCGGCAGGAGCGCCACCCGAACCCGCAGCCGCGGATCCGGTGGCCGCTGGCGCACCGGCCTTTCGCTCTGGCGCGGGCGCCAAGATGTTGACGACCTCGTCCAGCGAGAGCGGAGCGGGCTGGTGGCCGTGGCCGACAAAGCCGGTAACGCCGGGGGTGTGTCGCACGGCGCCCCAGGACTCGTCGGTGAGGTCCATGCGCACCAGGACGTACCCGGGGAACTTCGTGCGACGGACCAGTTTGCGCTGGCCCTGCTTGATTTCGGTGACCTCTTCCATCGGCACCTCGACCTGGAAGATGTAGTCCTCCATGTTCAAGGAGATGATGCGGGTCTCGAGGTTGGTCTTCACGCGGTTCTCGTAGCCGGCGTACGAGTGGATGACGAACCAGTCGCCGACGGACAACCGCATCTGCTCACGGAAGGCCTCGACGGGGTCAACCTCGTCCCCGTCAACCTCGTCCCCGTCAACGGCGGATTCGGTGTCAACGGCGGCTTCGGCATCAACGGCAGCTTCGGCATCGCCGGCCGGGATTTCCTCGACCTCGTCAACCTGCGCGACAACCTCGGCGTCGCCAGCGTCATGGACAGCGACGACGTCTTCGGTCTCCACCTCGACCGCCGGACCCTCGTCCGTGGCCACTGCGGACTCATCCACAGCGAAAACCTGCTCAGGATCGGCCGTCTCCCCCTGGAACACGACAGCAGGAACCGCCGGGGCGTCGGCCTCAGCGGGGTCGGTCGTGGGCATGTCGGTCACGGGTAAAGGCTCCTGGAATCGGGTCCTCATCCGAAGATGAGGAGCACCCCTCGGGTGAAGATGTAGTCCAGCCCAGCCACGATCCCCGCCATGATGGTGACGAAGACAATGACCACGATGGTGTAGGTCACGAGTTCCTTGCGCGTCGGCCAGATCACCTTGCGAAGCTCGGCGACCACCTGACGCAGGAAGAGGGCGAGCCGTCCGAAGATGGACAGACCAGCGTCGCTGCGGGTCTCGCTCACCGCATCCTCCTGTCGTCGTGTTCGTGCTGCGCAGGGCCGGAGGGACTCGAACCCCCAACCACCGGTTTTGGAGACCGGGACTCTACCAATTGAGCTACGGCCCTCAGGCAGCGATCGCCCCCTGGCGGGCCCGCAGGGCAGGCTTGCGCAAGGGTGGGAAAGCCACCGGCCCCGGGAGTCTACGCGGATGGCTCACCCCGGGTCCAATTCGCCCCCGCGTGGCCACCTGCTGACCAGACGTCACATGCCTGATTGACTTCCCCCATGGAACGCATCTCGCGCAGGATCGGTGACATCTCCGAATCAGCGACGCTCGCGGTCGACGCCAAAGCCAAGGCGCTCAAGGCTGCCGGGCGCCCCGTGATCGGCTTCGGGGCCGGTGAGCCGGACTTCCCCACCCCCGACTACATCGTCGAGGCCGCCGTCGCCGCCTGCCGAGATCCGCGCTGGCACCGGTACACCCCGGCCGCTGGACTGCCCGAACTGCGCGAGGCGATCGCCACCAAGACGTTGCGCGATAGCGGCTACGAGGTCGCGGCGAACCAGGTGCTCGTGACGAACGGTGGCAAGCAGGCGCTCTACAACACGTTTGCCGCCCTGCTGGATCCCGGCGATGAAGCGATCCTGCCCGCCCCCTACTGGACGACGTACCCCGAGTCGATCCAACTCGCCGGCGGCGTCCCGGTGATCGTGCAGACCACTGAGAGCAGCGGCTACCGCGCGACCGTGGAACAACTTGAGGCCGCACGGACCGACCGCACCAAACTGCTCGTCTTCGTGTCTCCGTCGAACCCCACGGGCGCGGTGTACACGCCCGAGCAGGTCGCCGAGATCGGCCGGTGGGCAGCTGAGCACGGGATCTGGGTCGTCACCGACGAGATCTACGAGCACCTGGTGTACGGCGATGCCGAGTTCGCCTCCATGCCGGTGCTCGTGCCCGAGATCGCCGACCGCTGCGTTGTCGTCAACGGTGTCGCCAAGACCTACGCCATGACCGGTTGGCGCGTGGGCTGGATGGTAGGACCCACAGACGTGATCAAGGCCGGGACCAACCTGCAATCCCACGCCACATCGAACGTCGCGAATGTCTCGCAGGTTGCCGCGCTCGCGGCAGTCACCGGTGATCTTGCCGCGGTCGACGAGATGAAGGTGGCCTTCGACCGGCGCCGTCGCCGGATCGTGGAACTCCTGTCCGCCATTCCCGGCGTGGACTGCCCCACACCCGAGGGTGCGTTCTACGTGTACCCGAGCATCAAAGGCGTACTCGGCAAGGAGATTCGCGGCCAGCGACCATCGTCGTCCGCCGATCTCGCCGGACTCATCCTCGACGAGGCCGAGGTGGCCGTGGTGCCCGGTGAGGCGTTCGGCACGCCGGGCTACTTGCGCCTGTCCTACGCCACGAGCGACGCCGATATCGAGGAGGGTGTCGGTCGCATGGCGACGCTGCTCAGTGAGGCCCGCTAGAGCCTCTCCACATGTGTCGCGCTGGGCGGGGAGTTACAGCAGGACCGTTGGCTCAGGGACGAGGTCGATACCAAATCGATCGTGTACGCCGCGACGAATGTGGTCGGCGAGGCCCATCAGGTCTGTGGCACTGGCGCCACCTCGATTGGTGAGTGCCAATGTGTGTTTCGTCGACAAACCCGCTCGACCATCGAGGGTGAATCCCCGCTCGAAGCCGGCATGCTGGACCAGCCATGCAGCACTGAGTTTGATTCGTGAATCGCTATCGCCCGCGGCTGACTCGGCCGGCCATCGTGGTGCATCCGCCGGCAGGGTGTCCGCCACCTGCGCCGACACGATGGGATTGGTGAAGAAGGATCCGACGCTCCATGTGTCGTGATCATTGGCATCGAGCACCATCCCTTTGGACCGCCGCAACTCCAAGACCGCTTCTCGGACGCGAAGTGCAGGCGCGCGCTCACCCACCTCAACTCCGAGCGTGCGTGCCAGTTCGGTGTACCGAATCGGTGCGGACAGTTCTCCGAGCGGCAACTGCATGGTCACGGCAAGCACGACATAGCGACCGGGCTCTCGCTTGAACATCGAGTCCCGATAACCCAGACCACAGTCGCCGACCGGGATCACGTCGACCCGACGCGTGCGCCGGTCGTACGCCGTCACCCGGGCGAGCACATCGCCGATCTCTGCACCGTAGGCGCCGACGTTTTGCATGGGCGTCGCGCCAGCGAGCCCGGGAATCCCCGAGAGCGCCTCGACGCCGGCCCACTCCTCATCGACGGCTCGCGCAACGACGTCGTCCCACACTTCTCCGGCCGCCACCGCGACCCAGGCCCCCGCGCATCCGTCGACGGTGACTTCGACACCGCGGGAGCGGACGAGCACGACGGTGCCGTCAAAGCCTTCGTCGGCGATCACCACATTGCTGCCGCCGCCGAGAACGAGCACGGACTCACCCGCGTCGTCGGCCGCGCGCACAGCGTCGACGATTTCGTCGGCGGTAGTGGCTTCGACGAGGCGAGCCGCAGGACCGCCGATACGCAGCGTGGTGAGGTCGGCGAGCACGGTCACGGGAGGCGAACGATGGCCACCGCATTGCCGAGGATCTTTTGACCCTCATGGGTTGCGGTGAGCATGACCTTGGCGCGGGCATCATCGAGCAGTTCGGTGACCTTGCCGGACACCTCAATGACCGTCCCGGCGTCGTCGTCGGGAACGGGGACAGGCCGGGTGAAACGCACGGAGTAGGCCTCGAGCCGGCCCGGATCACCGAGCCAGTCCGTGACCACCCGCACCGCCTCAGCCATGGTGAACATCCCATGGGCGATGACGTTGGGGAGTCCGACCTCACGTGCGAATCGCTCATTCCAGTGGATCGGATTGAAGTCGCCTGAGGCACCGGCGTAGCGAACCAGGGAAGCACGGGTCACCGGGAACGACTGCGAGGGCAGCTCGGTGCCGACGTCAACGCTCATGCGCGCTCCTCCGCCGTGCCTCGCGCCACGATCACCGTGGTGGTGCTGACCACCGGCTCACCGGCCTCGGTCTCCAGATCGACCCTCGTGGTGAGGATGTCATTGCCCGCCACGGCGCGAATGGCCTCGATGGTGGCCGTGGCCACTAGAGCATCGCCCGCAACGATGGGCCGGGTGTAGGCGAACCGCTGCTCGCCATGCACGACCCGTGAATAGTCGAGCCCGAGCTCAGGATCGGCGGCCGCGAGCGCCGAGCCGGCGTAGGACACGACGAAGGCGAAGGTTGGCGGGGCGATGACGTCGGTATAGCCGAGCGCCTGCGCCGCGACCACGTCGGTGTAGGCCGGGTTGGCGTCACCGATGGCCGCAGCAAACTCGCGGACCTTCTCCCGCCCTACGACGTATGCCGCCGTAGGGGGATAGGTGCGGCCGACGAGTTCGGCGTTGAGGGTCAGCGCGTTTCCTTGTGCACCGTGTGCTTGTTGCACGTCGGGCAGAACTTGTTGATCTCGAGGCGGTCGGGATCGTTGCGCCGATTCTTCTTGGTGATGTAGTTGCGGTTCTTGCAGTCCTGGCACGCCATGGTGATCTTCGGACGAACATCTGCTGACTTGCTGGCCACGGGGCCCTCCTTGCGTCGTGCCGGCGCCCAGGGTGGACGCCCAACTGCGGCGGTGCGGCCCAGGGCCGCGGTGGTAGCGGAGGCCGGACTTGAACCGGCGACACAGCGATTATGAGCCGCTTGCTCTGCCAGGCTGAGCTACTCCGCCCTCGTGCGATCGGTCTTGGCGGTTGCCGTGACCGGTCGAGCCCCTTTACGGAATCGAACCGTAGACCTTCTCCTTACCATGGAGACGCTCTGCCGACTGAGCTAAAGGGGCGCCGAGGAGCCCGTTGCCGTGCTCCCGCAGCCTGCGGAAGCGTACACGCCTCCCCCAGCCCGCCGGAAATCGAGTCCCGGCGCCGTCCCTACAATCCCAGCACCCCGCATGCCGCGATATGTCCGATGTGCACTCGCTCGCTACGCCGTGTTGGATGAACAGGTGAGATGGACCGAGAACGACATTCCCGGCTTGGCCGAACGCCGCGCTATCGTCACCGGAGCGAACTCCGGCATCGGATGGGAGACCGCTCGTGCGCTCGCCGCTCGCGGCGCCGAAGTCACGCTGGCAGTCCGCGATACAGACAAGGGCGAGCAGGCGGCCCGCCAGCTTCGCGACGCGGTCCCCTCGGGTCGTTTTGAGGTACGGCGACTCGATCTAGCGGACCTGGCCTCGGTCGATGAGTTCGCGTGGCTGTGGCGAGAGGCCCACCCGGACGGCCTGGATCTGCTCATCAACAATGCGGGAGTCATGGCCATCCCACGGCGAGAGACTGCCGACGGCTTCGAGATGCAGCTCGGCACGAACCACCTGGGCCATTTCGCGCTCACCGGACGCCTTCTTGATGCTCTGCGTCCGGGCTCTCGGGTCGTCACCGTGTCCTCGGGCGCTCACCGCATGGGCGCGATCAACTTCGACGACCTCATGGGCCAGGTGAAGTACCGCACCTGGGGCGCCTACGGTCAGAGCAAGCTTGCCAACCTGCTCTTTATGCGTGAGTTGGCCAGTCGACTCGCCGCCGCTCATCGCGACGCCATCTCGGTCGCGGCCCATCCGGGCTATGCCAGCACCCATTTGCAGGCCGTCGGGCCCGAGATGCGCAGCCGAGCCTGGGAGGCTCGGCTGATGG
>JALQUH010000172.1 GCA_023263845.1 Candidatus Nanopelagicales bacterium | reverse complement strand
GCCGGCATACGTCGCAAGCACGTCGTCGCGCGTGAGCCGCCGCTCGAGCCAACGATTCGCCTGCTCGAGGAGGTAGTCGACCTCCTCATCGGTCGCATGGGGATCGGCCAGGTCTTCGTCGACGCGGGGAGTATCGGTCGTGCCGACGATCCAGGTGCCCGACCACGGCAAGAGGAAAAGCACGCTGTGCGGTGTTCGCGCGATGATGGCGGAGGAGGAGCGAATGGCATCGCCGCGCACCACGAGGTGCACCCCCTTGCTCTGCGTCACCCGGGTGGGACTGTCCGGATCAGCCATGCGCAGCAAGTCATCGGTCCAGATGCCGACGGCCGCGATGACCACCCGAGCATGGATCTCATAGTCCTCGCCGGTGAGGTCGTCGTGCACCTGAGCCCCGACGACGGCCTCCCCATCGCGCAGCAGTGCGGTGACCCGCGTCCGGGTGACGATGTGGGCGCCGTAGGACGCTGCACTGCGTGCCACGGCCACGGTGTGCCGTGCGTCATCGATCTGTGCGTCATAGAAGCGCACCGCCCCGGCGACCTCATCGGTGGCCAGATCGGGTACGCGTTCCTTGGCCTCGGCGACATTCAGGCTCTGCGACCGCGGCATCTCACCGCCGTGGTTGCCGACCCGGCTGAGGAGGTCATACAGCCGTACGCCGGACGCGACGTATGGGCGCTCCCATTGCTTGCTCAAGGGGAAGAGGAACGGCAGGGGCCGCACAAGGTGCGGAGCTAGTCGATTGAGCAGGAGACCTCGCTCAGTCAAGGCTTCGCGCACGAGCGCGAACTCCCGTTGTTCAAGGTAGCGAAGACCACCATGGGCTAACCGCGATGAACGCGAGGAGGTACCCGCGGCGAGGTCGCTCTGCTCGACCAATCCCACGGTCAATCCACGAGCCGCCGCGTCGAGGGCCGCGCCGGCTCCGACCACACCGCCACCCACAACGAGGATGTCGAGTTCGGTACAACGAAGCGCTTTCACCGCCGCGCGACGCTGCTCGGCACCGAGGCGGTCGTCGTGGACCGGAGCCTCCTCGGGCAGATCGCTCACACTCACTCCCCCATTGTCCCCGGCAGCGTGCGTTATTGCGGATCGAGAACGACGTCGATGCGCTGGAAGGCCTTGATATCGGAGTAGCCGCTCGTCGCCATCGCCTTGCGCAGCGCGCCGATGAGATTGGCGGATCCGTCCGCGGTGGCCGACGGGCCGACAAGGATCTCCTCGAAGGTACCCACCACGCCGAGCTGCTTGCGCTCCCCGCGTGGCAGGTTCGCGTGCCAGGCCTCCGCGCCCCAGTGGGCGCCATGACCGGGAGCATCGCTGGCGCGAGCCAGCATGGATCCGACCATCACGGCGTCGGCGCCGCATGCGATCGCCTTCACCAAAGAGCCGCTGGAGCCAACCGACCCATCGGCAATGACGTGGACGTATCGTCCGCCCGACTCGTCGAGGTAGTCGCGACGCGCGGCCGCAACATCCGCGACAGCGCTCGCCATCGGGACCCGAATGCCGAGGACATCGGACGTCGTGTGGGCAGCACCACCGCCGAAACCGACGAGCACTCCTGCGGCGCCGGTACGCATGAGGTGGAGCGCCGCCTGGTAGGTCGCGCACCCGCCAACGATCACGGGCACCTCGAGTTCGTGAATGAAGGTCTTCAGGTTAAGCGGTTCGTGAGCACTCGAGACGTGCTCGGCGGAGACTGTGGTGCCGCGGATGACCAGCAGATCCGTACCCGCCGTCGCTGCGATCGGCGCGAGCTCGGCGGCCGAGGACGGCGACACCCCGACGGCGACCGTGACGCCGGACTCGCGGATCGCCGCAATCCGCTCACGCACGAGACCCGGATCAACGGACCGCTCGTGGTAGGCGCGCTGGAGGAAGGGGATCGCCTCGCTATCCGGGATCGACGAGATCTGCTCGAGTAGCGACGTCGGATCGTCGTACCTCGTCCACAGCCCGTCAAGATTGAGGACCGCCGGGACGCCGAGGCGACCCAGCGTGACGGCGCTCGTCGGTGAGACCACTGAGTCCATGGGCGCAGCGATGATCGGTGCCTCAAAACGGTAGGCATCGATCTGCCAGGCCGTCGACACCTCGTCGTCATCGCGCGTGCGGCGACTCGGCGCGACGGCCACCTCGTCGAATGAGTAGGCCACGCGCCCGCGCTTGCCCCGACCAATCTCGATCTCTGACATGTCGGTGTCCTATCGGGAGTGGTAGTTGGGAGCTTCGACCGTCATGACGACATCGTGCGGGTGGCTCTCCTTCAACCCAGCAGCGGTGATCCGCACGAAACGTCCCTTCGCGTGGAGCTGGGGGATGGTTGCGGCCCCCGAGTAGCCCATGGATGCCCGCAAACCTCCGATGAGCTGGTGGGCCACGATCGACAGTGGACCGCGGTACGGCACCATCCCCTCGATGCCCTCGGGAACCAGCTTGTCGTCGCTGAGAACGTCGTCCTGGAAGTAGCGATCCTTGGAATAGGAGCGCGCCTGACCGCGCGACTGCATGGCGCCGAGCGATCCCATCCCGCGGTAGGACTTGAACTGCTTGCCATTGACGAAGACCACATCGCCGGGAGCTTCCTCACATCCAGCCAACAGGCTGCCCAGCATGACGGTGTCGGCGCCAGCGACCAGCGCCTTGGCGATATCTCCCGAGAACTGCACACCACCGTCACCGATCACGGGCACACCCGCGGGCCTGGCCGCCAAACTGGCCTCATAGATTGCGGATACCTGTGGCACCCCGACCCCGGCAACGACGCGGGTCGTGCAGATCGAGCCAGGACCCACGCCGACCTTCACCCCATCGGCACCGGCATCGATGAGAGCCTGCGCCCCCGCTCGCGTCGCGACGTTGCCCCCGACGACATCGACGGTCGAGTTGGACTTGAGCAGGGCGACCATCGCTGCCACCGCACGGGAGTGCCCGTGCGCGGTATCGACGATGAGCAGATCGACACCGGCCTCGATCAGAGTGCGAGCCCGCTTCTCCGCGTCTTCACCGACACCCACGGCCGCGCCAACCATCAGTCGGCCATCGGCATCCTTGGTGGCGAGCGGGTACTTGTCCGACTTGACGAAGTCCTTGACCGTGAACAGCCCACCGAGGCGTCCATCAGGATGCACGAGCGGCAACTTCTCCACCTTGTGCTGAGCGAGCAGTCGCAGCGCATCTTCGGGATCGACGCCGACCGGAGCTGTCACCAGCGGCATCGCTGTCATGACCTCGTGCACGGGTCGGGACATGTTCTCTTCAAAGCGCATATCGCGATTGGTCACGATTCCCAGAAGGATGCCTGCGTCATCGACAACCGGAACCCCGCTGATGCGGTAGCGCGCACACATGCCGTCGACGTCGGCCAGCGAGTCTGCCGGTCCGCAGGTGATGGGGTTGCCGACCATTCCCGCTTCTGATCGCTTGACCATGTCCACCTGGCCCGCCTGATCCTCGATGGACAGGTTGCGGTGCAGGATGCCCACCCCGCCCTGCCTGGCCATCGCGATCGCCATGCGCCCCTCGGTCACCGTGTCCATCGCACTGGACAGCAGCGGCATGCGTACGTCGATGTTGCGGGAGAGCCGACTGCTGGTGTCGACCTCACTGGGCACAACGTCGGACTCCGCAGGGAGCAGCAGGACGTCGTCGAACGTGAGCCCGAGGTAGGCGAACGGCTCGGGGATCGAAGAGGTGGATCCGGCCATGACGTCAGGCTACCGGGCCACCCCGGAGGCGCCGAACCCCCGGATGGTCCCGCCACGAATCCGCAAGATCAGGTGGCAGATCTGCGGAGATGACGTCGATCGCCCCTTGCGCGGCTCGCCATGTCCGCGCCCGAAGATCCTGCGTCAGGGGGTCGGCGGACTGCGCCTGGCTGCGCGCGTCCTCGAGGACCAGTGCGAACGGCCACTGCAGCGACACCCATCCCTGACCCACCAGCACTTTGAACACCGCGTCGGCCTGACTGCGCGCGAACTCGTCGCCCGCGGCCATCGAAATGATCATGGACTTGGTTTCATGCCGCGTGGAGCGCCCGGCGCAGGATCGGCGCGCCGCACGGGCCTCCTCGTACGCCGTTTCACGTTCCCCGGCCAGCAGCGCGACCTCGGCGCTCACCCAATGCAAGCGGGTGAGCGACCGCCACGGATCCGACGTTTCCCGCTCGCGTCCCAGCACTGAGGACGCATCGGCCAGATAGCAGCGTGCCGATGACACATCGCCGTTGACCACCTCATCGGCGGCCAGTCCGACAAGTGCATCGACGACGGATTCGGCATCTGTAGCCACCTCGAGCGCCCGAGAATCCCAGGCGGTGCCCGAGGCTCCCACCTGCCGTGCATGGCTGCCGAGGGTCGACAGTGCAAGTGAGTGATGGCGATCGTCTTCGCCGATCAGATCAAGGATCCGCCGCGCCTTGGCGTACTGGCCCCGCGCCCCGCATTCGATCGCCTCATCCCACGGGCCCACCGCGCCATTCTGTCGGGCGTTACGCCCCCGCTGCACGAGCCAGTGCCGTGATCGCCTCGGTGAGGTCCTCAACGCGGCGTGCTTTTCCACTATCACCGGGCCACCACCCTGGTCCCGCCAGCAGGATCTGCGGCTCGGGTCGGACCTCCGGGAGTGCGTCGAAGATGGTGGGATCGCCGGTCTCGGGCAGTTGCGACCAGATGAGGACACCGGCCGGACCCACGCGCCGTACAGCTGACGCCAGCGCATCCACGGGCAGGCGCGCACCGAGCATCCGTACGGAGACGTGCCTCTCAGCAAGTCCAGCCGCGAGCGCCCAAAGCGGCAGGACGTGGAGCTCGTTCGGGGCGGCACACAACAGCACCGAGGCCGGTGAGGAGGCCGGCGCACGAGAGACCCTCTCGCTGAACTCCGAAGCGATGGCTTCGGACAGAACATGCTCGACGTCGATTCCCTTGTTGGACTGCGCCCACTTTTGACCAACACCGACCATCACGGGTACCAGCAGGTGGTCCCATGTCCAGACGACACCGCGTCGGTCGAGGGTCTGCGCCACGATTTCTCGGCAGCCGCGACCGTCGAGCGCCAGAGCCGCGCGGGCTAAACCGCGCGCATTCGGAGTTCCACCGGGAATCGCCACCACGCCACCGCCGCCGGGTCGCATGGGTGCCGCGCCCGTGATCGCCTCGACATCACCGGCATCCTCGACCGGGTCCACCCCGCCGGGAAGGGACGTCGCTACTGCCCGTGCCGCTTCTGCGAGCGGTACGCCGGCCAGCATGAGGCGGCGCACACGCTCCAGGCGAGCGACGTCGTCGGGCGAGTATCGCCGGTGAGATCCAGCCGCGTGCTGACTCGGGCCCATGCCATATCGACGGTCCCAGGTCCGCAAAGTCGCCGGAGCGACCCCCAGGCGGCGCGCTACCGCGGCCACCGTGAGGCCGGGCGCAGGGAGTGCGCCGCTGGGTTCGGGACCAGAACTCATGCCGTCATTGTTCTCGCTGATCAGCAGACCGCATCTTGAGCGACGACCGGCCCACCCCCCTTCCGGCCGGCCCACCCCCCTATACCGACCGGCTTACCCCCTACAAGGGCCGGCTCACCCCCTATACCGGCCGGACCGGTGGCTCTGGCTAGACCGCCTATGAAAACGATTCATAAATTGTTCATTTGAAAACCTTGACCAACCTTTGACGCGATTAGTATGGTGGGCAGAACAAACGTAGGAGGACACCATGGCGGACATCTCCCGACTTCCGGGACCCAATTCCGACACGTGGGACTGGCAGCTGCGCGGCTCCTGCCGCGGTGAGGATCCCGACACCTTCTTCCATCCCGAAGGCGAGCGAGGCGCCGCACGCGAGGCGCGGGAGCGGGCGGCCAAGGCGGTTTGTGCCACCTGCCCCGTCATCGCACAGTGCGCCGCCCACGCTCTCGCCGTCCGCGAGCCCTACGGCGTCTGGGGTGGCATGACCGAGGACGAGCGCGAAGCTGTACGAGATAGGCGCCGCTTCGCCCAGGCCGTCTAGCCAACTCGAACGCAAAAGGCCCCACCCGTGATCCGGGTGGGGCCTTTTGATGTGCGGCTTTGGATTGTCGTGCGTTGGTTCGTTGTCGCGCGTTAGTGACTGTGACCGTGGTGGGAGTGGCCATGCCCATGCTCGGCCTCGTCCTCATCCTCAGGCTTGTCCACGACGAGCACATCGGTCGTGAGCAGCATGCCAGCGATTGACGACGCATTGGACAAAGCCGACTTCGTCACCTTCACCGGGTCAATGACTCCGGCAGAGATGAGGTTCTCGTAGGTGCCGGTCGCGGCGTTGAGTCCTTCGCCGGCCGGGAGGTCGCGGACCTTGCTCACTACGACGTAGCCCTGGTCTCCAGCGTTCTCCGCGATCCAGCGGAGCGGTTCGACCGATGCCTTGGCCACGATTGAGATGCCCGTCGCCTCATCGCCGGAGCGGTCAAGATCTCCGGCCAGGGACTTGGACGCTTGGACGAGGGCCGCGCCACCACCGGCGACGATGCCCTCCTCGATGGCCGCACGTGTGGCGGACACCGCATCTTCGACGCGGTGCTTCTTCTCCTTCAATTCCACCTCGGTGTGTGCGCCGACCTTGATGACCACGACACCGCCGGTGAGCTTGGCGAGACGCTCTTGCAACTTCTCGCGATCCCAATCCGAGTCAGTGCGCTCGATCTCCTGGCGCAACTGGGTGATGCGGTCGGCGACGGCCTGCTTGTCTCCACCCCCGTCGACGATGGTGGTGTCGTCCTTGGTGACGACGACCCGGCGCGCATGACCGAGCACCTCGAGTCCGACCTGGTCGAGCTTCAGTCCAACCTCGGGCGCCACTACCTGGGCGCCGGTAAGGATGGCGACGTCCTGGAGGATCGCCTTGCGCCGGTCACCAAAGGCGGGAGCCTTGACGGCACACGATGAGAAGGTTCCGCGGATGCGGTTCACGACGAGAGTGGACAGCGCCTCACCGTCGACGTCTTCGGCGATGATGAGCAGCGGCTTGCCGGTCTGAGCCACCTTCTCCAGCACGGGCAGAAGTTCGTTGACCGCCGACACCTTGCCCTGGACGAGCAGGATGTTCGGGTCCTCCAGGACCGCCTCCATCCGCTCGGAGTCGGTCACGAAGTACGGCGAAATGTAGCCCTTGTCGAACTGCATACCCTCGGTGAACTCAAGGCCCATCTCGGCCACGGAGGATTCCTCGACGCTGATCACGCCATCCTTGCCAACCTTGTCGAATGCGTCGGCGATCAGTGAGCCAACCTCGGCATCCTGCGAGGAGATTGTGGCAACCTGGGCGATCTCGTCGCGACCCTCGACCTCACGTGCGGCCGAGTCGAGCGCATCGCACATGGCGGTGACAGCCGCGTCCATGCCGCGCTTCAGGGCCATGGGGTTGGCCCCGGCGGCTACCTGGCGCAGGCCTTCCTTGACCATCGCCTGAGCAAGAACTGTTGCCGTCGTCGTGCCGTCGCCGGCGATGTCGTTGGTCTTGGTAGCAACCTCCTTGACCAGCTGTGCGCCGAGGTTCTCGTAGGGATCCTCAAGCTCCACCTCACGCGCGATGGTCACGCCATCATTGGTGATGGTGGGCGCGCCCCACTTCTTGTCGATAACGACATTGCGTCCGCGGGGTCCGAGTGTCACCTTGACGGTGTCGGCCAGCGCATTGACGCCGCGCTCAAGGCTACGCCGAGCGTCCTCGTCGAATTCCAGGATCTTAGGCATGGGGGTCCTTTGCTTGCGAAGTATCGATGGTCTAGCGGAAGGTGCGAAGAACTGTGTCCACCTCGGCCGATCTGGTCGGTCGTGACAGGGTCAGACCGACCAGATCGACGCGTGGAGTGCGAGAACCTACTTCTCGACGACCGCGAGCACGTCGCGTGCCGAGAGGATGAGGTACTCCTCGTTGTTGTACTTGACCTCGGTGCCGCCGTACTTCGAGTAGATGACGACGTCGCCGACCTTGATGTCGAGCGGGATGCGCTTGTCGCCGTCCTCGTCGAAGCGACCCGGGCCCACCGCTAGGACCTTGCCCTCCTGGGGCTTC
>JALQUH010000164.1 GCA_023263845.1 Candidatus Nanopelagicales bacterium | reverse complement strand
TTGTCGCCCATGTCGACCCAGTACGCCGCGTCTACTGACGCAAGACGCACTGTCGGCATCACCTTGCTGTTCGCGCGATCAAGGGAGTCACGCACACCTGGCGCATCGACGCTGGTGTCCTCGGCCATCCAGTAGTCGAAGTCGTCGTGGATCGTCACCTCAAGCGGTGCATCGGCAATGAGATCTTGCAGGCGCGGCCCGGGGCCCGGAAGACCTGCCGGTGGGATCGGCGAGCCCGGTTCTGCCTCGAGTGCGCGCAGCAGCGCATCGGCGGCATCGCGACTTGGATCGCCGGAGCCGGTGGTGACCTGCATGGCCAAGAAGATGTCGCCGTTGTCGCGCACGAGTGCGGGCCAGGCGAGGGGAAGCACGGTCGTGAGGGTCACCGAACGATCGGCCGAGTCCTTCAGCGTCAGGGGCGCGGTCGCGGCCGGCACGATCTCGCGCATGGCCACCCAGTCGCACTCGCTTGCCATGCCCTCGAAGGGGCGGCCGACGTGCGCCACCGATTGGCGGGCGCGCGCCTTGCCGTGGCAGGCCTTGTATCGCTTGCCCGATCCGCAGGGGCAGGGCTCGCGCATTCCCACGACGGGGATCTCCTCAGTCACGCCGCGACTCTAACGGCAGCAGGACACCGGGGTTCATGATGCCCTCGGGATCCAGAGCGGCCTTGATCGCCTGCATGGCCGCGATCTCGGTCGGTGTGCGCGTTAGGTGCAGGTGGTGGCTCTTCGCCCGTCCGACGCCGTGCTCGGCCGAGATGCTGCCGCCGTAGGTGCTCACGGTCCCCAGGACGAGCATGTCCACGTCCTCGTCATCGGCGGCCGGTCCGGCGATCTCGACGTGGATGTTGCCGTCGCCGAGATGACCGAAGACACCGAAGGCCAGCACCCCCGGGTACGTCGCCATGCGCTCACGCAGCAGGTCTGCGCACTCGGCGAGGTGGCGGAGGGGGATCGAGATATCGAGTTTGTGCGCGGGGTCGGCACCGTGTGCGGCGGCGTAGGCGGTGTAGACCTCACCCTGCAATTCCCGATAGGTCCACAGCCGCGCGCGATCCGTGGCATTGATCGCCAGCGTGACGTCATGTCCGTCCATCACGCTCTCGTCGAACCCTTCGCCCTCACCCCCGTCGGCAATTTCAAGCAGCAGAGTGAGCGGGTGACGCTCCTCCAACGGCCACGGCAGTCCTGACATTTCCATGGCCAACTCGACACCGACGCGATCGGTGACCTCGGCCGCGAGGACGATCGCTCCTGGTCGCGGCGCATCGCGGAGAAGTTGCAAGGCCTCGTCGTAGGTGTCGATACCGATGAGAGCTACGGACGATGCCGCGTGCGGCCGAGACAACCGAAGCCGGACGGCGGTGATGACACCGAGGGTGCCTTCGCTTCCAGTGAGCAGTCCTGCGAGGTCATAGCCGGTGTTGTCCTTAGGGAGCCCCGCCAGGTGCTCCACGATGCTGCCGTCTGCGAGCACGGCCTCGATCCCGACCACCTGCTGACGCGTCATGCCGTGGGCGATGACGCGGATGCCCCCGGCGTTGGTCGCGACTGTGCCGCCGACGGTCGCCGAGTCGCGCGCCGCGAGGTCGACGCCGTACTCCCAGCCCGCGGCAGCGGCGTACCGATGCAGATCGCCCAGGGTGACGCCCGCACCCACCGTGACCTGCCCACTGGCCTCGTCGATCGGATCGAGCCGAGTGAGTCGACGGGTCGAGATGATGATCGGTGACCCCAATGGGCCGGGCACCTCGGCGGGCACTCCACCGGCGACGAGTCCGGTGTTGCCCCCCTGCGGGATCACCGGGATCCGGTCC
>JALQUH010000121.1 GCA_023263845.1 Candidatus Nanopelagicales bacterium | reverse complement strand
GCACGGCGATCTGCTCGGCTCCGTTGGAGTGGCCATCAAGGCCCGGCTTGGCCACGAGAAAGCGGAGGCGCGAACCGAGTTCGGCCTCGGTGCGCCGAACCTGCTCTCGCACCTCGGCCAGGCCCGGCCCATCGGCCCCCTGGCCGGACGCTCCGCTGACACCCGTCGGAGCGCGATACTCCCCGAACTGCTCTCTTAGGACGTCGGCCCACTCCCCGGTCGTCACCCCGGCTCGCGCACATTCGAGCGTTGCGGGCACGAGGTTCCTGGTCGTCTGTGCCAGAACGCGCAGCTGGGCGAGGGCGGTCTGAGCACGCTCGTTATCTCGGCTTGCACGCCACGCCCGTACATCCGCGATCGCGCGCTCGGCGACATCGGCATCGACGACCTGGACCGCAGATTCGAGGTCGGCCAACATGGGGTTGGGCTCGGTCTCCACGTGCACATTGAGCCCGACGACCTTCTCATCGCCAGATTCGATGCGCGCCCGCCGCGTCGCATGCGCCTTCACCAACTCCGACTTCATGTAGCCGCTTTCCACTGCGGCCACAGCCCCACCGTGGGCAAGAATGCGATCGAGTTCGGTCCGAGCCTCCTGCACCATCTCATTCACCGCCGATTCGATGACGGTGCTGCCCGTGAAGATGTCGTCGTACTCCAGCAGATCGCTCTCCTCGGCGAGGACCTGCTGGATGCGCAGCGACCACTGCTGATCCCAGGGGCGTGGCAGGCCGAGCGCTTCATTCCACGCCGGCAACTGGATGGCCCGAGCTCGAGCATCCTTGGACAAGGTCACGGCCAACATCTCCAGAACGATGCGCTGCACGTTATTCTCCGGCTGCGCTTCGGTAAGCCCGAGTGAATTGACCTGTACGCCGTACCGGAACCGGCGCTGCCCCGGGTCGGTGACCCCGTACCGGTCCCGGGTGATCTCGTCCCAGAGCGCAACGAAGGCTCGCACCTTGCACATCTCCTCGATGAAACGCACGCCGGCGTTCACGAAAAAGGAGATACGACTGACGACCTCACCGAATCGATCGGCCGGGACCGCATCGGATTCGCGGACGGCGTCGAGTACCGCGATGGCGGTCGCGAGAGAGAAAGCAATCTCCTGAACGGGAGTCGCGCCGGCCTCCTGCAGGTGATAACTGCAAATGTTGGTGGGGTTCCACTTTGGTGCATGTTCGACCGTGTGGACGACCATGTCGGTGATGAGGCGAAGCGACGGCTCCGGCGGGAAGATATAGGTTCCCCGGCTCAGGTATTCCTTGATGATGTCATTTTGCGTCGTTCCCTGGAGCGCCGACTCCGGTACCCCCTGCTCTTCCGCGGCCACGACATACAGGGCGTAGAGCCACATCGCCGTCGCATTGATCGTCATGGACGTGTTCATGTCGCCGAGCGGAATGTCGTCGAGAAGAGCGCGCATATCGCCAAGGTCGGCCACCGGGACGCCGACGCGCCCGACTTCACCCTCGGCCATGGGACTGTCCGGGTCATAGCCGGTCTGGGTAGGCAGATCGAACGCGATGGACAGGCCGGTCTGCCCTTTAGCGAGGTTGCGCCGGTACAGGGCATTGGACTGCGCCGGCGAGGAATGACCGGCATAGGTCCGCATGAGCCACGGACGGTCCTTGGGGCGAGCCACACACCAAGCCTACTGGCGAGTAGGTCCGGTGGCGCCATGAGCCAACGTGCTCCACGATGTCCCCGTGGCGAACTCCTATTCCTTCGTCGTCGGACCCATCACAGCGTTCGCCTTCCTCGGCGTTTTGATCCTGCTCTTGCGGTGGGCATTCCGACGCGGCGTCTCCGTCGTGGCCGCCCCGGCCCGACCGGGCAAGGAGGACGACTACGGGGTGCTCGTGCCCGTCGCTACCCCGACGACGTACATCGAGGGCGAGATCTCGCGGCAGACGCTCGAGGCG
The DNA here is from genome assembly GCA_023263845.1 of Candidatus Nanopelagicales bacterium. Classification (GTDB taxonomy): domain Bacteria; phylum Actinomycetota; class Actinomycetes; order S36-B12; family S36-B12; genus Mxb001. Next base: position 5,626 of record JALQUH010000121.1, on the reverse strand, counting down.
GCAGGGATCCGCGCCACCTTGGCCACGACCTTGGATGGTCCCCGTCTGCTGGTGTGGCCGGCTGATCTGGACCGCGCGCGTGCCGCGCTCAGCCCGGGACCGGGACCCTCGTGACACTGGCGCCGAGGCGCACCAGGTCGTCGACGAATCCGGCGTAGCCCCGATCGATGTGGTGAACCTCGTGCACGGAGGTGACACCTTCAGCCACGAGCCCGGCGAGGACGAGCCCGGCACCGGCCCGAATGTCGGTGGCCTCCACCGGAGCCCCGCTCAATTGCTCGCTCCCCCGCACCAGCGCGTGATGGCCCTCTGTCTGCACATCGGCGCCGAGACGGACCAACTCGTGCACGAACCGGAACCGCGCCTCGAAGAGGTTCTCCGTGACCAAGGCAGTGCCTTCGGCAACGGCGTTCAGGGCGATGAACTGCGGTTGCAGATCGGTCGGGAACCCGGGGTACGGAAGTGTCACGATGTCGACGGCTCGGGGACGATGATCCATGCTGACGCGCAGTCCCTCGTCGACGACTTCGATCCGCGCGCCGGCCGTGGTGAGTTTGTCGAGGGCAATCTGCAGGTGTTCCGGGCGGGCGTTGGCAATGGTGATGTCGCCACGGGTGATGGCCGCGGCCACGGCCCAGGTGCCGGTGACGATGCGGTCGGGCACCGTGGCGTGCTCCACCGGCGATAGTTGCCGAACGCCGTCGATCTCGAGCGTCGAGCTACCAACGCCATCGATGCGAGCACCCATATCGACGAGCATGCTGCAGATATCGACGATTTCTGGCTCGCGGGCCGCGTTGTCGATGACGGTCCGACCATCGGCGGTGACGGCGGCCATGAGGATGGTCTCCGTTGCCCCAACACTGGGGAAATCCAGCCAGACCGAGGCACCGTGAAGGCCCCTGGGTGCGGTGGCGATGAGGTAGCCGTGTTCGATCGTCACCTCGGCACCCATGCGCTGCAGGCCTGACACGTGCATGTCGAGTCCACGGGAGCCGATGTTGTCGCCACCGGGAAGAGCGACGTCAACGACACCGCATCGCGCAAGGAGCGGACCGAGCACCGTGATAGACGCTCGCATACGGCGGACCAGGTCATAATCCGCGCGGTGCTCCAGCGCCTCCGGGACGTCGATGACGACCCTTCCACCAGCCAGATCGAGTTCGACGGTGCAGCCGAGTCGGCGCAGCAGCTCGGACATGATCTCCACGTCGAGGATGCCGGGGACTTCGGTGAGAGTGGTTCGCCCCGGTGCCAGCATGGCGGCCGCCATGAGTTTGAGGACGCTGTTCTTGGCACCTGTCACGCGCACGGCACCGGCGAGCCGGTTGCCTCCGGTGATCTGCAGCGCTTCCACGGGCCCATGCTAGGCGGGCAGGTCGGCCACACCGCGCACCCGGGCCTCGCGTCCCCTAGGGTCGGGGCATGGTGAACCTGACGCGGATCTACACCCGCACCGGCGACGACGGAACCACCTCGCTCGGCGATATGTCCAGGACGCGCAAGACGGACCTGCGCCTCATCGCCTACGCCGATGTCGACGAGGCCAACTCGGCCATTGGCGCTGCGCTCGCGCTGGGCAATCTCCCCCCCGAAATGTCCGCCCTGCTTATCCGCATTCAGAACGACCTCTTCGACGTCGGTGCCGACCTCTGCACACCCGTGGTTCCCCATCCCGAGCACGCACCCTTGCGGATCACCCAGGAGTACATCGACAGACTCGAAGCGGCCTGCGACGCGTACAACACCAGCCTGGAGCCGCTGCGCTCGTTCATCCTCCCCGGCGGTTCGCCCGGAGCAGCACTGCTGCACGTGGCGAGAACCGTTGCGCGTCGTGCCGAGCGGGCTACCTGGCGGGCCATCGACGAGTACGGCGACTCCATGAACCCGCTAGCGGCGCACTATCTCAACCGACTATCCGACCTGCTCTTCATCCTGGCGCGCTGCGCCAACAAGGACGCGGGTGGAGATGTCCTATGGAGCCCGGGCGGGGAAACGACGTCGAAGGCCTAGACCAGTTCGCCGAGCGCGCGCAATCGAGCCCGTCCACGTGCTGCCGTGGCCGGGTCATCCGATGCCGCATCGGCCTTCGCGCGATCGCCATCGATCTCCGAGGCGAACTCCGCGGATTCGGCGAGGATCGTGACTCCGGCTTCCGTAACGGACAGATACCCGCCGTCAACAGCGACCCGTAGGTCATCCTCACCGTCTCGTTCCACGCGTACCATCGCGTCATCCACGAGTTGAGCGACCAGGGGAATGTGATGGGGCAAGATGCCGATGTCTCCCGAGGTCGTGCGCGTGAACAAGAAGGTCGCCTTGCCCGACCAGATCTTGCGTTCGACCGACACGATCGACACATCCAACTCGGCCATATCCGGATACCCCTTTGCCCCTACGCCTTGGTGAGCGAAACGCCGTAGCTCTCGGCCTTCTTCGCCAGGTCGTCGAGTCCGCCGATGAGGAAGAACGCCTGCTCCGGGATGTGGTCGAATTCGCCCTTGCAGAGCCGATCGAACGCTTCGATGGTCTCCTTGAGAGGGACGGTCGAGCCCGGCTGGCCGGTGAACTGCTCGGCCGCCATCATGTTCTGGCTGAGGAAGCGCTCGATCCGTCGAGCGCGGCCCACGAGCTGCTTGTCCTCTTCGGACAACTCGTCGATGCCAAGGATGGCGATGATGTCCTGGAGGTCCTTGTAGCGCTGCAGGATGCGGATGACCTCTTGGGCGACTCGGTAGTGCTCCTCGCCCACGATCGCCGGATCCAAGATGGTGGAGCTGGAGGCCAGCGGGTCGACTGCGGGGAAGATGCCCTTGGAGAACACCTTGCGGGAAAGTTCCGTGGTCGCGTCCAAGTGCGCGAAGGTCGTCGCCGGAGCAGGATCGGTGTAGTCATCAGCGGGCACGTAGACGGCCTGCATGGACGTGATCGAGCGACCGCCCACGGATGTGATGCGCTCCTGCAGCTCGCCCATCTCGTCGGCCAGGGTCGGCTGGTAGCCGACTGCCGACGGCATGCGACCGAGGAGAGTGGACACCTCCGAGCCAGCCTGGGTGAATCGGAAGATGTTGTCGATGAAGAGGAGCACGTCCTGCTTCTGCACATCGCGGAAGTATTCCGCCATCGTGAGGGCCGACAGGGCGACACGCATACGTGTGCCCGGGGGCTCGTCCATCTGACCGAAGACCAAAGCGGTCTTCTCAATAACCCCGGATTCGGTCATTTCCAAGAAGAGGTCGTTGCCCTCACGGGTGCGCTCGCCCACACCGGCGAACACCGACACGCCGCCGAAGTTCTCTGCGACGCGGTAGATCATCTCCTGGATGAGCACGGTCTTGCCGACACCGGCACCACCGAACAGACCGATCTTTCCGCCCTTGACGTACGGGGTGAGCAGGTCGATGACCTTGATGCCGGTGGTGAAGACCTCGGTCTTCGACTCCAGCTGATCGAAGGCGGGTGCCTGGCGGTGGATGCTCCAACGCTCGCTGATGTCGAGACTGGCCGCATCCACATCGAGCGGCACGCCGAGGGTGTTCCAGACGTGGCCCTTGGTGACGTCACCAACGGGGACAGTGATGGCATCGCCGGTGTCCTGCACGGGGGCACCCCGGACGAGACCGTCGGTCGGCTGCATCGAGATGGCTCGCACCATGTTGTCACCGATGTGCTGCGCGACCTCGAGGGTCAGGGTCTGAGCCCCGCCACCCTCGTCACCGCTGTCGAAGGACACATCGACGGTCAGTGCGTTGTACAACTCGGGCATCGCCTCGACGGGGAACTCCACGTCGACGACCGGGCCTGTTACGCGGGCAACGCGCCCGACGCCGGTGGTGGTCTCAGTCGTTGCGGTCATCTCGTTCCTCTTCCTTCGCTTTCGTATTCGTTGGTCTTACGCCGAGAGGGCGTCGGCGCCGCCGACGATCTCGCTGATTTCCTGGGTGATCTCCGCCTGACGGGCCTGGTTGGCCTGACGGGTCAAGGAGCGGATGAGCTCCTCAGCGTTATCCGTCGCAGACTTCATGGCTCGTCGACGTGCGGCGTGCTCGGAGGCTGCCGACGTCAACAGGGACAGGTACACCATCTGCTCGATGTACCGGGGAAGGAGCGCGTCGAGGACACCCTCCGGGCTGGGTTCGAACTCGTACAGCGGGAAGGGCATCCCGGACTCGTTCGGCTCGATGACCTCATCCACGACCTCCAGTGGGAGGATCCGGCGCACGCGAGTCTCTTGGGTACCCATGTTGATGAAGTGGGTGTATACAACGTGGATCTCATCGACTCCCCCCTCCTGGTTTTCATCGCCGTGGAAGGCAGCCAGCAGGTCCTCTCCGATGCGTTTGGCGTCCGCATAACTGGGCTGATCGGTGAATCCGGTGTACTCACCGCCCATCTCCCGACCGCGGAAGCGGTAGTACGACAAGCCCTTTCGACCGACAACGAACGGCAGGACCGTCATGCCCTTGTCGTTCAAGTTTCGGGTGAGGGCTTCGCCTTCCTTAATGCTGTTGGTCGAGTAAGCGCCGGCGAGACCTCGATCGGCGGTGATGATGAGTACGGCGGCCCGCTCTTGCTTGTCCGCCTTGGCCGTCAAGGGATGCTTGGAGACGTCCGATGCGTGCGAGGCAGCTGCGGAAACCGCGTCGACGAGTTGGGTCAAGTACGGCATCGACGCGTCCAAGCGCTGTTGCGCTTTGACGATTCGAGATGACGCGATCAACTCCATCGCCTTCGTGATCTTCTTGGTCGCCTGGACGGAACGGATCCGTCGTCGGAAGACCCTCAGCTGTGCACCCATGAACTAGCCCCGCACCGACCGAGTGATCTGCGTTGGATCGATGTCTTCGTCCTCAATGGCCTCTACCGGCTCGTCGTTGACCAGCAACTGGCCAGACGAGGTCGAGAACTGACGCTTGAATTCCTCGATGGTGGTTTCCAGCACACTGACAGTGTCGTCCGACAAGTCCGACGTGCTGCGAATGGCGTCGAGAATTTCCGCCTTGTTGCGCTCGACGTAGTCCAAGAACTCGGCATCGAAGCGACGGATGTCCTCAACCGGGACGTCGTCCAACCTGCCCGTCGTGCCCGCCCACACGGAGACGACCTCGCGCTCCATGGCCTGCGGCTCGTACTGCGCCTGCTTGAGCAGTTCGACGAGGCGAGAACCGCGCTCGAGCTGTGCTTTCGACGCGGCGTCGAGGTCCGAGCCGAAGGCGGCGAACGCCTCTAGCTCGCGGAACTGTGCGAGGTTCAACCGCAACTGGCCGGCCACCTTCTTCATGGCCTTCGGCTGCGCCGAACCACCCACACGGGAAACGGAGATGCCGACGTTGATGGCGGGGCGCACACCGGAGTTGAACAGATCGGACTCCAGGAAGCACTGGCCGTCGGTGATGGAAATGACGTTGGTGGGAATAAACGCCGAGACGTCGTTTGCCTTGGTCTCGATGATCGGCAGACCCGTCATCGAGCCACCGCCCATTTCGTCGGAGAGCTTCGCGCAGCGCTCCAAGAGGCGGCTGTGCAGGTAGAAGACGTCACCGGGGTAGGCCTCACGGCCGGGGGGACGACGCAAGAGCAAGGACACGGCGCGGTACGCCTCCGCCTGCTTGGACAGATCGTCGAA
>JALQUH010000119.1 GCA_023263845.1 Candidatus Nanopelagicales bacterium | reverse complement strand
GTGATGTGATGCCGGCGAAGATCAGGCCGATCATGAGGATGATCGCGGCGACGACCTCGAAGGCCTGCGCGACCAGGAGCATGCCCTGGGTGTAGGCGTCCTCGTTCACGGCTCCATGTCTATCAGTCGGTGGGGGTGAGGCGAGCAAGTTCGGCGAGTTGGCTCGGCCCCTCCTCGGCAGCCATGTTCCGCCATGTGCGCGTGCGGATGACAGGATGAGGAGATGCGCAGACCGGCGTTCACTCCATCGGGTGCCCCGACTCGAATGGCCGCATTCGCCGCTGCGGCGGGCGCGGCGAGCGGTCGATCCTTCGACGACTTTGGCGCCTTGCACGCGTGGTCGATCGAGTCCCCCGATGCGTTCTGGTCGCTGGTCTGGGACTACTTCGACGTCGTAGGTGAGCCCGGAGAGGTCGCGGCCCTGCCGTCGGTCCTGCCCGAGGCGCGCTTCTTCCCCGATGCGCGGCTCAACATTGCCGCGAGCCTGCTTCGCTCCTTTCCCGACAGGGATGGCACGGGCCTGCCGGCCGTGATCGAGACGGCTGAGTCCGAGGACGGGATCGCCGTCGTGCGTCGGTTGACTCTGGCCGCTTTAACCGAACGCGTCGCCTCGGTCGCGGCTGCACTGCGGGCGGACGGGGTCGAGCCTGGGGATCGGGTCGGTCTGGTGATGCCGGTCGGTGTCGATGCTCTGGTGGTGACCCTGGCGGCGCTGTCGGTGGGGGCGGTGGTGTCCAGTGCCGCTCCCGAATTCGGCGTCCCGGCGATCCTTGATCGCTTCGGCCAACTTGACCCGGTCGTGCTCGTCGGAGCCACGTCGTACCGATGGAATGGTCGCGAGCATCATCGCGCCGAGCATCTGCGGGAACTTCGTGCGGCACTGCCATCGGTCCGCACGATGTACGTCGTCGGTGACGATGAGGTACCGGGTGCTCGCGCGCTGTCCGAGGTGGAGGCGGAATACGCGGGTGCCGGGTTGGACCCTCTGGACCTCCCCTTCGATCATCCGGCCTACGTGCTCTTCTCTTCCGGGACGACCGGCAAGCCGAAGTGCCTCGTCCATAGGGCGGGTGGAGTCCTGCTCAAGCATCTCACTGAGCAGGCGTTGCACTGTGATGTGCGTCCCGGTGATCGTGTCTGCTTCTACACCACGACCGGCTGGATGATGTGGAACTGGGCGATCTCCTTGCTTGCCGGTGGGGCAACCCTTGTCTTACAAAACGGAGCCCCTAACTATCCGACGGTCGACGCGCTTTTCGACGTGGCAAGCCTGACCCAACTCACACATCTGGGTGTCGGAGCACGGTTGCTGGACTCCATGCGCGCGGACGATGTCGACCTATCGGCCGATCGTGATCTGAACGATCTGCGCATGGTGATGGTGACCGGCTCCCCGCTCAGCGCGGCGACGGCGCAGTGGCTCGTGGACCAGCTCGGGCCTCGAGTGATGCCCCATCCCATCTCCGGTGGCACGGACTTGGTGGGCTGCTTCCTCGTCGGCGACCCATCGCGACCGGTGTGGGCTGGGGAGTTGCCCGGCCCGGCACTCGGACTCGATGTCGACGTCGCCGACGATGACGGAGCCCCGATGTTGGACGACACCCCGGGAGAACTCATCTGCCGCAATCCCTTCCCCACCGTGCCTCTCGGCATCTGGGGTGACAGCGACGGCACTCGCTTGATCTCGACGTACTTCGAGCGATTCCCCGGTGTCTGGACCCACGGTGACCTCACCTCAAAGACCGAGCACGGTGGATTCGTGATCCATGGCCGTTCCGATGCCACCCTTAATGTGGCGGGGGTGCGCATTGGCACCGGCGAGATTTACGGCGCGCTCGAGCAAGTCTCCGAGGTGATCGATGCCCTCGCGTTCGCACAGAGTTGGGATGGCGACACCCGGATGGTGCTTCTCGTGGTCACCGCAGACGGGGGCTTGACGGATGAGGTGAGTGACCGGATCCGCACGACGCTGCGAGAGCGGGGCTCGCCGCGCCATGTCCCGGCGGTCATCTGCGCGGTGTCGGACCTCCCGCGGACCATGACGGGCAAGCTCGCCGAGATCGCCGTCGCCGACATGGTCAACGGTCGCCCCGTGCGCAACCGCGACGCCTTGGCGAACCCCGAGGTGCTTGATGCGATCGCGGTCCTGCCACAGTTGCGGGTGTGACCGCAGCCCAAGCCCTTCTGCTCGATGTTGGTGTTGTCCTGTTCAAGTCGGCATGGGAGTGCGCCGATGACTTCGAAGACGCACGGGGACTGGCGCGGGGCACGATCCCCGGTCGCGGACCACTCAATCCAGATATCCCCGACCCTGGCTGGGCGCGCTACCAGGCCGATGAGATTACCGAGCGGGACTACTGGATGGCCTACGCGCAGGCGGCCGTCGACAACGGTGTCGACATCAGTGGATTCGATGGGTTTATGCAGGCGATCTTCCGCGAGCCCGGTGTGGAGTCCATCCGCCCCGAGGCACTCGCGCTGATGGCCGAGTGCACGGCGGCTGGTCGGGCCCTCGGCATCCTGAGCAATGAACTCATGTCGTTTCAGGGTCGCGACTGGGTGGAGGCGCAGGATTGGTACGCGGACTTCGCGGTGGTCATCGACGCCTCAGAGCTGGGCGTGCGCAAGCCAGACCCTCGGCCGTATGAGGCGGCGCTCGAAGCCCTACAACTGCCCGCCGACCAGGTGGTCTTTATTGACGACAACCCGACGTACGTTGAGGCAGGTCGTGCGACAGGCATGCGCAGCATCTGGCTGGATGTACTCGATCCGGGCGCAGCGTTCGAGGCGGCCGCGGTCGAGCTCGGTCTTCGGTGAGGCAGGTTTGCGCTAGCGGTAGTTGACGAACTGGACGGGGAAGTCCAGATCGGCTTCCTTGACCATCGCGATGACCTCCTGGAGGTCGTCACGGCTGGAACTGCTCACCCGCAGTTCGTCACCCTGCACCTGCGTCTTGACCTTCTTCGGGCCCTCATCGCGGATCAGTTTGGCGAGCTTCTTCGCCTGGTCCTGGGTAATGCCCTCTTTGAGTTGGCAGGTGATCTTGTGCAACTTGCCCGAGGGGCGCGGCTCGCCTGCATCGAGAACCTTCAGGCTCACACCACGCTTGACCAGTTTGTCTTTGAGCACGTCGAGGGCGGCGCGGACTCGATCATCGGTCTCGGCTTCCAACTCAATCGTCATCTCACCCTTGTACTCGACTTTGGCACCGGTGCCTTTGAAATCGAATCGCTGCGCGAGTTCCTTGGCTGCCTGGTTGACGGCGTTGTCGACCTCAGCGCGATCGAGTTTGGAAACAATGTCAAAACTGTTGTCGGCCATGGCGACATTGTGGACCATGGGGCGATGACGCAGCCCGAGGCCTTCCTGTTCGACCTCGACCGCACGCTCGTTGACCTGCAGTCCTACACCGACTACGCGGCCGCGCTCAGTGATCTCACGGCTCTCGTGGGAGATCAGGAAGGCGCTGACGTGCCCGATGCCGACTGGGATGCCCCGACCCGCTCTGCCATGTCGATCCTGGTGGCACTCGCGGGCGACGACCGTTGGGCAGCGGCCGATCGAGCCGTTGCTGCACACGAGTTCGCGGCCATCGATCAATCCGTGGCGATGCCCGGTCTCGATGATTGGGACACCCTCCTGGGTGACACTCCTCGCGCCGTCATCACCCTGCTGCCGGAGGACGTAGCGCGTGCGGTTCTGGCCCACCATGGCGTCGACGTCGAAGTCATCATCGGTCGCCACCCACAGATCCCGGCCAAACCATCGGGAGCGGGTCTGATCGTGGCGGCGGATCGCCTCGGTGTACCAATCGAGGAATGCGTGATGATCGGGGACTCTTCCTGGGACCACGCGGCGGCGGTGGATGCTGGTGCGGCGTTCATCGGGGTGCCGGTGACAGCCAAAGCCTTCACCCCGGAGGTGCCGAACGCCGCCGACCTACTGTCAGCGATCGCAGCCGCCCGCGCGACTTAGTCCCAGCGGGGTCGATTGGCACTCATGCGACTGCGCTGGCTACCCTAGGACGCCCTGGCAGGTTGCCCGAGCGGCCAATGGGAGCGGACTGTAAATCCGTCGCGAAAGCTACAGAGGTTCGAATCCTCTACCTGCCACGCGAGTGGGCCCCCGCCTGATCCGGCGGGGGCCTTTCGCATGCTGGGTGGTCGGTGTTTTGACGCCTTGGACGGTGTGCCAAAAAAACCCATGAAATACACGGGTGTCTTGAGAGCACGTCGCAGTTTTGTCACGGCGTGGGGCATGCGGGGTGCTAGTGCCCCGGATTGGCCCAAATGCTGGGCGATGGACATGGACTCTCCCTAGCCTCCGGTGCATGCGTAGGGGACTCATCGCACCGTTGTCATTCATCAGCGCCGCCCTCCTGGGCGCCGGCCTCCTGGGCGGCCTGCCCGCATCGGCCGCTGAGCCCGAGGCGTCGACCGGTGCCAGCGGGGGCTTCGGGGTTGGGGAGAGAGCCCCTACGCCGCGCGAGGGCACCAATGGCCGTGGCCAGATTTCGGTCCTCACCTCAGGCTGGACAGGCCGAACTCCTGGTCCCCCGCTACCGGAGGGCCCGATCGCACCGGGCCTCGGCGGTGTCTCCGGTGGCAGCGACGCCCGCTTCATCTGGGGCAAGTCCGTGGGTGGTGGGACGGCGATCGCTGACTCCAACTCCGGTTACCACACGGTTGCTGTCGGTGACGGGATTCCATGGTTCTACTCCTCGTCATCTGACGGACCTCAGACCAACAAGACCATCAACTTTCCCGGTGCACCGAACCTGACCATCGTCGATGCCACCAAGCTCGCATCGAACTACGCCGTCGTTCTGGGACGCCTTGCGGCTCCCACCAATCGCACGGAGACTCGGATCGGTGACGTGATCATTCCGTCGGCACAGGATGCTGGCGGCCTTCTCGGTGACCGCGCCGTCCTGATCTTCATGAACTCTTTGAACATGTCCATCTCGCGGGTCCTGACGTCGGGCTACGCCCAGGGGTGCGACAACCCGCGGGAGACGATGTGCTCCTTCACGCCTACCGGCATCGCAGACGCCGGCAATGGCACGGTCCTCGTCACGGGCAAAGGCCGGGGCAATGTCGCCTTCGGTGGCGTCACCATGCCGGC
>JALQUH010000078.1 GCA_023263845.1 Candidatus Nanopelagicales bacterium | reverse complement strand
CCGAGTGCGTCGGCGGCGAGCCCAGCCTCTCCGACCACCTCGATGTCGTCCTCGAGGTTGAGGAGGTCGGCGAGCCCTCGACGCACGATCTCGTGGTCGTCAAGCAGGAACACGCGAATCGTCATGCGCCCAGTCTGGCATTCCGCACGACATTCCCTTCAGCATGGTGCGGTCGAACCTTCCGGCGTCGTCTCGGCGGTGGTTGGATGGGAGAGGGCTCACAAGGCCCGCGACGAAGGAGTCCACACCATGACTGAGGGCGTCGTACAACTACTGACGCCGGAGGGCGAGTTCCGTCCCCACCCGGACTATCCGCTCGAGCCGGACGCGGACCTGTTACGCGCCCTATACCGCGACATCGTGCTGACCCGCCGCAATGACGTCGAGTCCACGGCCCTACAGCGCACCGGCGAACTCGGTCTATGGTGCCCGGTCCTCGGCCAGGAGGGGGTCCAGGTCGGCGCTGGCTATGCGATGCGACCGGACGACTACGGCTTCACCACCTATCGCGAGGTCGGACTCTTCCAGGTGCGCGGTGTCGATCCGGTCGAACTCCTACACCTGTATCGCGGCAACTCCCATGCCAGCTGGGACATCACCCGTGTTGGCCTCGGGCTGTTCACGATCGTGATCGGCTCCCATGCTTTGCACTCGGTCGGCTACGCCATGGGTATTCAGCTCGACGGCGCCACACAGGCGGTGCTCTCCTGTTTCGGCGACGGAGCAACGAGCACGGGTGACGTGCACGAGGCAATGGTCTTCGCCGCGACGTTCGCTGCTCCAGTCGTCTTCCTGGTGCAGAACAATCAATGGGCCATCTCGGTCCCGGTCAGCCGTCAGGCACATGCCCCTCTGTCCCAGCGGGCCGCGGGATACGGGATGCCCAGTGTGCGCATCGATGGCAACGACGTCCTTGCCGGACTCGCGGTCACCCGCGTGGCGCTCGATCACGCGCGAGAGGGCGGTGGACCGACGTTCATCGAAGCAATGACCTATCGTCGGGGGGCCCACACCACCTCCGACGATCCCACGCGCTACCGGACGGAGACTGAAGTCGAGCAGTGGGCCGCGCTTGATCCGCTTGATCGACTGGTGCGCTACATGGAGTCTGTCGGCGCACTCGACGAGGTGTTCGTGGACAGCGTGCAGGCGGAGTCGGACGCGATGGGGGAGCGTATCCGCGACGCCATCCGCGGTATGCCGGATCCCGAGCCGATCGGCATGTTCGATGACGTATACGCCGAGCCGCACCCCCAGGTGGAAGCCGACCGCCGTGCCTTCGCCGACTACCTCCGGGCGGGCTCCGAATGACGTCGATGACGATGGTGCAGGCGCTGAATGCGGGACTGCGGCGAGCCATGGAGAGCGACCCCCGGGTCCTGCTGATGGGCGAGGACATCGGCCCACTCGGTGGAGTCTTCCGAGTCACCGACGGCCTGCAGAAGGACTTCGGCGAACAGCGCGTCGTCGACACGCCGCTCGCCGAGAGCGGCATCGTGGGGACCGCGATTGGCCTGGCGATGCGCGGCTACCGACCGGTCGTGGAAATCCAATTCGATGGCTTCGTCTTCCCGGCCTTCGACCAGATCGTCACCATGGTGGCCAAGCACCACTACCGATCCAGTGGCGTGACCCCGATGCCCATTGTCATCCGCATCCCCTACGGCGGGGGGATCGGTGCGGTCGAACACCACAGTGAGTCCCCCGAGGCGTATTTCGCGCACACCCCCGGCCTGCGTGTCCTCACCCCCGGCGATGCGGCCGAGGCCTACGTCACGATCCAGCAGGCGATCGCCTCTGACGATCCGGTGATCTACCTCGAGCCCAAGCGGCGCTACTGGGATCGCGCGGAGGTTGACGACGTGTCTCCAATCTCCGGTGGGCCGTGGTCCTCGCGTGTCCTGCGTACCGGCAGTGACGTCACGCTGGTCGGCTACGGCCCGATGGTGCGCACCATGCTCGAAGCGGCCGACGCGGCGAGCGAGGACGGCATCGACTGCTCGGTCATCGACCTGCGCACGCTGTCTCCCCTGGACCTTGATCCGGTCTTCGACGATGTACGGCGTACCGGCCGCTGCGTGGTGGTGCACGAGGCTCCCGTCGTCCTCGGGATCGGGTCGGAGGTGGCAGCGCGCGTCACGCACGAGTGCTTCTTCCACCTCGAGGCGCCGGTTGAGCGCGTCGGCGGTGCCTTTATCCCCTACCCGCCCAACCGGTACGAAAAGCACTATCTGCCCAATGTTGATCGCATCGTGGACGCACTCGATCTGGTGATGTCGACATGAGCGTTCGTGAGTTCCCTCTGCCTGACGTGGGTGAAGGCTTGACCGAGGCGGAGATCGTCACCTGGCGCGTCGCGGTCGGTGACATGATCGAGGTCAATCAACCCATCGTCGACATTGAGACCGCCAAGGCGGTCGTGGAACTGCCGTCACCGTTCGCCGGTGAGGTGGTTGAACTACTCGTGCCGGAGGGTCGCGTCGCGGAGGTCGGTACGCCCATCCTTGCGGTCGAGGTCAGTGATCGTGAGCCCGTGCTCATCGGATACGGCGTTGCCGAGGAGTCACCCTCAACGCGCCGTCATCGTCGCCGTCGACCGGAGTCGGGGGCGAGTGCTGCCCGGCCAGCCGCCCACGGCGAGTTCACCCCGCGTGCGAAGCCGGGTGTACGGGCGCTGGCCCGTGAACTCGGGGTCGACCTCGCGACGGTACCCGCCACCGGTCCGCAGGACGACGTCACCGCGGCGGACGTTCATCGATTCGCGACCGCCGCACGGACCGCTGCTGCCCCGCAGGTACCGCGACCGAGCGGGGGCGTGCGGACGCCGGTGCGAAGCATCCAACGCACGATGGCACAGGCGATGGTGCGCTCGGTCGCGACGGCGCCGCACGTCTCCACCTGGGTCGATGTCGACGTCTCGGCCACCGTGCGGCTGGTGAATCAGTTGCGTTCGGCACCCGAGTTCGCCGACACGCGTGTGACGCCCATGACGATCGCGGCCGCCGCCACACTGCACGCCGTACGTCGAACGCCCATCGTCAACTCCTCGTGGATTGATCTCGATGATGGCGAGTCCGTGATCGAGACCTATCCCTTCGTCAACCTCGGCATCGCGGTTGCCGGTGAGCGCGGCTTGACGGTGCCAAACGTCCGGAACGCGGGATCCCTCTCCCTGTCCGGACTGGCCAAGGCCATCACCGACCTCACCGAGCGTGCACGGCAGGGCCGCCTGCAGCCGTCGGACTCCTTGGAAGGAACCATGACGCTCACGAACATTGGGGTGTTCGGCGTTGACGGTGGGACGCCGATCCTCAATCCGGGCGAGTCCGCGATCCTCGCCACCGGTCGTGTGGTGGAGCGGGCCTGGGCTGTTGACGGTGCCCTTGCCGTGCGCCCGGTGATGACAATGTCGCTGTCCTTCGATCATCGGGTAGTGGATGGTGCGGCCGGGGCAACCTTCCTCGCCGATGTTGCGGAGTACCTGCGCCACCCACCGGCGTTCGGCGCTAGCGTCGGTGCATGACCTCACCCCTCCTGCCCACCGCATCCTTCGATGAGATCCTCGGCGCTTGGCAGTCCGCCGCCGATGACTTCCTCGAGCTGGTGACGCCACTGTCACAGCAGGAGTGGGATGCGCCGACCGCTCTACCCGGCTGGAGCGTGGGCGACATCGTGGCGCACGTCGGATGGATCGAAGGGGTCATGCTCGGCGACATGGATCCGCCGCATGAGCCGGATTGGTCAGCTCTCGCGCATGTGCGCAACGACTTCGGCCGCATCACGGAGATCCCCGTCGATCTTCGGCGCAGTTGGCCTCGTGAGCAGGTACTCATCGAGCTGGCAGATGTCATGAGTCGTCGTAGCACTGCCCTCCGCGATGGTCCGCACGATGCGAACGTCGAGGTCGTCGGCCCCCTCGGAGTGGCGCCACTCGGCCGTGTGGTGCAGATGCGTGCGATGGATACGTGGGTGCATGAGCAGGACATCCGTGACGCACTCGGTCGACCGGGGCACGTGGATACCCCCGGTGCGCAGGCAACCGCGGCGCAACTGCTCCCTGGATTGGCCAAGGTCTGGGTCAAGGGCGCCGGAGCGCAGCCCGGACAGACGCTCCATCTGGTGGTGAGTGGCCCCGAACTCACGGCTGAGCGTTGGGTGGCGGTCGGTGAGGACGGTCGCGGACGGGTCAGCGAATCCGGCCAGGAAGCCACGACGACGTTGACGATGGACTGGTCGACATACACCGCGCTGGCCTGCGGGCGGGGAGATCAGGATGTGCTGCGGTCTCGTGTCGAGGTCGAGGGCGATCCCTCACTCGGCCAGCGAACTCTCGAAGCCTTCACAGTGATGATCTAGAGACGGTGATGATCTAGAGACGGTCGGTGAGTGCAGGGAACTCCGTGCGCCACTCATCGCTGGCGGTCGGATCAACCTCCGCGAAGATGACCTCCTCAGCCTCGCCCGCTTCGGCCACCACACCACCTTGGGGGTCGATGACCACCGAGTGCCCACAGAGCGTGATCCCAGCGTGACTGCCGACACCGTTAGTTGCGACGAACCAGGCCAGGTCCTCGATCGCGCGCGCACGTGCCAGCATCCGCCAGTGCTCGATGCGCACGGTGGGCCAGCCCGAGCACAGCAGGAAGGTCTGCGCACCCAAGCGCGTCAGGTCGCGGAACATCTCCGGGAACCGCAGGTCGTAGCAGGTGGCGAGGCCGGTGCGTCCGAGCGGGGTGTCGAGGACCACGAGGTCTTCGCCGGCCGACATGATCGTGCGTTCGCCTTCCTCGAACCCGAAGAGATGGCGCTTGCGGTACGTCGCGACGATCTCTCCCGACGCGTCGATAAGGACGGCCGTGTTGTAGGTCGTGCCATCGTCGAGCCGTTCCGCGAATGATCCCGCGTGCAGCCAGGTGCTCGCATCGGCGGCCAAGGTCCGTAATCGTTCGAGGACGGCGAAGTCCAACGGTGCGGCGATCTCGCGAATGAGCGGAAGGTCGAACGCCCCCGCCATCCACAGTTCGGGCAACACGGCGATGTCGCAGTCCGGCAGGGTGTCGGCCACCATCCCGAGGACTCGATCCACGCGATGGTCCACGGACTCATCGGCATGTGATGCCACCTGGAGCAGGGCCACTCGACTCACGGTGGTCAGCCTACGCGCCAACAGGTTGCTGTCTAGGCGCTTGGCATCCCCGCGGCGTCGAGGTCGGCAAACCCACCCGTGAGGTCGTAGACGTGCAGGTAGCCCATCTCGGCCATGATGGCGGCAGCCTTCGCCGAGCGATTGCCCGATCGGCAATACAGCGCGTAGGTGCCACTCGGATCAAGGGCGGCGATTTGCTGCTGGAAGTCGGGTGACTCAACGCTGATGAGCAGTGCGCCTTCCACGTGGCCGGTGCTGTACTCATCGGGGCTGCGCACGTCGATGATCGTCGTTCCCGGACTCTGTGCGGCCGCCATCCAGGTCGGAACGTCGACCTTGACCGGTGCGGCCGGCTGCGAGGCCGGGGCGGTCGGGGCTGCGCTGTCACCGCCGCAGGCGGTGAGGGCGGGGCTGAGGACGAGGGCACCAGCCAGGGCGATCGGGGCAAGTCGACGACGATGCATACCCCCCAGGGTATACACGCCGAGGGGGTCAGTCCACTCGAGGGGGCTGTTCGTCAGCCTTAGCCCGAGCCTGCAGGCGCTCGAGGTAGTCGTTGTAGGCGGTCAGCTCGGCGTCGCCATCGCGCTCGGCCTGACGGTCGTGTCGCCTCGCGGCACGATCCTCGCTGCGCGACCACTCCAGAGCGACGGCGAGCACCATGAACAAGATCGGGATCTCGCTGATGCCCCAGGCGATCTGACCGCCGTTTTGGGTGTCGCGCAACGGGTCGGTGACCCAGTCGGGGCGTACGACGCCGTACCACTCCTGTGCCAGCGGGGTCGTACCCATCATGACGATGACGGCGAAGAAGGCGTGCACGCCGACCATCAGCAAGATCAAGCCGAACTTCGCCCAATACGGCAGTGGCTTAGGCACGGGGTCGATACCCATGACAATCCACGCGAAGAGATAGCCGGAGGCGATGAAGTGGAAGAGCATCGCTAGGTGTCCGATATGGCTGCCCATGAGCCAGGCCATGAGTGGCGTGAAGTACAGCGCGAACATGCTCAGGCTGAAGACGATGAACACGAAGAACGGGTTGGTGACGATCTTGGCCACCGGGGAATGCAGGCCCCAGACGATCCACTCGCGTGCACCCCACCGCCCTGTCGTCGACGGCTTGAGGGCACGGAGCGCCAAGGTGAACGGCGCACCAAGGACGAGCAGCATGGGCGCGAGCATGGCCATGGTCATGTGCTGCACCATGTGGAGTCCGACCGAGACCTGTGCGTAGAGGGCGATACCGGCGTTGGTGGTCCAGATGAGGACGCCAAGGCCCGCAAGCCACCAGAACAGTCGCAGCCACGGCCAGTGATCACCGCGACGTCGCATGGTGATGACGCCGGCGATGTACAGCCCGGCGGCGGTGAGCGAGCCGATGAGGAACACCGGCTCGAGGAGGAATCCGCCGATGACCAAGGCCATCTCCGGTGGAGGTGGATAGGGATAGCCGAGCAGGGACTCGCCGTACGTCGGTAGCAGGGATTCGATACGCGGGTACGGACTGAGCGCCAGAGCAACACCCATGCCGAATGCGGAGGCGATCAGAATGATCTCGACGGCCAAGATCTTCAGGAAGGTCCAGCGCCGGGGGTCGGTCGTGAGGTGGGGAAGCAGCCGACGTCGAATGACCGTGGCGATGATCACCAGGATGAGTAGCACCGCAATCTTTGCGCTGATGACGATCCCGTAGTCGGTGGTGAGCAATTGGTCGGGCGTGTCCAGGCGGGTGTAGGCGTTGGCCGCACCCGTCGCGGCGAGCAGGATTACGGCGATGAGCGCGGTGACACCGAATCGTTTCGCCGCCGTCGCGAGATCACCCGGTCTGTCATAGCCACGGTCGCGACGTAGACCGTGATAAGCCAGCGCGATGAGACCGCCGATCCAGACCGTCGCAGCGATCGCGTGAACAATCCCCGCGCTGGTGGCGAGGGCATGATCGCCGAGTCCCGAGCCATGACCGGCGAGCGCGGGCAGCGACATGGCTCCGACGCCGAGAACGAGCCACAAGGCAGATACGGCGAGAGAGGACGTGAAGAGCGCGCCGACGCTGATGATGGCGGCGATAAGAGCCATGACCGCGAGGGCCCGCGTGTTCGGGATTTCCCACGCGTAGGTGGCGGCAACCTCCGGACTCAACGCGCGCATGATGGGGACGCCGAGAATCTCCGCGAGCTGGAAGAACATCTGCGCGAGGGCGAGTAGCGCCCAGACGGCGGCGGTCGCCACGGCCCGGATGAGGTCGGCTCGCCCGGCCGGGGATACCACGCCGTCGCTGCCGTGCGGATTAAGGAAGGCGGCGGCGAGGAGCCAACCGGCGGTCAGGGCACCGGCGAGGTCGGTGAGCACCCGCAGCGCGGGTAGGCCCCAGCCGACAACGGGTCCAGGATCGGGTAGCCCGGGGACAGCCGGCTCGTAGGCCCCCCCGGCGACGACGAGTCCGAAGGCGGCGGCAAGGAGTGCGATGACCGCTGCCGTCACCGCGAGGAGAGTGAATCGCGCGCCCACGGTGCTGTGGCGGTGAGTCGCGGCGGTCGACGTACTCACGATGAGCGACTGCGCAGAACAACGCCGACGATGGCAATGATGGCGAGCACGCCTACGGCGATCCCGGCGATGATCCACCCGCCGTTGGTCGATGTGGATGCAGCTGGAGCCGTCGCAGGGTCGGGATTGGAGGCGGACGGCGACGCGGCGACCGACGACTCCGAGATCGGCTCGGGCGTTGGCTCGAGAGTCGGTACCGCGGTCGGGTCACTCGATGTGGGCTCGACGGTTGGTGACGGTGCGGGGTCGGCGCCGTAGGTGAAGACGATGCCGCCGTCGATGGGATGACCGTCCTGTGAGACGACGCGGTACTGCACGTCCCAGGTCCCCGGTACCGCTCCTTGTGGCCACGACACCGTGGCAACAGGGCCCTCGACGGCGGTAACGAGGAGGTCCCCCGAAGTGCCGTCCGGGGCTAGGGCGATGAAGCGAACGAAGTCCGGCATCAGCGGCTCCGTGAAGGTGAAGACCAATTCGGTAGGTGCCTCAGGGAGGACCGCACCGTCCTCGGGGACGGTGGAGACCAGATCCGAATGGGCGGATGCCAGGCTCGGTGCCCCGATCAGTGCCGCGAGTGCGAGAACGAGAACTGCGGCACAACGCTTCACGAGTCGAGGGTACGCCGTCGGCGTGAGGGACGCTGAGTCCACCACCAGCCGATGGGCTCGGCGAACCGGGCGAGTACGGGGCCGGCCGTGGCGGTGATGAGCACGTAGGTGGCGACCAGTGCGAGGAAGTTGCTCGGTAGCGCGAGGCTCACGGCGACGAGGCCGGTGATGACAACGCTGAACTCCCCGCGGGCGGCGAGTAGGGCACCGGCGCGCATCGCACCCATCGGCGTACCCGAGACGGTGCGGGCGGCGAACCAGCCGGTCAGGAACTTTGTGCCGATGGTGACGGCAGCAAGCAGGATCGCCGGCAGGATCATCGCGGGAAGTTCGCCGGGATCAACCGAGATGCCGAAGTAGGCGAAGAAGACCGCGGCAAGCACGTCACGTAACGGGTCGAGACGGCGACGGGCGAGTTCGGCAACTTCGCCGGTGAGCAGGAGGCCGACAAGAAACGCCGCCACCGCGGGGGAGAAGTCGACGAGGCCGGCGAAACCTGCAGCGGCAATCGCCGCGCCGAAGACGAGAAGGAGCAGGCCCACCGGATCGCGGGGGCTGAGCAGATGGTGGAAGCGCACCGAACCCTTGACGGCGATCACCAGGACAACGACCACGACGGCCAGGGCCACGCCGACGCTGATGAGCCCGGTGACCAACCCGGTGCCGGTGAGAACCACGGTGAGGATGGGCAGGTAGGGGGCCATGACGAGGTCCTCGATGACGAGGACGCTCACAACCGGTGCGGTCTCCGGATTGCGTCGCCAGCGCAGGTCACGCAGGACCTGGCTGACGATGCCCGAGGACGAGATGTAGGTGACGCCACCGAGTGCGAGAGCACCGATCCACCCCCAGCCGAGAAGGAGGGCGAGGACCGCGCCGGGGGTGGCGTTGAGCAGGATGTCGAGTGCACCTGTGCGGGACTGCTGGCGCGCCGTACGCACCAACTCCGAACCCGAGTACTCCAGGCCCAGAAGGAGCAGCAGGAGGACGACGCCGAGTTCGGCGATGGTTTGGACGAAGGTGTCGCTCGCCGGGATGCCGACGATGCCGCCGTCGCCGAAGAACAGGCCGGCGATGAGATAGAGGGGGACCGGTGAGATCGACAGCTTGTGGGCTAGGCGCGCCAGCAGGCCCAGTCCGACCAGGAGAAGGCCGAACTCCAAGAACAGGGTGGTGATCCCCTCGGTCGCACCCGCTATCGGCATACGTCGATCCTGACATGCCCGAAAGGCGAGGGCTCGATCCGACTAGAAGGCGTCCTCGGGCAGCGACATGATCGCGTCGTCGGTGGTCTCCATGACCACACGCTCGGCGGCCAGCAGCGGCAGACGATTCTGGGCGAACCACTGGGCGGTCGCGACCTTCCCCTCGTAGAACGCGCGGTCGCGGTCTGAGGCACCAGCCTCGAGTGCGGCCTGCGCGACCTCGGCTTGGCGCAGGAGCAGCCACCCGATGACCAGATCGCCGGTCGCCATGAGCAGCCGCGTGGTGTTGAGCCCGACCTTGTAGATCTCGGTGATGTCCTGCTGTGAGGCCATCGCCCATTGACCGAGTGCAGCGACCATGCCCTGCACCTCTTCAAGGGCCTTGCCGAGCAACTCGCGCTCATGTGCCAGGACGCCATTGCCGCTGTCGCCCTTGACTGTCTCGGTGATTTGCGCGGCGAGGTAGAAGATGGCCTTGAACTGATCTCGGACCATCTTGCGGAAGAAGAAGTCCAGTCCCTGAATCGCGGTGGTGCCCTCGTAGAGAGTGTCGATCTTGGCGTCACGGATGTACTGCTCGATCGGGTAATCCTGCAGGTACCCCGAACCACCGAGTGTCTGCAGGCTCGCGGCAAGCAACTCGTAGGAGCGCTCGGAGCCGACTCCCTTGACGATGGGCAACAGCAGGTCGTTCATGCGCTCGGCCATGTCGAGGTCGATTCCCTCTACTCCGGCCCGGGCCATCATGATCTGGTCCTGCCACTGCGCGGTGTAGTGCACCAGGGCGCGCATGCCTTCGGCGTAGGACTTCTGCAGCATGAGCGAACGCCGTACATCGGGGTGATGCATGATCGTCACGCGCGGGGCGGACTTGTCAAGCATCTGCGTAAGGTCAGCACCTTGCACGCGCGTCTTGGCGTAGTCGAGAGCGGCGAGGTAGCCAGCCGACAGCTGGGCGATCGCTTTGGTGCCGACCATCATGCGCGCGTATTCGATCACCATGAACATCTGCGCGATGCCGTCGTGGACGTCACCAACAAGCCAGCCGATGGCCGGCTCCTTCTCGCCGAAGGTGAGCTCGCAGGTCGTGGACGCCTTCAGGCCCATCTTCTTCTCGACGTTGGTGACGTAGACGCCATTTCGCTCGCCGAGCTCACCGGTTTCGAGATCGGCATGGAACTTCGGGACGAGGAAAAGGGAAAGCCCCTTGGTGCCCGGGCCGCCGACGCCGTCGACGCCCACGGGGCGAGCGAGGACCAGGTGGACGATGTTGTCCGTCATGTCGTGCTCGGCCGAGGTGATGAAACGCTTCACGCCTTCGATACGCCAGGTGCCGTCGTCGTTGGCGAAGGCCTTGGTGCGACCGGCGCCGACGTCGCTGCCCGCGTCAGGCTCGGTGAGCACCATGGTGGCGCCCCACTGGTTGTCGATGATGAGTTCGGCCCAGCGCTTCTGGTCGTCGTTGCCGACGCGATCGAGGATCGAGGCGAAACCTGGGCCGGACATGTACATGAACGCGGCCGGGTTCGCGCCGAGGAACATCTCGGCGGCGGCCCAGCGCAGCGACGGCGAGGAGCCGGCACCCCCGAGGTGCTCGGGCAGGTCCAGGCGCCACCACTCCGAATCCATGAGGGCGCGGAACGACGCGGCGAAGTCCTCCGGCATCGTCACCGAAGACGTCGCGGGGTCGAAGACCGGTGGGTTGCGGTCGGCGGACTGGTAGGACTCGGCGAGCGGACCGACCGACAGGCGCTCGATCTCGGCCAGGGCGTCCCGCGCGGTTTGCGGATCCATGTCCGCAAAGGGCCCGGTGCCGAGCCGATCTTCGGCCCTGAAGACCTCGAAGAGATTGAATTCGATGTCTCGTAGGTTCGCGCGGTAGTGCGACATGGCTTCTCCTGAGGGTGAGTGCACGTGTTACTCGCCAGTGTTACCGGTCAGTAACTCCATGATGCTACCGATCGGTAACTTATGCAAGGGGAGTCGGGTTCCCGGTGTCGCGGTCCGATGGAAGCCAATGGAGCGGCCGGGGGTAGGGGAAAGCGTGAGCGGCCCACTAGCGTGTCCTCGTGACCGCCCCCTGGACCGACTCCGTCACCCCGGTCCCGCCGCCACCGGAGTCGGTGCCCCATGTGCGCAACCTGGTGTACGCCGGCGTCGTCACCGGCGCGTGGTCCGGCCTGCTCTCCCTGGTCGTCTACGTCCTTGGCCGAGTCCTCGGCGTCCCCTTTGAGATGTTCCGCCCCGGCAGCGACACCCTCGAGGTCGTCCCGTGGCTGATGGTGCTGGTCGTCCCCATCGTTGCGGCCGTGGGTGGTGCGCTGCTGGCTTCGTTGGCGCTGGGACGTCGACACGCTCGACGGATGGTCTTCTGGGCCGGCACCCTCATTGCACTGGCTTCGTGTGCGAGCCCACTCATTCAGCCCGCTGAGGTCATCTGGTCCTCACGGATCTGGATGCTCATCCCGCACCTGATCACCTGGCTCCTGGTGGTCCCGCAGATCGCGCGCATCGTCGGGGACTCCGAGCCCGGCATGTTCGTCGCTCGTGCCCTATAGGGGCCGTCCCTTCCGGCATGACCGGACACAAAGATGCAACACATTTGACGATGGGACGGCTACGGTGGACTCATGGCCACGACTCGCGTTCGCCCCAGCCAAGTCACCATCGTCGTCGTACTTCTGTGGATCGGCTTCGCGCTGACCCTCATCGGCGGCATCGCCACGATTCTCGCCGGCACGGCAATCGCCGCGAGTGATCCGGCGGTGGTGGCGGAGAAGCTCAAGGAACTTGACCTGCCGGAGGCGTGGAACACTACGGCCGGCCCGATCACGATCGTCGCGGGAATAGCGATCTTGATCGTGGCCCTGATCTATGCGATTTTCGCGGTGGCCGTCTCGCGTGGCAGCAACATCGCTCGAGTGCTGATCACGATCCTCATCATCATCCGCGTGATCGCCGGCATCGTCTTCATCGTGTCGAGTTGGGGAACGCCGGCGTTCACCTTCGGCATCTTCCTGTCGTTGGCACTCGACATCATCATCCTGCTGCTGCTGTTCAACCACGCATCCAACGAGTTCTTCTCCGACGAGGTCGAAACCGACTAGTCGGCCCAGCCGAGGCGCTTGGCGAGGGCCTCACGACGATCTTCAAAGCGGGCCGCCTGGGTCTCGAGCCCTGCGATGAACGCCGCGAGCTCTTCACGAGCCGCCTCGCCGGCGGGACCGAAGTCGGTGCGGTCGAAGACCTTCCAGTAGCGCAGGACCGGCATGACGACGTCGTCGATGTGCTGGCGCAGGTCGTAGATTCCCGCGACGGCAATCTCCATCGCCTTTCGGCCGAAGCCCTCGATGCCGTGACCGGGCATCGCGAAGTCGCGCACGATGTCGGCGACCGCCCGCATCGTCTCATCCGGTGCAATGTCGAACGCCGCGTTGATGACGTTGCGGTAGAAGATCATGTGCAGGTTCTCGTCCAAGGAGATGCGCTGCATCATCTGATCGCAGATGGGGTCGCCAGAGGCGATACCCGTGTTGCGATGGGACAGGCGCGTCGCGAGCTCTTGAAACGACACGTAGGCGATGCCCGACAGGATGCCCGGGTGGATGGGCGCAAAACCCTCCTCCATATGGGTCATTCGCATGTTCTCCACCGCGACCGGATCCACCGTGCGCGTCACGACGAGGTAGTCACGGATGGCGACCGCGTGCCGGGCCTCCTCCGCAGTCCATCGGTCAAGCCAGGTACTCCAAGCACCATGTCCAGTCGACACCGTTGCGATCGCCGTGTGGTAGCTCGGCAGGTTGTCCTCGGTGAGCAGGTTGACAATCAGGCTGGTGCGCGCGGCCTCACTGAATCGCTGTTGCTCGGGCGACCAGTCCTCACCACCGAGGAGGGCGAAGTTGCGGCCCTCGTCCCACGGGATGTAGTCGTGCGGATACCAGGGCTTGGCGATGCTGATGTGACGCTCGGTCTCGGCGGCCACCACCGGCTCCAGTTCGGCAATGACGCGGCGGTCGACGGACTCATCCAAGGCGGTCATGCACCTACTCTCCCACGGCAGCGGGGCAAGTGGAATCGCGCGGCGGGGGACCCTATGGAACGCTGATGACATGGAAAGTTCGGAGTCCGTGGGAACCCCTGATCTCACCGATCGCTATCCCGTGCCCTGGTCGGCACGCTCGCCTCAGCGGTACGTCTTTGCCGCGGTGGCGGTCGTGCTCGGTGTGGCGGTAGTCCTCGCGGCCCTGGCCTATATCCGGGCAGGCGAGGGTGGGGTCGTGCCCTTCCTCATGATCACCGTCGGTCCGGTGTTGTCGGTCATCTATGTCTACTACTTCGGCTTCCGCTCGTTTGAGCCGCCGAACGACGAGCGATCGGATGGGTAGGTCGGCCTAGGTCGCCGACCTCTCAGGGACCGAAGGGGCAGGTGCTTTCGGGATGAGGAACGCAGCCACGGCAGCCAGCACCGCGAGCGCACCCGCGAGGTACCAGGCCGACGCGTAGTCCCCGGCCGCGTCCCGGATGGCTCCGCTCAACGCCGCCGCGACTGCGGCACCGATCATGTGCGAGGCGAACACCCAGCCGAAGACGATTGGACCGCGTTCGGGTCCGTAGATCCGGCTGCACAGGATCGCGGTCGGTGGCACGGTGGCGACCCAGTCGAGGCCGAACAGGATCATGATGACGACAATCGGCGGGTCAATGCCCGGCCCGAGCAGCACCGGCAGACCCATGAGTGCCACGGCACGCAGGCCGTAATAGATGCCCAGAAGTACGCGCGGATCGAATCGGTCGGTGAGCCAGCCCGAGCCGATGGTGCCGATCAAGTCGAAGATGCCGACGATGGCGAGGAGCCCTGCGGCCATGGTGGCGCCCATGCCGTGGTCGTGAGCGGACGGAATGAAGTGGGTGCTCACGATTCCGTTCGTAGTCCACCCGCAGATGAAGAAGGTGCCCGCGAGGAGCCAGAACGCACGAGTGCGCATCCCGGCAGCAAGTCCGTCTATTGCGGTACGTGCGGCCGCCCAGCCGCTGTGGGTGCTGTTGCGATCGGTTGTCTCCTGCGGGTCAGGATCCGACTCGGCGCCGTAGGGTCGGAGGCCCACGTCCGAGGGCCGGTCGGCCAGGACCAACCAGACGAAAGGGATAAGGAGCACAGCGAGCGCCGCCACGGTGACGGAGGCGTACCGCCATCCGAACACCTCGATGGTCTGGGAGATGATCGGCAGGAACAGCAGTTGGCCGGTCGCCCACGCGGCACCAAAGATGCCCATGACGAGTCCGCGGCGCTTGACGAACCAGCGGTTGGCCACCAGGGAGCCGAAGACAAGCGCGGTGGCGCCGGTGCCTAGCCCGACGAAGAGTCCCCAGAAGATGACGAGCTGCCAGGACTCGGTCATCACGAGCGTGAGGCCGGTCCCCAGACCGATGAGCAGCAAGGCGCCGGCAGCCACCTGGCGGATGCCGAACCTCTCCATGAAGGCGGCGGCAAACGGCGCGGTGACGCCGTACAGGACCAGGTTGACCGAGACGGCGAGCGAGATAGCCGAGCGACTCCAGCCGAACTCCTCCTCAAACGGCACGAACATCACGCCGACCGACGATCGGAACGCGGCGGAGGCGAGGAGGACGAGGAAGGTCACGATGGCGACCAGCCACGCGATGTGGATCCTGCGCTCCGTTATCACGCCGTCACCCTAGTGAGCCGTCCCGGCGCCGTCACCACGCCGACTCACCGCGACGCGACAGCGTACGCCGTCAGGAAGGGGACGGACTCGGCGTCGGGATCAATGTCGTCGGACAGGACTGCCGGAAGAACGCTTCCACCGCGGCCACACTTCCGGTGAAGTCGGCGGTCCCGAACTCCTGGCGCGCCTCCTCCGCCACCGGAAGCAGGTCTCCATTGCCGCTGACGACGTCGCGAACGCGCTCGGCGAACGACTGTGACGTGGTCACGAAAGACTGCGCCTCCTGGGGAACGCCGGGAAGTTGATCAATGATCGTGCGCGCGGACAGGCCGAAGGTCGGTGCGATGGTGCCGGCTGCACGCGCGTCGTCAGTTTCGAGCGCGGCCAAGAGAGCGCTGAAAGACTCCGAGTAGTCGGCGATGGCTTGCGCGGCGGCCGGGCAGTCGACGGTGATGTTGTCTGCCGGCGACAGTGTGGAACTCTCACCGCCACACGCGGCAAGGACAAGCGCGGCGGGCGCGAGCCAGGCCATCAGCCACTTCATCTATTCAGCCTAGGTGGCAGGCCCTATCGTGGCGACATGAGTGCCCCGTCATTCCTCACCTTGGCCGATGGCACGCGCCTCGACTACTTCCTCGCCGACCTCGGCGATGACCTGCTCATCTACCACCACGGCACCCCCGCGGCTGGGCCGATCGGGTCCGACCTGCTTGCGGCGGCGGCGCATCACGGCTTCACCGTCGCCGAACTGGTGCGACCCGGATACGGCGAGTCGACCCGTCAGCCCGACCGGACTGTCGCCGACGTCGCGCCACTGGCCGCTCAACTCGCCGACCACCTCGGAGCCGAGCGGTTCGTCACCCTCGGCTGGTCCGGAGGCGGGCCGCACGCCCTGGCGACGGCCGCGCTACTCCCGGACCGCTGCGTGAGTGCCCTCTGCCTGGCCGGCGTCGCGCCGTACGGCGTTCCGGAGTTGGACTTCCTCGCGGGTATGGGCGAGGACAACATCGCCGAGTTCGGTGCCGCCCTGCGTGGTGCCGACGACCTGGAGGCCTTCCTCGCCGCCGCGGCCGCCGATCTGCATCAGATAACGGGGGAGCAGGTCGTCGATGCCTTGCTGAGCCTGCTCCCTGCCGTCGATCAGGACTATCTGACCGGCGAGCAGGGGGAGGAGATGGCGGCGGAACTTCGCTGGTCGGTCAGTCGCGGCATCTGGGGCTGGTTCGACGATGACGTGGCGTTCTGCCAGCCGTGGGGCTTTGACCTCGCCCAGATCCGCGTTCCGGTCCAGGTGTGGCAGGGAAGCGAGGACCTCATGGTGCCGTTCGCCCACGGTGAGTGGCTTGCCCAGGCGATCCCGGCGGCGCAGCCAGCCCTTCGGCAGGGCCACGGCCACCTGTCGGTGTCCACGTTGGCGTTCAGTGACGGCTTGCGTCAGCTGCGCGACGATCTTGGGACCTGACGCGCATATTAGGTTTGACGCATATGCCTTCCCCGGGAAGCGCTCACGGTCCTAGGGTCCTCGTAGTGGGTCGCGCCTGCGGCCACGGATGAAGGAGACCACGTGTCCGAGATGCCGCCTCCCCCGCCACCGCCCTCCATGCCGGCCGGGCAGCCTGCCAGCAGCAAGCCCCCCCGTGACTTCATGACGGTGGCGATCATCGCCACGATCGTCGGGCTGTGTACGTCGTGCATCGGTCTGGTCACCGGGATCATCGCCATCGTCTTCTCCAACAAGGCCCGCCAGGCGTGGGCGGCCGGAGACGTCAATGGCTACGAGAGTGCCAGCAATACGGCGAAGATCCTCGTGATCGTGACGTTTGCCCTTGCCGCCTTGGGCTTGATTATCAACGCGATTGCCGTCGCGACGGGCAGCTGGACCTTCACCACCAGTTAGCCGCTGCTGCTCAGTGGGGCAGCGCGTTCAGGGTCAGTCCAAAGTGTCGCGCCTGCGGCCACCCAATGAAGGAGTTCACGTGTCCGAGATGCCACCTCCCCCGTCGTCGCCCATGCCGAGTGGCGCAGGGGACATGAGCGAGAACACGAACGGAGTCGTTGCCCTCGTTACGGGCATCCTGTCGTTCTTCGTTTGCCCGGTTATTCTCTCGATTGTCGCCATTGTTTTCGGTCGCAAGGGCATGCAGTCGGCCGCTGCGGGCCGCGCGAATAACCTTGGTATGGCGAAGGCCGGATACATCATGGGCATCATCAGCCTGGTGTTGTCCGTGCTCTTCATTCTGATCTGGATCGCCCTGATCATCGCTGGTGTCGCCTCCTCCAACTAGGGCACTGCGCTACGACATACGACACCTACGTGCCGACGCCGACCCGCTCGCGCCGCCCACCCCCCGGGCAGAGCGCCAGCGGGTCGGCGTTTGCATGGCCGACCCCTCGATTCGCACGCTGGACGTGAGCCCGGCACGATAGGCCAGTGCCTGCCGACATCGATGCCGACGTCCTCGTCGTAGGAGCTGGGCCGGCCGGCTCGGCTGCCGCGGCCTGGTCCGCGCGCGCCGGGCTGGACACGGTGCTCATGGACGCCGAGGCATTTCCGCGGGACAAGCCCTGCGGTGACGGGCTCACCCCGCGTGCGGTCGCCGAAATCGATGCCCTCGGATTGGCGGACTGGCTCGGTGATCGCCCCCGTAACCGCGGGCTGAGGGCTGCTGGATTTGGGCAACTGCTCTACCTGCCCTGGCCCGGGGGCTCCCTGCCCGATCACGGCAGCGCGGCTCCTCGCCTGGCCCTC
This sequence comes from Candidatus Nanopelagicales bacterium, assembly GCA_023263845.1. GTDB lineage: Bacteria > Actinomycetota > Actinomycetes > S36-B12 > S36-B12 > Mxb001. Next base: position 686 of record JALQUH010000078.1, on the reverse strand, counting down.
GATGCCGCGATCCGCCAGGTGGCCATCGATTCTGGCGCGCGCACCCTGGAGGCGGCGCGCGCCCGCGGCGTCGACCGTGACGCGAGCGGTCGCGTTACCGCCATCACGGCCACGACACCGGACGGTCCTCTCACGATCACCTGTCGCCGTCTTGTGGTCGCCGACGGTGCTCGCTCCCAACTCGGTCGCATGCTCGGCCGCGAGTGGCACCGGGACACGGCGTACGGCGTAGCGGCCCGCGGCTACATCGCATCGGAGCGCAGCGACGACGAGTGGATTTCCTCGCACCTCGAGCTGCGCGGCACCGACGACAGAATTCTCAGCGGCTACGGCTGGATCTTCCCGCTCGGCGACGGCGAGGTGAATATCGGCGTCGGCACGCTGGCCATGGCCAAGCGGCCCGCGGATATCAATCTGCGGTCACTGCTCGACCACTACACCAACTCCCAGCGTGAGGAGTGGCAACTCAAGGGTGACGTGCGCGCGCCGTGGTCCGCTCTGCTGCCGATGGGTGGCGCGGTGAGCGGTGTTGCGGGACCGAACTGGTTGCTCGTCGGCGATGCTGCCGGTTGCGTCAATCCGCTCAACGGCGAGGGCATCGACTACGGACTGGAGACCGGTCACCTAGCGGCCCAAGTGCTGGCCAGTCGTGCTGCCGACTACGACCTGACGACCATCTGGCCGGG
>JALQUH010000047.1 GCA_023263845.1 Candidatus Nanopelagicales bacterium | reverse complement strand
TGTCGCACGTCAGGTCGGCGAGGAGGTCAGCGGTCTCGGCGAGGGACGACCGCCGAGGCTTCGGCAGGTCGGGGTCATAGTGGGCGATGCCCACCGCCTCGGGGGGTTCCCACAGTGCCGCTGTGACGGCCCCGTGTGCGGACCAATCGGTGGTGACGGCGGTGACGGGCGCGCCAATCAGTCTCGCGACCGACTCCTGCGGTGCCGCCATCGTCGCGGATGCGGCAACGACCAGTGGATCAGCGCCCACCTCGGCCGCCATGCGACGAAGGCGGCGCAGTACGAGGGCGACGTGGGAGCCGAACAGCCCTCGATAGTGGTGTGCCTCGTCAATGAGGATGAAGCGAAGGTTGCGCAGGAAGCGTGACCACGACGTATGCCGCGGCAGCATCGATCGATGCACCAGATCGGGATTGCTGAGCACGAAGTTGGCGTGAGCGCGCACCCAGCCGCGCTCATCCGGTGGTGTGTCGCCGTCGTACGTCGACGCGCGTAGTCCGTCCAGTGACAGCGACTCCAACGCGTTGGCCTGATCGTGGGCGAGGGCCTTGGTTGGCGCGAGATACAGCACGGTCGATTCAGGCTCGGTGAGGATGGCGCTGAGGGCCGGCAGCCACATGGCCAGGGTCTTGCCCGAGGCAGTGCCCGTGGCCACGACGACGTTGTGTTTCGCCTGTGCGGCCAGGTCGGCCTGGACCTGATGGCGCCACGGGGCGGTGATGCCCCGGCGGCCGAGCGCTGCGATCAACGCGGGGGGAGTGGTCGCTGGCCAGGGGTCGGTCTGCCCGGGCCTTGCCGGAAGGGACCGGACATGGCGCAGGGACGCGGCAGCCCGTCCCCGAAGGGCGGGCGGCAGGTCCTCGGCATCCATCGCCGCCCATCCTTCCTGAGGGGTCCGACGAGGCGGGTTTCGGCTCGTGCGTAAGATTCCGCGGAGTTTCAGCCTCTTACACGGCCCCGACGCATAGCCAGGAGACCCATGCCCACCGAAACAGGAGCGATCGAGCTTGCCGGGACCAATATGGTCACGGTCGGCATCGTCGCCGTGATCGCCATTCTCGCCCTGCTCGTCGCCTTCATCCTCGTCCGCGAGGTGCTGAGCGCCAGCGAGGGCACGCCGAAGATGCAGGAGATTGCCGCTGCGGTCCAGGAGGGCGCTGCCGCCTACCTGAGCCGTCAGTTCAAGACACTCGGCATCTTCGCCGTCATCGTGTTCTTCGTCCTCTTCGTCCTCCCGGCCGAAACGACGAGTGAGCGCATTGGCCGATCCATCTTCTTCCTCGTCGGAGCGGTCTTCTCCGCGATCACCGGCTACCTGGGCATGTGGCTCGCGGTGCGCGGCAATGTGCGCGTCGCTGCCGCCGCCAACGAGTCCGGTGAGCAGAAGGCGATGCGCATCGCCTTCCGTACCGGTGGCGTGGCGGGGATGTTCACGGTGGGCCTCGGTCTGCTCGGTGCGGCCATCGTCGTCCTCGTATACGCGGGTGAGGCTCCCAAGGTCCTGGAAGGCTTCGGCTTCGGCGCCGCACTGCTTGCCATGTTCATGCGTGTCGGTGGCGGCATCTTCACCAAGGCGGCGGACGTCGGCGCCGACCTGGTGGGCAAGGTCGAGCAGGGCATCCCTGAGGATGATCCCCGCAACGCGGCCACCATCGCCGACAACGTCGGTGACAACGTCGGTGACTGCGCAGGGATGGCGGCCGACCTCTTTGAGTCCTACGCCGTGACGCTCGTTGCCGCGCTGATCCTGGGCAAGGCTGCGTTCGGCGAGCTTGGCCTGGTGCTTCCGCTCGTGATCCCGGCCATCGGTGTCGTCACCGCGGTCATCGGCATCTTCGCGGTCTCCCCGCGCGCCACCGATCGCTCCGGTATGAGCGCCATCAACCGCGGCTTCTTCATCTCCGCTGTCATCTCCGCGCTCCTTGTGCTCGTGGCCGTCTTCGTGTTTGTCCCGAACTCCTGGGCCGAGATCACCTCGATCGGCGGCCTCGCGGCCGAGACCCTGGGCGAGGGCAACCCGCTCAACCCGCGCGTCTATGTCATCGCGGCCGTGATCATCGGCATCGTGCTGGCTGCGGTGATCCAGCAGCTCACGGCGTACTTCACCGAGACCGATCGTCGTCCCGTCGACGACGTCGCGAAGAGCTCGCTGACCGGTTCGGCGACCGTCATCCTCGCCGGTATCTCGATCGGCCTGGAGTCGGCGGTCTACTCCGCGCTCGTCATCGGCGCGGCCGTGTACGGCGCGTACCTGCTCGGTGGCGGTGTTGTCATCCTCGGCCTCTTCGCTATCGCGCTCGCCGGCACCGGCCTGCTCACCACGGTCGGCGTGATCGTGTCGATGGACACCTTCGGCCCGGTCTCCGACAACGCCCAGGGCATCGCAGAGATGTCCGGCGATGTCGAGGGCGACGGCGCCGCGGTGTTGACGCGCCTTGACGCTGTCGGCAACTCCACCAAGGCCATCACCAAGGGCATCGCCATCGCGACCGCGGTACTGGCCGCGACCGCGCTGTTCGGCTCGTTCCGAGACGCCGTCGTCGGTGCGACCGCGCAGGCGGGCGAGGCGGCGCAGGGCTCGATCAAGTCCCTCGCGGATCTGTTGCAGTACTCGGGCATCCTCGATGTCGCCAACCCGGCGAACCTCGTCGGCCTGATCATCGGTGCCTCGGTCGTGTTCCTCTTCTCGGCTCTGGCGATCAACGCGGTCTCGCGTGCCGCCGGCGCGATCATCTTCGAGGTGCGCCGCCAGTTCCGCGACAT
>JALQUH010000141.1 GCA_023263845.1 Candidatus Nanopelagicales bacterium | reverse complement strand
TCTCTTTGGCCACATTGGTGACCGGGTCGGTCGTCGCACCACCTTGATCATCACCATCACCCTGATGGGTGTGGCAACAGGCCTTATCGGCATTTTGCCCACCTATGAGCAGGGCGGCTGGTGGGGAGCAATCCTGATCGTGATTCTTCGCCTGGCCCAGGGTGTCTCACTCGGTGGCGAGTGAGGCGTCGTGGTCCACGCTGCGCTACTTACTAGCGGCCCCGGTACCCCGTCGACGGCTGCTACGCGCCAAGGTCATCGTCGGACTGATCCTCACGGCTCTGACCCTGCTGGTCCTCATCGTGGCGTCGCTACTCATCGGGTGGGCGGCGTTCGGTGGCTCGGCGCTGACCAGTCCGTTCGGGGGTACCTTTAGCGCAACCGACTCGTGGGCGCGTCTGGGCATCGTGGCGGCCTACATCGGATTGATGCTGCTCATCCCGGCCGGCATTGCGTTCCTTGCCAGTGTCCTGACCGACGTTCCACTCGGGGCTGTCGGTGCGGCGGTGGTGTTGGTGATCGTGCTCAACATCGTCGACGCGCTGGAGGCGCTTGGTGATCTGCGACGACTCCTGCCCGGTCACTACGGCGATGCCTGGACCGCCGCGCTGGGTGACCCGATCGTGTGGAGTGACATGGCGATCGGCGGCGCGTACGCCGTGGTGTTCTTCGCGGTGATGGTGGCCGCGGCGACCCTGCGCTTTGACCACAAGGACATTACGTCGTAGCCGACGTGGCCGTCACACTCCTGAACGCGCGAGGACGATGTCGGTCTCGCACACCAGAACGCCATCGGGTCCGGGAGTGAAGTCGGCGATGAGCGAACCCTTGACACCGAACACGGTATCGCTCTCCAGGTAGTCGCTCTCCCGGTCGAAGATGTGTGTGTTCAGAGGGGTAAAGCCGTCAGCCGTGACCTTCATGTGAAGGTGGGCAGCCCGCCACTCGTGGCGGCCGGTGTCCCGAAGGAGGCGCCCAACGGGGCCGTCATTCGGGATCGGATACGGCACAGGGCGCACCGTGTGGAACGAGTAGTGGCCGTCATCACCAGTTCGGAAGCGTCCGCGCAGATTCGTGGCTGGCTGCTCCTCAGGTTGTTGAACGGCGTAAAAGCCGTTGGCCGCGTTATGCCACACGTCCAGGACCGCGTCCGCGATAGGGGCACCTTCCGTGTCACGCACCACGCCGGTCACCACCGTGGGCTCCCCGCCGTCGTCAAATTCGACGATGGATGCACCCATCTCGCGCCATGGTGAGTCGGGCACGTAGAAGGGGCCCATGATTGTTGGTTCGGTGGCGACCGGATTGTCGCTGGCATGGTTTATCAGGTCGACGAGAGAGGACAGGCCCAGCGTGTCGGAGAGCAAAATGAACTCCTGGCGGACCTCGTCGCACTTGTGCCCTGTGGCGGTGAGGTATCGGATACCTGTCATCCACTCCTCGTCCGTAAGCCGCACCTCGCGGGCAAACGCGTGCAGATGCCGTACGAGGGCCTGCATGACTTCGCGCAGACGGGGATCGGGCGTTTCGTCGAGCCGACGAAGGACCTCATCGGTCAACTCCAGCTCATTCATCGGCATGGTCACTCTCCCGTTTCGGATTCGCGCATGTTCACTTCCCCGGATGAAGGCGTGGGACCGGTGGGCACGATTAACCCACCGGCCCCACTCACCTTCCTACTTCATTGCCTCGACAGTTCCGCCCGTCGGGATGATCGGGTTCAACTTGTTGGACACGATCACCAACTCGAAGGGGAAGTCTCCGTCGCTGAGGCGCCATTGGCCACCAGCGATCGGTGTCTTAGCCACGTTCGGTACAGGTCCCGCGGTCCAGTCAAGGTCGCCCACGATGGTGCTCACCTTGAGTGTCTTCATTGCATCCGCGATCGCCTGCTTGTCGTTGGATCCAGCAGCCACGACGGCGGCTGCGGTCACCTCGAAGAGAGCCTCCGCAAATCCCAGCGGCTGCGTCCATTGCTTGCCGGTTGAATCGGTGTAAGCCTGGGCCAATTCAGCCGCCGATTGGCCTGTCAGCGATGAGCTGAACGGGTACGTCGGGGTCCACCACACCTCAGTGCCGAGGTTGTTGGCGATATCCCCCAGCGCCTCAACGGAGGATGGGAACAGAAGGGCCTTGCCAATGGTGGCGATCTTCGGGTTGTAGCCCTGCTGCTTGGCCTGCGTCCAGAAGGTGGTGAAGTCCGGCGGGATCGGAACGCCGGTCAGGATCTGGTCGTCGTTGGCCTTATAGGCGGAGATCTGAGCCGAGAAGTCCTGCGTCCCATTGGGGTAGAGGCCGGGATTGTCGATCGTGTAGCCGTCGGCCTCGGTCAAGGCCGGGAAGTTGGCTCCCCAAGCCTCGCCGTCGGGGTCGTTGGGGAACAGCCCGCCGACCATCTTGTTGGTGTCGAGTTGGTTCCACATGTCGACATACGTGCCCGCGACGTCCTCGAGACCCCAGAAGAAGTGGTAGGTCCAGTTGAAGGACGTCTCCCCCGGAACGCCGCCGCGACCGATGAAGTAGGGCTGCCACGGCGCGACCGTGGTGATACATGGCGTGGCGTTGGCCTCGCACTGGTCGGCAACCGGGTTGACGATATCCGGCGTGCCTTGGGCCAGAACGATGTCAACACCGTCGCTATTGATGAGTTCGGCGGCGAGGTCACCGGCTCGTTTCGAATCGGATTGAGCGTCCTTGGTGATGATCTCGACGTTGTAGGTGGTGCCGCCCGCAACGATGGGATTGGCGGCGAAGTATGCCGTCATCGCATCGATTGCGTACTGGTCCGCCTCACCGAAACCGGCGAGGGGTCCGGTCTGTGGTGATACGAAACCGATCTTCAAGGTGCCCGTGGGGGCGGGCTCCTCGGTGGGTTGCTCGGAACTCGAGGACGAACTTGAACTCGAACTCTCGGACGAGGATGAGCTACTACTAGACGATTCGCCGTCTAGGCTGCTCCCGCAGCCAGCGGCGACGAGGCCCAGGGCTGCTACGGCAGCAACAACCCCGGCTGATCGAGCGATCTTCATGTGCACTCCTTCGTGAAGGGTCATGTCTACCCGCTGAGGGCTTCCGTTGAAACCAAAGCCCCGGGCCTGGTTCCTTCATACGCCGCGATCAGCAGCGCACGAACTCCGTCCGATTCGACCGGACGGGGGTTTGTGGGTTGGGCGTCAACCACGATGGCTGTTGCCTCATCAATGCTTCCAAGTTCGAAGCCAAGAGCCTGGAGAGATAGAGGCGCCCCAATGCGATCCGCGAGGTCCCAGATGCCCTGTGCTGGGTTATCGCAGGGGATCCCCCCGGCGTTGAGGGCCCGCGTAATCGCGGCCATGGCGGCGGGTGCGTGCCCCGCATTGAAGTCCGTCGCGTACGCGATCACGGCCGAATGCGACGGGGCGTGGGGCAGGTTGTACGTGCCGCCAAGGGTGTGGCAGATCTTGTGGTGAATCCCCATACCCGTGGTACCGAGCGTCCATCCCGCGAGCCACGCGCCATACAGGGCGTCCCCTCGAGCTGTGAGATCACCGGGATTCGCGGCCAGACGAGGCAGCGCACTCGCGAGTGCTCGGATGCCCTCTTCGGCCTGAAGCGCCATGACGGGTGATATGCCCGGGGCGTAAAGGCCCTCAACGAGGTGCGCGATGGCGTTCATACCGCTGGCCACGGCAATGTCCAGGGGAAGGCTGACCGTGAGTTCGGGGTCGTAGATGACCGTGCGTGGAAGCACTCGGGGATCGCGACCTGTGGTCTTGCGTCGGCCCTCCGTGAGGCCCCAGATGTTCGTCATTTCGGAGCCCGCATAGGTCGTCGGCACAGCGAGGATGGGGAGTCCGGTCTCTAGCGCGATGGCCTTGGCGACTCCGGTGGAAGAACCACCGCCGAGCGAAATGATGGCATCGGCGCCGGCATCCCGGGCCGCGGCGGTGGCGTGGGATGCGATCTCGACCGGAACGTGCATGACCACGTCGGAGAAGCGCGCGGCGATGGCTGGACCGAGGTCCTGGGCGATTCGGTCGGCGTACTCGGCCTCGGGTCCTCCCGCGATCAGGAGAGCATGCCTGCCTCCGAGGCGATCCAACTCTGCACCTACCTCGCCGATTGCACCGTTGGCGAAGACGACGCGGGCAGCGGGAACTTCGTGAACAAAGGAGTCGACCATCAGGACTCCGTCAGCGATCTCAGCACGTCGAGTTCCTCGAGCGTGGGGGGGACGGTCTCGACGAGGTTCGGCGCGACACGTAGCGGCCACCCGGTCGCGGCAACCGCCTCCTCCACCGTTCGTCCCGGGTGTACGGCGGTGAGAATGAACTCGCCGGAGGTGGGGTCTGGGCGAAGTACGCCGATATCCGTGATGATGACCGTCGGGCCTCGACCTTGCATACCGAGCTGCTGTCGGGAGGATCCACCCTCGGCGTGACCCACGCTCGTGCGGAAGTCGAGTGATGGCACGAAGGAGCGGGGCGTCTGCCGCAGGAGAAGGAAGGTCTGCTGCGCGCTCGCGGCGATCTCAGGAGCGCCCCCCGCGCCGGGCAGGCGCACTGTCGGATTGTCGTAGTCGCCCACCACCGTCGTATTGATGTTGCCGTAACGATCCACCTGGGCGGCGCCGAGGAATCCGACATCGACGCGGCCGGCCTGGAGCCAGTAGGAGAAAATTTCCGGGACGGACACGACACAGTCGGCGGTCTCGGCCAGTTCACCGTCACCGATGGAGAGTGGGGGCTTGGTGGGCTTTGCGCCGATCGTGCCCGACTCGTAGATGAGGACGGCACGCGGGGCGTGCATGTGGCGGGCGAGGTTCGCCGCGGTGCTCGGCAGGCCGATGCCGACGAAGCAGACCACCCCGTCGGTGAGTTCGCGCGCGGCTACCACGGTCATGATCTCGTCCGTGGTCGCCTCAAGCGCGGGAACGGGCACCGTCGCGGTCATGACATCACCGCTGCTTGGCCACGCACGAGGGCAAGGTGCTCGTCGAACGTCGCGGTACTCCGGATGTGCTTGTCAATCCAGCACGTGAACTGTCCCCGGTCCCGGCTGATGACATCCCAGTCTCGATAGAAGGTGTTGTCGCGGTCGTAGTAGCCGTGCGCATACGAGGGATGGGCCCCATGAGTCACCGGGGCGACTGCACTGACCACCCAGGAAGGCAGCACCACGGTTACCCGTGGATCGAGATGGTCGACGACCTCCTCGACGGTCACGATGCTGCGTCGCCCGGCGAGAATTGCTTCCTTTTGGACGCCCTGGATGCCCCACAGTCCCACATTGCCCGTCCGGTCTGCCTGCTGTGCGTGAATGATGGAGACATCCGGCGTCAGCGCTGGCACCGCCGTGAGTCGTTCGCCGGTAAAGGGGCACTCGACGGGTGCGATGGTGTCGGTGTGTTCGGGCAATTCTGTGCCCGTGTAGCCCCGCAGAACCCCGAAGGGTAGGCCGCTCGCTCCCGCCACGTAACGGGCGGCCATGCCGGCGTGGCTGTGCTCCTCGATTTCGAGTGGCTCAGGCCAGCCGTTCTCGACAGCGTCGCGGAAGCGATGCAGCGAACCAACGCCGGGGTTGCCGCCCCACGAAAAAATGAGTTTACGTGCGGCTCCGACGCCTATCAACTGGTCGTAGATGACGTCGGGGGTCATGCGCGCAAGCGTGAGGTTGGTGCGGCCTTGACGAATGATCTCGTGTCCGGCGGCATAAGGAATGAGATGAGTGAAACCTTCTAGAGCGACAGTGTCGCCGTCGCGGACATGCTCGGCCACAGCTTCGCTGAGACTGATGATGGCAGCCATGGCTAGCCCCTCGGGTAGAAGGGCGGAATCTGGGCGTCGACGTTCACCCAGATCGCCTTCGGGTCGGTGTATTCACGCATGGCCTCAAAGCCCATTTCTCGTCCGTAGCCGGACGAACCAACGCCACCGAACGGCGATCCGGGATTGACTCGCTTGTAGGAGTTGATCCACACCATGCCGGCCCGCAGTTCGCGTGCCACGCGATGCGCACGACTGAGGTTGGTGGTCCACAGCCCACCGCCCAAGCCATAGTCGACCGCATTAGCAATGGCGAGGGCCTCGTCGTCGGTCGAGAAGGTGTGCACCGTCATGAAGGGGCCGAACACCTCTTCGCAGGCGACCTCAGCGTCGGGGGAGATTGCCACCACCGTCGGTTCCACATAGCAGCCCTGGGCGAGTCCGGGATCAGTGGGCGCTTGGCCGCCAGTGAGTACCGTGCCTCCGTCGTGGCGTGCCTTGTCGACGTAGGTGAGCACTCGATCGCGGTGCAGCGTCGATGTCAGTGGGCCCATTTCTGTGGCCGGATCCTTGGGGTCGCCCACCTTGATGCTTTGAGCGAGGGTGACGAAACGCTCGAGAAACTCCTCGGCGATCGCTTCGTGAATGATGAGCCGGGACGCAGCGATACAGGCTTGGCCCTGGTTGTGGAAGATGCCGAAGGCCGTCCCACCGACTGCAGCGGGGATGTTGGCGTCACTGAAGACGATATTGGCGCCCTTGCCGCCGAGCTCGAGATGGACCTGCTTGAGCGTCTCAGCGGCACCTTGGGCCACCTTCTTGCCGACGGTGGTGCTGCCGGTGAAGGACACCTTGGCGATATCAGGGTGCTCAACGATACGTTGCCCCGCCGAGTGTCCGTAGCCGGGAACGATGTTGACAACACCGGCTGGGAAGCCCACTTCGGCCATGAGTTCGCCGATCCGCAGTGCGCTCATCGGTGTGATCTCCGCTGGCTTAAGGACAATGGTGTTGCCCGCCGCGAGTGCCGGGGCCATCTTCCAGCTGCAGAACATGACGGGGAAGTTCCATGGCACGATTTGGCCAACGACGCCGAGGGGTTCGGGAGTGACATAGTCCAGAAAGCCGGGCTCTACCGGAACGACCGAACCCTGGAACTTATCCGCCATGCCCCCGAAGTAGCGGAACGTGGCCGCGGTGCGCGGCACATCCAGGTTTCTCGTGTCCCGAAGGGGATGTCCGGTGTCGCGTGTTTCCAGGAGGGCGAGGTTCTCGGCATCCGCCTCGATGGCATCGGCGAGGCGCAGTAGCAGTCGGCCGCGATCGGCGGCAGCCATCCGCTGCCAAGCGGGGCTCGCCTCCCGAGCCGCCTCGACGGCTCGGTCCACGTCGGTGGCCTTGGCCTCGGCGACGTTGGCGAGGAGAGAGCAGTCGTGAGGGTCGAGGACCTCGAGGCGGCCACCGTCCTCAGCGTCGACAAACTCGCCGCCGATGAAAAGCTGCGTCTGCATGGGTTGATCCCATTCGTTGCTATTCGGCCGTGCCCGGGGGACACAGCAGCGTTGGCGGGGTGAGGGTCTAGAACTCGACGGGGTAGGTCGGAGCTTGACCACTGGCGATGAGCTCAGGGATCTTGCTCGAGTTGTTCTCCCACACCAGCAGCATGGACCGCTTCGGTGAGTAGCCCTGGTGTCGGATGTCGGCGGGCATGGCGCAGACGTCTCCAGCCTTCATGGTCACGCGGGATCGCACGGCACCGGTGTCGCGGTCCTCGACGTCCCATGTGATCTGGTCTGACAATTGCACGAACCACTCGACTCGATCATTGCCGTGAATGATGGGCAGGATGTATTCCTCGGTCGTGGGGCAAAAGAGCGAATCTTTGCAGGCACTGACCACCGAGGGATTCCAGGTAACGTCCGAGCGGGACAGGTAGGCGAACAGGCTGAACGCCACGACCTCATCCTCAAAGCCGGGCTCAGGCTCGAGGATCGGCTCGCCTTGGTCGACGTCCTTGAAGTGGCGATTGACCGGAAAGCCTGACTCGTCGGTACGGATTTGCTCGTCGCCGGGCACAGCCACCATGCGGTTGGCAGCGACTCGGCGGCGCGTGATGGCGGAGATGTTGTCACCGTTCTTGACTCCCCACGCGGCGCCCGTCTCATGGGGGCTCGCGAAGGGATCGAAGGTCGCGTTGGTCCAGTCGGCGAGGATCGACTTGAAGGCCTCGCGGATGACCGGAGTCTCGTGATTTTCGCTGTAGTCGAGTTCGGCCTTGCGGTAGGCGTCGTTGTAGCGACCCGCAAAGATGTCGACCGTTCCGTAGTGATTGACGGTGCCGAAGACGCCATCGAAGTTCACGATGCCGTAGAAGAAGTCCCAGGCAACGTCGCGCTGCAGTGCCCGGAGAAATGAGTCGATGCTCATCATGTGTTGCCCAGTGGGCCACGAGATGTATACGAAGTATTCGTCGCGGCGGAATTCGAACTCGCCGAGGGTGAAGGCGTGGTAACCGTCCTGATTGACGCTATCGGACGTGGTGACCTGAATGTTGGTGGCGGTCATGGAATCTCCTGTTGGTCTCAGACGGTTTGGCAGATTTCGGCCCAGCGGAACTGGGTTTCGGGGCCGGCGATGGTCTGGATCATGAGCACGCTGGGATGTGCAGTCACGAAACGGTAGGCAGACCCCGCGGGAAGCAGCGCTTGGTGACCGTGGCGCAGATGGATCTTGCCCATTCGCGCACCCTCCGGCTCACCGCCCAAAGTGACCGATCCCTCGGCGTCGTCAGCCAAGGGAGAGTCAGCGAGCTTCACGAGTTCGACTGTGATGGCCCCGTCCATGCACACGGCGAACTGATCGTGCGCCGCCGTGCTCCATGGTGACGTACCCTCGGCTCGGACCACCTCGAGCACATACTCAAAGTTCTTCGCGACCGCGACCTTTTCCCACGGCTGTGACTTGCTCGCTACCTCGAAGATGTTCGAGAAGGCGTAATGGCGTGCGTCATCATTGATGAGGTCCACGCCACCTTTGTCGAAGGACGCCAAGGACCCGAACTTCGTCGTATAGGAGGCGTGCTCAACGCCGCCCCCCTTGGTTGGATTGCCCATCTGCTGCTGCCTCCGTGTGCGCTATACGAACTTTCGTTCGCGCTTAGAACGCATCGTAGGGGAGTGACCGGTGGCGTCAAGGGGCTTCGGCGGGAAAGTGTTCGATGATCGACTGGGTGTTCGCTATGCGCACTTCCCGCTACGATCCGGGGGTGGGGTCGACTGAGCAGCGTCCACCGGAATTCGTCCAGTCTCTGGAACGGGGCCTCTCCGTCATTCGCGCCTTCACCCAGGACCGCCCGCGATTGACCCTGTCAGAAGTCGCCAGGGAGACCGGCATGACTCGGGCGGCGGCTCGCCGCTTTCTCATCACCTTGGAATGGCTCGGCTACGTCACCTCAGATGGTCGACTTTTCTCCCTCAGGCCCAGTGTGCTGAATCTGGGCTACGCCTACCTCTCGTCCTTTTCCGTGTCGGAGATCGCACAGGAGCACCTCGAGGATCTTGCCGGTGAGTTGCATGAGTCATGTTCTGCCTCTGTGCTCGATGGCGACGACATTGTCTACGTCGCCCGTGCATCGACCAACCGCATCATGACGATCGGTCTGTCGGTGGGCACCCGACTGCCGGCACACTGCACATCCATGGGGCGAGTGCTACTCAGTTCGTTGGACGAGACCTCGCTGGAGGAGTACCTGAGCACCGTCCAACTAGAACCCCGTACCGCGCAAACGGTGACGTCCCTTGCCTCGCTACGCGCAATCCTGAGCGAGGTACGGGACCAGGGCTGGTGCCTGCTGGACCAGGAACTCGAAGACGGGGTGCGCTCAGTCGCGGTGCCCCTTCGTGACGGCTCTGGCCGTGTGATCGCTGCTGTCAACACGTCCGCCCACGCGGCACGCGTGTCCATGGCAACGTTGCGGGAGGAGTTCCTACCCCGACTTCTCGAGTGCGCGGCGGAGATCAATCAGGATCTGCTCGTGCGCCAGCGGTAGCCCTTCGGCGGATTAGCGGCGGAAGAGCGTCGGAGTGGCGCCGACGACGAGTGCCTTGACCTGAGCCAGCACGTCAGCGATATCGGTCTCGTGCGGAACGGTGACCAGGACGACTTCGGCTCCGGCGTGGGCGAGATCGAGCATGTCCTGCTGCGCCTGCTCGAAGGTGCCGAAGATTCCAGTCCTGCGGGGATCTTGATCACCAACAAATCGCGGATCGCGATCGGCCCGGGCGGTGGCCTCATTGACAGTTCGGCCGATCGACAGCGGCAGTGCCACGATGAGGGGGCGGGTATCCTCGCTACCGTCGAGGACCGTCCGGGCGGCACGTACCGCGTCGAGATCGCGGCCGCGGACCATCCCCACTGTGGCGGTGCCATCGTCCACGACGACCATGGCGGGGGCGGCTGCGTCGACGAGCCGCGCCATCTCCTCTGCGGTCACAGGGACGTTCGAGTCGGCAGGAATGTGCACGGCAATGTAGCCGAGCCGACCGGCCAGGACCGCCATGTGATGGCGTTCGCTCTCGTCCGCGTCGCGCCGGAGCATGACGGCAAGGTCCATGAGGGTCTCGGTCATGCACATCCTCGCGGTGGCTCGGCGGTAGGAGGTCGAAAGGCTAGGCTGTCGCGGTGGCGCTCGCAACAATTCCTCCGATCGAGGGCCTTCCGGCAGCCGTTGTGGAGTTGGCGAGTCGCCTGCGTGGAGGAGGTCTTCCCGTTTCTACGAGTGAGGTGATGGACGCCGTCGCCTCACTCGCCGCCGTTGGACTCGACAACCGCCACGAGGTGCGCACCGCACTGAAGGCGGCCCTGGTCAAGGACACGTCCCACGAGGTGCTCTTCGAGCGTTCGTTCAACGCCGTATTCGTGGCCGCCCGCGACGGGCGCCAAGGGAGCGACGGTGTTCTGTCCAACCGCGGGGAGGCCGGCGACGAACAGTTGATGGACGACCTCGTCCGCGCTATGCGTGATGGCGACCTGAGCCAAATCGACTCGCTTCTAGACGAAGCCGTCGAGAGATACGCGGGCACGGAGAAGAACACTTCCTCGGTCGGTCATCACACGCAGCGGACGTTGCGTCGTATGAATCTTCCGGCGCTATACCAGAGATTCCTCGAGGGCGACGATGACGCGACGTCGCTAGACCGAGCAGTGAACGCAGCCGAGGCGACCATGTTGATCGACTCGATGAAGGAACGCATGGAACGGCTCATTGCAGGTCGGCTGCGCGACACCGCTATCGATACGCGTCAGAGCTTGCAGGACCCGGAGGATCGCCCGCTTCTCCTGGCCGGGCCCGATGAACTCGCGGCCATGCGCTTGGCCATGCGCCCGCTCGCGCGCCGACTCGCCACACGCCTCGGCATCCGGCGTCGACGGTCGACATCCGGCCTCGACATGCGGCGCACGATCCGTGCCTCCATGGGGACCGGCGGAGTTCCCCTTCAGCCCGTCCTGCGCCGCCGGCGACCGACGAAACCCGACCTCATCGTCCTGTGCGACGTTTCCGGGTCGACAGCTGAGTTTGCGCCATTCACGCTCATGCTGTTGCACGCCGTCCACCAGGAGTTTCGACGGGTGCGGTCATTTGTCTTCGTTGATGGGATCGTTGAGATCACCGACATCTTGGACTCCTCACCCGGAGTCCTTGACCCGCGTCAGCTCTTGGGACGTCGTGGACTTGTCGCGGGGGACGGCCGAAGCGACTACCGACGAGTCCTCTCCACCTTCCTGCACAACTGGGGCGACAGTGTGACGAACAAGACCACGGTGATTGTGGCGGGAGACACGCGCTCACATCGACGCGAGTCGGCGGTTGCGGAGCTCCACGAACTTCACCACCGAGCCCGTCGCCTTTACTGGCTTAACCCCGAGCCGCGCCATGACTGGGACACCCTGGACTCTTGCGCAACCGAGTATGGCAACCAGTGCACCGACTTCTTCGAGGTTTCGACTATCCGCCAACTGATCTCTGCGGTGACTCAGATCGTCTAGCCCACGTCTTGCCGATTGCTAGAGAAGTTCGACGACCATGGCGGCGCCCTGACCGACACCAATGCACAGTGATGCCACTCCGTAGCGGCCGCCGGTCCGCTCAAGGTGTCCGAGCATCGTCACCATGATGCGCGCACCGCTGGATCCCAGGGGATGGCCCAGCGCGATGGCACCACCGGTTGGATTGAGACGCTCATGGTTGATGTCCAATTCGGTGGCGCACGACAGGACCTGCGCGGCAAATGCCTCATTAATCTCGATCGCGTCCATGTCCGCCAGGGTCAGCCCGGCAGTGTCAAGCGCCCGTCGGATCGCCGGAACCGGTCCGATGCCGAAGAGGCTCGGGGCCACGCCCGCAACAGCGAAGCTGAGAACCCGCGCCCGAGGGGTGAGCGAGTGATCGTCGACAGCAGCGCTGGACGCCACGATGAGGGCCGCCGCGCCGTCGGACAGAGGGGAGGAGTTGCCGGCCGTGCAAACGCCCTGGGGATCAAAGGCGGGGGCGAGGCGGCTCAGGGACTCCACAGTGGTGTCGGGCCGTACTGTCTCGTCCCGGTCGACGGTTCCCGCAGATGTGCTGATGCCAACCACCTCGGCGGCGAAATCGCCCCGTTCCCACGCCTGCGCGGCGAGCCGCTGGGATCGCTCGGCGTATGCGTCGGCCTCCTCGCGTGTCACCCGGTAGCGGCGGGCCAGCTTCTCGGTGCAGGCGCCGAGACTCAAGGTCGCGTCTCCCTCGTCCAGAGGTACCAGGCGCGGATTGGTGAGGCGCCAGCCCAGGGCTGTGTCGAAAGAGTCGGTTGGTTTGGCCCACGCCCGGGAGGGCTTGGCGGTGACCCACGGGGCTCGGGTCATCGACTCCGCGCCACCAGCCACTACGAGGTGGGCGTCTCCGCTGCGTACGGCCTGCGCGGCACTCGCAATGGCTTGCAGTCCTGACGCGCAGAGGCGATTGACGGTATAGCCCGGAACGTGATCGGGGAGTCCCGCGAGGAGTGCCGCCATGCGTGCAACATTTCGGTTGTCCTCGCCGGCTTGATTGGCGGCACCCAAGACAACGTCGTCAATGGCACGAGGATCAATCTCGCTCCGGCTGACGGCCTCGCCCACGACGTGAGCCGCGAGATCATCGGGTCGGACGTCGGCAAGAACTCCGCCGTACTTGCCGACGGGGGTGCGCACCCCGCCCACGAGAAATGCCTCGCTCACGAGCCGCCTCGCAGGCCCAGTTGCTGGCTCGCGAACTCCCGATCACTGTGGTGCTTGAGGACAACGCCGAGCGTCTGCTCAATGACGGGTTCGGTCAGTTCGGTAACCCCGAGCACCTGCATAGTGCGCGCCCAGTCGATGGTTTCGGCAATGCTGGGGGCCTTGCGGAGCTCCATAGCGCGCATGGCGCGAACTGCGCGCACGAGTTGGGTTGCGAGTTCATCTGAAATGTCCGGTACTCGAGAGAGGACGATGGCCCGTTCGCGCGTGGCATCGGGGTAATCGACGTGAGCGTAAAGACAGCGACGTTTGAGTGCTTCCGAGAGCTCGCGAGTGGCGTTGGATGTCAGCACGACGAACGGATGATTTGCGGCGGTGACAGTCCCGAGTTCGGGGATGGTGACCTGGAATTCGCTCAGCACTTCCAGCAGGAGTCCTTCAACCTCGACATCGGCCTTGTCGGTCTCGTCGACGAGCAGGATGGTCGGGACGGGTTGACGTATCGCGGAGAGCAGAGGGCGCGGTAGCAGGAACTCCTCGCTGAAGATGTCATCGTGGAGGTCGGACCAACCGGACTCTTCGCCGACGTTGGCGGCCTGAATACGAAGGAGTTGCTTGCGGTAGTTCCACTCGTACAGGGCTCGCGCCTCGTCAAGACCCTCGTAGCACTGCAGGCGCACCAGGGGGGCTCCGGTAGCCAGGGCCACCGCCTTCGCGAGTTCGGTCTTACCGGTGCCGGCAGGTCCCTCCAGCAGGACCGGCTTGCCGAGAGCGTCTCCGAGGAAGACCGCCGTGGCCAGTTCCTCGTCCACGAGGTAGCCGGTTGTGGCCAGCCGGCGGCGGGTGTCCTCGATGGAGGTGAAGAAGGGCATCAGGGCTCCCGGAATCTGTTCGCATAGCGACCAATCGTGCGCTCACCGTACATTTTGGCCGCGTTCGCTGGCAAGGGCGACTGAATGTACCGCCGATCAGGCGCCCTCGGGTTCCTTCTCGCCTAGTCCCCGGCGCGCGGTCCAAGGGCTCACCACCCGATAACCCACGGGGAACAGCCGAATCTTTCCGTTGCCGGAGATGAGGCCCCAGATCCCGCGCGGGAGGAAGAGCGTAATGACGATGGCCAGGACGCCGATGATGACGAGGTACCAGGTGCCAAGTTCGGACAGCCACTGCTGCAGGGCGAAAAACACTATTGCGCCGACTATGGGGCCTTCGATGGTTCCCAGCCCCCCGATGATGACCATGAAGATCATGAAGGCCGCGAGGTTCACCGAATAGATCGACTCAGGAGTGATTCGAAGCGTGTTCATTGCGATGACGGCACCGGCCAGCGCGCAACCGACTGCTGACACGACGAAGACGATCCGTCGTGACCGTGTGACACGAACGCCTAGAGACGACGCGGCAGTCGCATCGTCGCGGATTGCTGTGAATCCCAAGCCGAGGCGCGAGCGCATGATGAAGTACGTGACACCCACGGCGAGGACCACGGCAATGAGCCCCAGCCAATACACGTACGCGATGCGTCTTCCGGGTGACAGCTCATTCAGAACCGTCAGCGACAGCCCGGATCCGGCCCCGAGGGCGTCGATCTGCATGGTGATCTGCTTGACGACTTCGGCAATGACCCAGGTGCCGATCGCGAAGTAACCGCCCACAAGCCGAAAGGCGAGGAAGGAGATGGGAATCGAGATCAACCCCGCGATAACAATGGCGATCGGTACCGAGATGAACGGATTGATGCCAAGCGTCTCCGCGAGATAGATGAGCCCATAGGCGCCGATGCCGATATAGGCCTGTTGGCCCACTGACACCATGCCGCCGTAGCCCGCGAGCAGGTTCCACATGGTCGCCATGACGATGAGCGCGAACAGCGTGACGAGCTGCTGCTGCAATCCACGATCCAAGACGTACGGGGCCATGGCGAGGAAGACAAGGATGGGCACAAGGACGACGAGCCCCGCCCAGGAGGATCGGGTGGCACGCTTGACTTTGACACCAGTGGGGGCGTTCTCGCCGGTGGCGATGCTCATGTGGTCACCGCCTTCGGGAAGAGGCCCTGTGGTCGGAAGGCAAGGATGGCGAGGAAGACGAGATTGCCGATCAACAGGCCGTAGGAGGGATTGATCTGCGCCCCCACTGCCTGCGCGATCCCGAGCACCATGCCGCCAGCGAGGGTGCCCCAAAGCGAGCCGAGGCCGCCGATGATGACCGCTTCAAAAGCGAAGATCAGGACGAGGTCGCCATAGGTGGGACTGAACTGGGTCTTCATACCAATGAAGAGCCCCGCGAGTCCGACCGTGGCGAGGGCAAGCGCAGTGGATAGCGCGTAGACCTGCCGGTTGTCGATGCCCATCAACTTGACCGTGTCGGGGTCGTCGCTGGCAGCGCGCATCGCCCGCCCCAGCGGAGTGTGGTTGAGGAACAATTGAAGCCCGGCGATCACCAGGACCGCGACGACGAACGTCATGACGGGAAGCAGCCCCAAATAGATGGTGTCCGTGACCTGAATACTGTCGGTCGCGAGGGTGCCCGTGTCGATCCGTCGGTTGTCAGCGGTGAAGATTTCCTGAAGCAATTGTGTCAGCACCACGGCGAGGCCGAATGCCACGAGCAAAGGCGCCAAGCCACCCTTGGTGAGGGCCCGGTTGAAAAGTCCCCACTGCAAGGCGTAGCCGACGACAGCCATGATGGGGATCACGATGATGATCGCGAGGTACCAGGGCACCCCAAGGTTGTTGACGAACACGAAGCCGATGTAGGCAGCCACGATGGCGAGCACGCCGTGCGCCAAATTCACGATCCGCATCACGCCGAACATGAGGGACAGGCCTGCCGCGAGGAGGGCATATAGCCCACCCAGGAGGATGCCCTGGATGACGGCGTTGAGCCACTGCATGGATACCTCCTATATTCCGAAGTAGGCGGTCGCGATCTGGTCGCGCGTGAGATCGGCTGGAACTCCTTCGAGGACTGATTTTCCCTCGAGCAGACATTGCACGCGGTCGGCAAATTTCATGGCGAGGTTGACGTCCTGCTCCACGATGAGCACGGTCGTCCCCTGGCCGGTGATGGCGGGCAGGGTGTCGTAAATCTGCTCGACCACGACCGGCGCGAGCCCGAGGGATACTTCGTCAAGCAGCAGCAGTCGTGGGTTGCTCATCAATGCGCGCGCGATGGCGGTCGCTTGCTGTTCGCCGCCGGAAAGGTTGACGCCTAGACGGTGGCGGCGATCGGCTACAAGCGGGAACGCGTCGTAGATCGCTGCGAGAGTCCACGGGCCAGGGCGCTTGACGTGAGCCCCAACCTTGAGGTTCTCCTCCACCGTCAGACTCGGGAAGATCTTGCGCCCCTCGGGGGTTAGGGCGATCCCCAGTGGTACCCGCCTATACGGAGGGGTTGCCGAAATATTCAGACCATCAAAGACGATGTCGCCTGATGTGGGTCGCAGCAAGCCCGCGATGGTCTTGAGCAGCGTCGACTTGCCCGCTCCGTTGGCCCCGATGACCGCGAGGGTCTCGCCCTCGTCGACGTGGAGATCTAGGGAGTAGATCGCCTGGAAGTCGCCGTAGTGGACGTCAATGGACGTGATGGAGAGCAAAGTCATGAGGCTTCCCCCAGATCGAAGGTTGAGCCGAGGTAGACCTCGATCACCTCCGGGCTGCGCATGACCTCCTGAGGGTCCCCCATCGCGAGGATCTTCCCCTCGGCAAGGCACATGAGTTCATCGACGACCTTGAGTAGCGCGTGAACGATGTGCTCGATCCAAATGATGGTGACTCCCGCATCTTTCAAGTTCCCGATCATGTCGATGAGGGGCGGTAGTTCCTTGTCAGTGAGCCCGCCCGCGATTTCGTCAAGCAGGATCAACTTCGGCTGGGTAGCGAGGGCGCGTGCAAGTTCAAGGCGCTTGCGGTCGAGTAGTCGGAGTTGGCCGGCGGGGACATCGGAAAGGTGGGTGAGTCCTGTCACCTCCAGGGCGTGAGCGGCACCTTCGTAGCCGACTTGGCCGTGGTTGCCACCCCCGAATGCCGCGCCGACGTAGGCATTCTCGAAGACCGTCATATCGACGAAGGGCCGAGGAATCTGGAACGAGCGGGCGATGCCAGCTTCGCTGCGGGCTCCGGCCGAGAGGCTAGTGATGTCGCGCCCGGCATAGATGATCGTCCCTGCGTCGGGATCGAGGACGCCGGTGATGAGGGACAGAAGCGTGGACTTGCCTGCGCCGTTAGGCCCGACGATGCCCAGCGCCTCGCCCTCAGGGAGCGAGAAGGACAGATCTTCGGCAGTGACCACCTTGCCGAATCTCTTGGACAGCCCGGATACCTCGAGGATGGGGCTCACGGGACCTCCTTCGGGGCCGTGCTCTTCACGGTGCGATAGGAACTGGGGCAGAGACTAGTGCGGGGACGGAACTCGCGTCTCGTCCCCGCACTAGTTGGCGCCTTCCGCTGCTACTGCAAGGGCTCGACGCTGCCGCCGAGAGGAACGTCAAGGCCCTGCGTCTTGGCGTGCTCGTTGGCGACGACCCCGAGCTCGTACGGGAAGGGTCCTGGGGACTACTGCCGTCGCCCAGTGGATTCCACGGTGGAACTGCACGGCGTTGGCCGCGTTCCGGGTAAAGGATTCCTCTAGTCGGAACGGATAGTTAGCATGAGGCTGTGCGCGAGCGAGCGGTGTCGGGCCGTCTGCAGACTGTGGCCGCGGCCCTGGACCTCCTCGACTGCTTTGCCGAAGATGAGGAACTCGGTGTCACCGAGGTGAGTCGGCGTCTCGACGTGGCCAAGAGCACCGCACACCGCCAACTGGTGACGCTGACCTCGCGAGGCATATGCGAGCAGAACTCACGAACCGGCAAGTATCGACTCGGGCTGCACCTCTACGAACTGGGGCAACTCGCGGTGACGCGCACCGAACTGCGACGCTGTGCGCGCAGTCTGCTGGAGGAATTGCGCGAGGTGACGGGTTGGACGGTGCAGCTCTCGGTCACCTCAGGTGTTGACACTCTCGTACTCGAGCGCCTGATGACCACGCGCAGCGTCAAGGCCCTGCCGGACTTCAACCGCCGCCTTCCCGGGCACCTCACGGCGCACGGCAAGGCCTTGTGCGCATTCGATCCCGACTTCGCGCGCCGCCGTATCGGTGCAGGGCTACCCCGGGCCACGGAGCTCTCGATCACCGATCCCAAGCTCTTTCAAGCAAAACTCGATGTCATACGACGCCGCGGATACGCAACGGCGACAGGCGAGGCCATGACCGGTGTCTCGTCAGTTGCCGCTCCCGTGCTGGACTCGCGCGGTATCGCCGTCGCAGCCCTGGCCATCAATGGTCCGCCGGAGGAGATCGTCCCGATGACCGCTCGACTCGGTCGTCTTCTGCAGGCTGCCGGCCGGCGGCTCGCCAAGGACATGCGGTCGAACGTCTTTCGCTAGCGCCTGCTCTGGCACGATGTCGGCATGTCGACGTCGGACACCCAAGCCCGCGAGATCGTGCCCGCCAAGGCGGGGGTCGTGCTCACCGCGCTGATCCTCGGGGCGGTCGTGGCCAATCTCAACTTGAGCGTCGCCAATGTGGCCCTGCCCGATATTGGCAAGGCCCTCGACGCGGGTCAGACCGAGATCAACCTCATCGCGGTCGGTTGCACCCTGGGTTTGGCGATGTCGGTGCTCTACCTCGGAGCACTTGGCGATCGGTATGGCCGCAAGCTCATGCTGATGCTCGGCATGATCCTGACGCTGCCCGCGAGCGCGGTGTCGGCGTGGGCCCCGGATGGGATCGTGCTCATCGGTGGTCGAATATTCACCGGTGTTGCGGCGGGCCTGGCTTACCCGACGACGCTTGCGCTGATCACCGCTCTGTGGGGACCGGGCCGGAAGCGGGTCGCCGCCATCGCGCTGTGGTCAGGCATTGGCAGCGGTGGCGCTGTCCTTGGCCCGGTCATTGCCGGGGCTCTACTGGAATGGTTCTGGTGGGGCTCGGTCTTCCTCATCGCCGTCCCACCCGCCGTGGTCGCCCTTCTCCTGGTGTGGAAGTTCGTTCCCGCCCACGTCAATGAATCCACCAAGCCGGTCGACAATCTCGGTGGGGTCCTGTCCGTCTTCATGATCGCGGCTCTCGTGCTGGGTCTGAGTGCAATCGCGGCGCCCGGAGCGTTTGTGCCCTCCCTCATCATCATCGGACTCTCGCTCGTCGTGGGCTTCTTCTTCATGCTGCGGCAGCGGCGTGCGCCCAATCCGCTCTATGACCTGCGGTATGCCAAGCGGCGACTGTTCTGGATCTCCGCCATCAGCGGCATGATCGTCTTCGGCTCGCTCATGGGATCGATGTTCGTCGGCCAGCAATTCATCCAAGACGTGTTGGGGTATTCGAGTTTGTCCGCTGGTCTTGCGGTGCTACCCGCTGCCGTCATGATGGTCGCGATGTCTCCGGTGGCGGCTCGGCTCGTCAACAGTTTGGGCTCTCGAGACACACTGCTCATCGGTTCCGCCCTGGTGGTGGCTGGCTTCGTCGTGATGTTCATCCTGTGGACCGAACAGACGCCGTACTGGCAGGTGGGTATCGCCTACGCCTTCGTGGGCGCAGGTGTCAGCATCGCGTTGGCTCCCGCTTCGCGAGCTCTGACGAGTTCGGTCCCGGTCGATCACGTGGGTATGGCGTCGGGCACCTCGGACCTGCAGCGTGACCTAGGCGGTTCGATCATGCAGGCGCTTCTCGGCTCACTGCTGACCGCCGGGTACGCCGCCGCCATTGCGAAACAGATCAGCGACAGTTCCCAGGCCGCCTCCATCACGGCGGAGACCCAGGCCACCCTGCAGAAGTCCTTCACCAGTGCCCAGGCCGTCGGAGAGCAGTACCCGCAGTACGCCTCGCAAATCGCCGAGGCTGCGCGAGAGTCGTTCCTCACGGGCGCGAATTGGGCCTATCTCGCGGCGATTGTCGCCGGCGTCGGTGCCATCGTGCTGGTGTGGGTTGCCTACCCGAAGAAGCAGCGCGAAGCGGAGATGCTGCAGGAGTACGCGAAGGAGGACGCCGCGTCCTCCTAGTGGTGCTGGGCCGTCGACATGACTCTGCTGGGGTTCGACGTCGAAGCGACTCGACCCCTTGGTCGATCAGAAGATCCCGCGGCGTGCTCCGGCATCGAGGAAGAGGGTCGACCCATGCTGGGCATCGGCGTGCGGTGCAAGGAGGTCGACGATCACTCCGGCGACGTCGGTGGCCTGGGGCATGCGGCCCGTCGAATACTCGGCCAGGGTTCTCGATCGCATTTCCTCGGTGGTCACGCCCTCACCCGCCGCCTTGGCGGCAATCAGCGCATCGACGCGTGGACTATCGAACGGGCCAGGGGCGATGAGATGAACGGTGCCACCGGTGGCACCGATCGGGCGCACAAGTTGCCGGACGAGGTTGGCGAGTGCTGCGTTGGCGACACCTGCCAGCGGGGCGTGCTCGGACGGCTCGGTGCCCAAGTGTCCGCCGATGGCCACCAGCCGACTGTGCGTGCTGATGCGGTCCTCGACGGCGTGGATGAGGCGGAGAAAGCCCCCCGCCTTGAGATCGACAGCCGTGGCGAGCATGGCGGGGTCGACGTCCATGACACCGGGTGAACCGGGGAGGCCAATGCCGTGCACGGCCATCGCCAGATCTCCCGGCGGCAGAGCCTGCTTGATGGTCTCGATCGCGCTGTCATCGCCTAGGTCGGCGCCGACCGAGGCCACCTCACCCGCCTGGGGTGAGGCACCGGACCGGCTCACCGCGAGAACGGCAAGGCCGCGGTCAGTGAGGAGGCGCACCAGAGCTGTGCCCAGAGTCCCGGAGGCTCCGGTGACGACAGCGATGCGGTCGGCCATGGCCGCACGCTACCGCGAGTCATGTACGTGTATCTGGGACATCTGTCGCGCAGGTGCGAGGTGTCTGATTCACTCAGGTCATGCCGATCGTGACCTATCACCTGGTCGAGGGGCAGCACACTGACGAGCAGATCGGTGAGTTGCTGACCCGCTCCAGTGCCCTGTTCGCTGACGTTGTCGGGGCCCCCGTCGACCGTATTCGTGCCTTCGCTAGCGAAACCCGCCCGCAGGCGACCGCCGTTGCTGGACAACTCGTGAGCGACGGAGCCGCCGAGGCGCCGTTCTTTGAGTTCCTGCTCTTCGCGGGCCGGCCGGTCGAGCATGCGCACCTGCTCCTCGAAGGCTTCACCGATCTGCTGGTGGAGTGCTTGGGCTCCGAGCGCTCTTTGGTTCGTGGCCGGTGTCAGTACGCCGAACCGGACCATTGGGCGATTGCCGGCGTCCCTGCCT
>JALQUH010000074.1 GCA_023263845.1 Candidatus Nanopelagicales bacterium | reverse complement strand
TCGCCGACCGGATGCAGGTTTTGCAGGTGGAGGCTCTCTGCTGGTGTGGAACGCGAGCGATTCACAATGCGCGCACCCTTGATGGGGAGATGACCACCGAGGGGGATCAGGTGCTCGTGGGTGACGTGTCGTCCGCGAACGGCGAGCCGCTGCAGAGCATGAACCAGCGCAGCGCGTCGGCACCGTGCCGGTCCATCAGCGGGATCGGTTCGAGGATGTTGCCGAGGTGCTTGCTCATCTTGCGGCCGTCCTCGTCGAGGATGTGGCCGAGGCATACGACGTTCTTGTAGGAGTTCTCGTCGAAGACCAGCGTGCCTACCGCCATGAGGGTGTAGAACCATCCACGCGTCTGGTCGATGGCTTCGCAGATGTAGTCCGCGGGGTAGCGCTCGGCGAAGAGTTCCTGACCGGAGTGCGGGTAGCCGAACTGTGCGAAGGACATGGCCCCCGAGTCGTACCAGCAGTCGATGACCTCGGGAACGCGTGATGCACTCTCGCCGCACTCGGGGCAGGGGAAGGTGACCTCGTCGACGAAGGGACGATGCGGATCGAGGTCGGCGAGATCGATCCCGGTGCGTTCACTCAGTTCCGCGCGCGAGGAGATGGCCGTGAGGTGCTCGTTGTCGCAGCGCCAGATCGGCAGCGGAGTGCCCCAGTAGCGGTTACGTGACAGCGCCCAATCGACGTTGTTGTTGAGCCAGTCGCCGTAGCGGCCCCACTTGATCGTTTCGGGGTACCAGTTGGTGCGCTCGTTCTCCCGCAGCAGCGCGTCCTTGATCGCGGTGGTCCTGATGTACCAACTCGGCTGTGCGTAGTAGATGAGCGGTGTGTGGCAGCGCCAGCAGTGCGGGTAGGAGTGCTCGTAGCCGACGTGCTTGAAGAGCAGGTCGCGTTCGCGCAGGTCCTGGACGAGAGCGTCGTCCGCCTTCTTGAAGAAGACTCCGCCAATAAGGTTAAGGTCGGCCTCGAAGGTGCCGTCGGGCCGCACCGGATTGACCATCGGCAGCCCGTACGCGCGACAGCTTGCGAGGTCGTCCGCACCGAAGGCCGGCGCCTGGTGTACCAGGCCGGAGCCGTCATCGGTGGTGACGTAGTCGGCGAGGATGACGTAGTGCGCGTCGGGGATCTCGACGAGATTGAAGGGCGCGACGTACGGCGTCCGTTCGAGATCCACGCCCGTCATCCGCTCGAGGATTTCCGCGTCGTCGCCGAGCAAGGACTCGACGAGTTCGGCAGCGACGACGAAGGTATCGCCATTCATGCGAGCGACGACATACTCAGCCGCGGGGTTGACCGCAACCGCGGTGTTGGAGACCAGCGTCCACGGGGTTGTCGTCCAGACCAGGAGGCAGATGCCTGGGTAGCGGTCGGCGAGATCACCGCCCGCGACAGGGAATCGCACGTAGACGGACGGATCGACGACGGTCTCGTAGCCCTGGGCGAGCTCGTGGTCGGACAGGCCGGTGCCGCAACGCGGGCAGTACGGCGTGACGCGATGGTCCTGGACGAGCAGGCCCTTCTTGTAGATCTCGGCGAGGGACCACCACACGCTCTCGATGTAGTGGGGGTCCATCGTCCAATAGGCGTCGTCCATGTCGACCCAGAAGCCCATGCGCCGGGTCATCGCGTCGAACTCATCGACGTGGCGCAGCACCGATTCACGGCACTTGGCGTTGAACTCCGCGATGCCGTAGGCCTCGATGTCCTTCTTCCCGGAGAACCCGAGTTCTTTCTCCACCGCTAGTTCGACCGGCAGCCCGTGGCAGTCCCAGCCGGCCTTCCGCGGGACGTGATAGCCCTTCATCGTGCGGTAGCGAGGGAAGATGTCCTTGAAGACTCGCGCCTCGACATGGTGGGCGCCGGGAG
>JALQUH010000050.1 GCA_023263845.1 Candidatus Nanopelagicales bacterium | reverse complement strand
TGGTCATCTCCAGCAGTTGCGCAACATCCTCGACGACCCCGAGGCAAGTGACAACGACCGCTTCGTCGCCCTCGACTTGTTGAAGAACGCCACCATCTCGGCCGGTGGAATCCTTCCCATGTGTCAGGACACCGGCACCGCCATCGTGATGGGCAAGCGCGGCCAGCATGTGCTGACCCACGGCCCGGACGAGGCAGCGATCAGTCGTGGGGTGTTCGACGCATACGGGCAGCTCAACCTGCGGTACTCGCAAATGGCACCGCTGACGATGTGGGAGGAGCGCAACACCGGCACCAACCTGCCTGCGCAGATCGAGCTGTACGCCGACACCAAACCCGGACATGAGTTGTCCTACGAATTGCTCTACATGGCCAAGGGGGGCGGCTCGGCCAACAAGAGCTTCCTGTTTCAGGAGACCAAGGCGCTACTCAACCCCCAGCGGTTCCACACCTTCCTCGACACCGCCCTGCGCTCCCTTGGTACCGCTGCCTGCCCGCCGTACCACCTCGCCATCGTGGTGGGGGGTACGAGCGCGGAGTTCGCCTTGAAGACCGCCAAGTACGCCAGCGCCCGCTACCTCGACTCCCTGCCCGTCCATGGGTCCATGGATGGGCACGGCTTCCGTGACCTGGAGATGGAGGCGGAGGTGCTGGAGATGACCCGCAACTTCGGCATCGGCGCACAGTTCGGCGGCAAGTACTTCTGCCACGACGTACGTGTCATCCGCCTGCCCCGGCACGGCGCCTCGGTGCCGGTCGCGATCGCTGTCTCCTGCTCGGCTGACCGGCAGGCGCTGGCGCGCATCACCCCCGAGGGCGCCTTCCTCGAGCAACTCGAGACCGACCCGGCGCGGTACCTCCCCGACGTCGAGCACGGCGACGACGCCGAGGCGGTGCACGTCGATCTCAACCGGCCGATGGACGAGATCCGTAGTCAACTCTCGACGCTGCCGGTGAAGACTCGCGTGTCACTCACCGGACCGCTCGTCGTGGCGCGCGATATCGCTCACGCCCGCATCAAGGAGATGCTCGACCGTGGCGAGCCGATGCCGGCGTATCTGCGCGATCACGCCGTCTACTACGCCGGACCGGCGAAGACACCCGAGGGCATGCCCTCCGGATCCTTCGGCCCGACGACGGCTGGACGCATGGATGCCTACGTCGATGAGTTCCAAAGGGCCGGTGGCTCCTTCGTGATGCTGGCGAAGGGCAATCGCAGTCCGGCCGTCACGAAGGCGTGCCAGGACAACGGCGGCTTCTACCTCGGGTCCATCGGTGGGCCGGCCGCGATCCTCGCCCAGGACAACATCCGCTCGGTGGAGGTCATCGATTTTCCCGAACTCGGGATGGAAGCGGTCTGGAAGATCGACGTCGTCGACTTCCCGGCGTTCGTCGTGGTCGACGACAAGGGCAACGACTTCTTCGAGGACACCTTGCGGCCGGTCGCTCTCACGATCCCGGTCGGTCCCCCGAAGGCTTAGTACCAGCCGTTGGACTGCCAGAAACTCCACGCCGTGGTCGGTGACCCGTAGCGCTGCTTGATGTACGCCGTACCGACCTTGACCTGCACGCGCGGCGACGCCATGTACTTCTTCACGGTGTAGCCCTGGTCGTTGATGAAGCCGCCGGTCACCTGCGCCAAGCCGTACCACGGCCCGTTGGGATGGTTATTGACGACGTCGTAGCGCCAGTTGCTCTCACGCCACCACATGTTCTTCAGCGCGGTGAACTCCGCCCTATCCCAGCCGTACTTCTTGGCGATGTACGTGCGCGCGATCTTCTTGCTGTTGGCCGGGGTGCCGGTCGCGGCCCGGGCCGTGTTGGTCGGGGCGCCCGCATCAGTGGAGCCGGACGACGATCCCCCTCCCTTGCTGCGCTCGAGGGGGGTGTAGTTCCAGTGGTTTGCGCTCGGCCAACCGCTCTCCCGATTGGGGCGGTGGTCGCAGTACCAGTTGCCGCCGGACCAGTTGGCGTAGCCCGCACCGTTGTCGAAGATCGTCCAGAAGGCGGCGTCCTGCCAGAAGCGGGGCCAAGAACTGATCCGCGTGCCGGCGAGCTTGCTCAATTGGGCGACCCCGGCATTGCCGTAGACGGCGGAGATCTCGGGCTTAAGTCGCGAGATGATCGGGTCCGCCCAGAACGGGCCGAACTGGTAGGCACCCTGGTAATAGGAATTCAGGTCGTAGTTGCCGCCGGACTCACGCTGCACCACGCACAGGCGGTACTGCTCAAGGCGCTTGTCGTAGTACTTGCCGGTGTACGTGCTCAGCCGGTAGCCCTTCATGTCCTTGGCCGCGTCCGTGGTCCACGGCGCATCGCCGAGATCGGGCGGGTTGGGCACCTTGGGCTGGCGCTGGTTGGTCGGCAGGTCGGCGTCGCGCTTGGCAGTGGGCGCCGCCACCACGGTCGGCGATGCGCTGAGCGACGTCGCGGCCCCCGTCGCATCGGCGGCGGCCAAGGCTGCCGTCGCGAGGGGCGCAGCGGACATAGCCAGGGTCGCCGAGACAGCTACCGGCCAGGTCCAGGTTCGTTTTGGCACCCCCATACGGTGCCCAACGATTGACCGAATGTCACGCTGAGATCACGAAAGTCCCAGGATTGTCACTCGCCCATAACGGGCAAATCTGGCATCTTTTCCCTGATCCACGGGGGGCGCATCGTGATCTACCTCACAGGAATTTCATTCCCTACGCCGGCAGGTCCTCGAGCATCTCGGTGACCAGTGCCGCGATCGGGGACCGCTCGGACCTAGTCAGCGTGACGTGGGCGAAGAGCGGGTGACCCTTGAGCCGCTCCACGACCGCCACCACGCCGTCGTGGCGACCCACCCGCAGGTTGTCCCGCTGCCCCACGTCGTGGGTGAGCACGACTCGGGAGTCCTTACCGATGCGTGACAGGACGGTGAGCAGCACATTGCGCTCCAGCGACTGGGCCTCGTCGACGATCACGAAGGCGTCGTGCAGGGATCGGCCGCGGATATGCGTGAGTGGGAGAACCTCGAGCATCCCCCGATCGAGGACCTCGTCGACGACCTCCGAGGTCGTCACGGCGCCGAGGGTGTCGAAGACGGCCTGCGCCCAGGGCGACATCTTCTCGTGTTCGGTGCCGGGCAAGTAGCCCAAATCCTGACCGCCCACGGCGTACAGCGGACGGAAGACCACAACCTTCCGGTGCTGGCGACGCTCCAGAACTGCCTCAAGCCCGGCGCACAGAGCTAGGGCGCTCTTACCGGTGCCGGCCCGGCCGCCGAGGGAGATGATGCCGACATCCGGATCGAGTAGCAGATCAAGGGCGATGCGTTGTTCGGCACTACGACCGTGCAGGCCGAAGGCTTCGCGGTCGCCGCGCACAAGCCGAACCCGCTTGTCCGGAGTCACTCGACCGAGGGCGCTGCCACGCTCCGACACGAGCACGAGCCCGGTGTGACAGGGCAGATCGCGCGCATCATCGATATCGATGATGTTGTCGTCGTACAACTCATCGATCACCTCTGCCGCCACGTCCATCTCGGCCATGCCCGTCCAGCCCGACTCGACAACAAGTTCGGCGAGGTACTCCTCCGCGGGGAGTCCCACCGCGGAGGCCTTGACGCGCATCGGCAGGTCCTTGCTCACCAGGACGACATCACAGCCCTCCGCCGCCAGATTGCGGGCGACCGCGAGGATGCGGCTGTCGTTGTCCCCCAGCTGAAAACCGCTCGGCAGGACGGACGTATCGGTGTGGTTTAACTCCACGCGGACCGTTCCGCCGGCATCCCCGACGGGCAGGGGCTCGTCCAGCCGGCCATGCGTGACACGCAGGTCATCCAGCAAGCGCAGTGCCGAGCGTGCGAAGTAGCCGAGTTCGGGATGCGTGCGCTTTGCCTCGAGCTCTGTGACCACCACCACCGGTACGACGACCTCATGTTCATCGAACCGCAGCAGTGCGTGCGGGTCCGAGAGGAGAACCGAGGTATCGAGGACGTAGGTGCGACGGGCGGGGCGGCGGGACCGGGTGCGCGCAGCAGCCACAGAATCTCCTAGCCGGCGCGCCGCACGGCAGCGCGCCGTGTCCGGCGGGCCGACCGGGTGCCGACCCGATACCGGCGACCCTAGGCGGGCGGGCGCTTCGGCCTGCCGCGCCACGCCGTGGCCACGGGTGAATTCCCGGTCCGTTCTTTCGTCAGATCACCGGGCTTAGCCCGCGCATATGACCAAAGAACGGCTCTGCCGCCGCCTAGACGCCGTAGCGGCGGTGGCGAGCGGCGTACGCTCGCAATGCCCGTAGGAAGTCCACCTGTCGGAAGTCGGGCCAGTAGGCCTCACAGAAGTAGAACTCAGAGTGCGCGCTCTGCCACAGCAGGAAGCCCGAAAGTCGCTGCTCCCCCGACGTGCGGATCACCAGGTCGGGATCGGGCTGGCCGCGGGTGTAGAGGTGCTCGCCGATGTTGTCGACGTCAATGCTCGCCGCCACCTCGTCCAAGGACTCGCCCCGCTGCGCGCTCTCCACGAGGAAGGCGCGTACGGCGTCCACGACCTCGCGGCGGCCGCCGTAGCCGACCGCGACGTTGACCCAGATGCCGTCGACGTCGGCGGTGGACTCCTCGGCATCCTTCAGCAAGCGAGCCGTGTGGTCCGGTAGCAGGTCCAGGGCTCCCATGGGGTGAATGCGCCAGCGCCGGGTCTGGGCCAGGTCGGTCACCGTCTGTTCGATGATCGCCTGAAGTTTCGCGAGTTCATCGGCGGGACGAGACAGATTGTCGGTCGACAGCAGCCACAGGGTGACGACCTCGACACCGGCCTCATCGCACCAGCCGAGGAACTCCACGATCTTGGCAGCGCCAGCCCGGTGGCCGACATCGCTGGCCGAGCCTTGGCTGGTCGCCCACCGTCGATTGCCGTCGAGGATCACACCGACGTGACGTGGAAGGCGGTCCGCGGGAATCTGCCGACGCAGCCGACGCTCGTATGCGCCGTAGACGAGATCGGACAGTCCCACGCGTCCAAGGCTAGACCGACTCGATGCCCGAGCCGGGCAGGTCCGCGCAACCCGTGTGCACTGTGGCGGCGCTACCGGGGAGGTTGGACGGCCAGCACAGCCTGGGCCACCTGCTCCTCGGTCATCACGGGGGCGTCGCAGGTGAAGTGGTGACATACGTAGACCGCCGGGGCGCTGTCCACCAGGGGGCGGTCGGCTAGAAGAGGGACCGAGGAGTCGGGCGAACCGACGGCGACCGCGGCCCCCGGGGAGGTCCCCATGAGGGCGGTCCGGTGCAGACGCGCACGTGCAGGATCGTCGGCCTCCCCCACCACGGCCACCTCGAGCGGTCCGGCGGCCAGGGCGGTCGCGGCTGACAGCCCCCAGCCCACGGCTCGGGGCGCCGACGCGGCGTATGTCGAGACGATGTGCAGCGCCGACTCGGCGGCGTCGCGGTAGCGCGGGCTGCCGGTCAGGGCGGCCGCCGTGAGGAGCGCCTGGGCTGCGGCAAGCCACCCGCTTGGCGTTGCCGTGTCGGACGGGTCGCGGGGGCGCAGGACCAACTGCTCCGCATCGTCGGCGGTGTCGAAGAAACCACCTTCACTGTCCGCGAAGTGATCAAGGATCACGTCAAGCAGGATTGTGGCGACCGCGAGCCACTCGTCCTCCCCCGTCACCGAATACAGAGCCAGCAGACCCTCGGCAACGTCGGCGTAGTCCTCAAGCACTCCTGCGGTCGTTCCGGCACGCCCATCCCGGGAGGTACGCACCAGTCGGCCGCGATCGTCAAGGTGTACGGCGAGCAGCAGATCGGCGGCCGCGCGAGCCGCGTCGATCCAGCGCGGTTGGTCAAAGAGCGCACCCGCCTCCGCGAGCGCGGCAATCATCAATCCGTTCCACGCCGCCACGACCTTGTCGTCGCGCGCCGGGGGCACCCGTTGCTGACGAGCGCCGAGCAGGGCCGCACGGACACGTCCGTAGCGCAGCAGATCGTCGGGTTCCTCGAGCAACTGCAGGGTGGAAGATCCATGTTCGAAGGTGCCGCGCTCGGTGACCGTGAAGGCGTCCGCGGCCCACCGCCCGTCGGCCTCGCCGAGAACATCGATGAGCTGTTGCGGCGTCCACACGTAGTAGCGGCCTTCCTCGCCTTCGCTATCGGCGTCATAGGCGGCAGCGAATCCGCCCTCCGGCGTACTCATCTCGCGCAGGCAGAACTCCGCGGTCTCGCGCACGATGCGCTCGGCCAGCGGGTGTCCGGTGAGCCGCCACCAGTGCAGATAGACGCGCAGGAGTAGCGCGTTGTCGTACAGCATCTTCTCGAAGTGCGGCACGACCCAGGCGTTGTCGACCGAGTAGCGCGCGAACCCACCGCCGATCTGGTCGTAGATCCCGCCGCGTGCCATCGCCTCGCAGGTGCCGGCCAGCATGTCGAGTGCTTGGCCATCCGCCGTCCGTGCGGCGTGGCGGGCGAGGAACTCCAGGAGCATGGATGGCGGGAACTTCGGTGCCTGCCCGAATCCGCCGCACCGGGTGTCGTACGACGCGGCGATCGCCTGGACCGCGGCATCGAGCTGTTCGGCATCCGGGGGCGCCTCGCCGGGTGTGATCCGACGATCGCGATCGGCCAGGGCTCCGGTGATGCGTCCGGCCGCGGCATCGAGATCACCACGACGCTCTCGCCACGACTCGGCGATGGCACCGAGCACCTGAGGGAAGGACGGCATGCCGTGGCGCGGCTCCGGCGGGAAGTAGGTGCCGGCGTAGAAGGGCCTCCCGTCGGCATCGGTGAAGACGCTCATCGGCCAGCCACCACGTCCGGTCAGCGCCGTCGTCGCATCCATATAGACGGCGTCGACGTCCGGTCGCTCCTCGCGATCAACCTTGATGCTCACGAAATGGTCGTTGAGAAGTGCCGCGGTCGCCGGGTCCTCGAAGGATTCGTGAGCCATGACATGGCACCAGTGACAGGCGGAGTAGCCAACCGAGACGAACACCGGGACATCGCGCCGCCGCGCCTCGGCGAAGGCTTCCTCGCTCCATTCCCACCAGTTGACCGGGTTGTCGGCGTGCTGCTGCAGATAGGGAGACATCGACTGCGCGAGACGGTTGGTCACGGCATCATCCTCGGCGATAAACGCTTCGTGAGCATCATGCGGGCGCCCGGTAGCGGTAGCCCTGCGTGCGATAGCGAACCGGCACCAGACCCGTCACCGCATCCGCGCCCTCGTATGCCAAGGCCGTCACCTGCTGGACGAGTTCGGCTCGCTGTTCGTCCGGCAGTGCAATGACATAGCTGCGGGACATGATCATGTCGACGACCCTGGCGACACTCACGTGATCCGTCCACCGATGCTCCATGACTTCGCTCGGGCCGAAGGGCGGACCGACAACGACATCGTTCATCGCATCGGGGCTTGTCCCAAAGCCGACGAGGACTTCTGCGAGTCGGTCGAGCCAGGGGTCGGCTACGTCCCGGTCGTTCCAGGCCAGTCCGAGCAGTCCCCCCGGGCGCAGGACCCGGGCTACCTCGGGTGCCGCCCGCCGAGGATCAACCCAGTGCCACGCCTGTCCCGCAACGACGACATCGGCCCAGCCATCACGGACGGGAATGTCCTCCGCGGTTCCATCCAGCACCGAGGTTCCAGGGAGTTGCCGTGAGAACTCCGCGCGCATGCCAGCGTCCGGCTCGACGGCGATGACGCGACCCGCGCGGGCTAGGAGTGCTCGAGTCAACTTGCCGGTTCCCGCACCAAGATCGATTACGCGGTCCGCGTTGTCACCGAGCAGCCAGGTCACCACCTCGGCGGGATACTCGGGCCTCCCACGCTCGTACGCCGCGGCCGCCTCGCCGAATCGTCGACCATTGGATTCGGGGTTGGGCACCCATGCAGCGTAGCCAGCACCGCACAGGCTCACGAGGGTGTCTAGGCTCTGCCCCATGTCCCGTGGTCCCGAACCGACCCGCATCGCCTACCAAGGTGAGCCGGGCTCGAACTCCGACGCCGCCTGCCGGGCGGTGTATCCGGAGTTGACGGCGCTGCCGTGCGCGACGTTCGAGGATGTCTTCGCCGCCATTGCTGAGGGGGACGTCGACCTCGCGATGATCCCGGTCGAGAACTCCATTGCCGGTCGCGTGGCTGACATACACCACCTACTCCCGGACTCAGATCTGCACATCGTCGGCGAATACTTCATGCCGATCCACTTCCACCTCATGGCGTTGCCCGGCACGGCGATTGAGGACATCGAGGTGGTGCGATCGCATGCCCATGCACTGGGTCAGTGTCGGCGCCTGATTCGTCAGCACGGT
The DNA here is from genome assembly GCA_023263845.1 of Candidatus Nanopelagicales bacterium. GTDB lineage: Bacteria > Actinomycetota > Actinomycetes > S36-B12 > S36-B12 > Mxb001. Next base: position 1,360 of record JALQUH010000050.1, on the reverse strand, counting down.
TGGCGCGCCATCGTGGCCGACGACACCGCGGGTGCGGCACGCGAGGTGGCCCAGGCTGACAATCCCACCGTGGCGGCGCTGGCTCCGCGACTGGCCGCGGAACTCTACGGCTTGGAGATCTTGGAGGAAGACGTCGAGGACGAGCACCACAACACGACGCGCTTCCTGGTCCTGTCTCGCGAGCCCTCGGACGCTCCCGCGAACAACGGTCCGGTCATCACGACGTTCGTCTTCCGAGTGCGCAATGTGCCCGCCGCGCTTTACAAGGCGATGGGTGGTTTCGCGACCAATGGCGTCAACATGACCAAACTGGAGAGTTACCAGCTCGGCGGCACATTCTTTGCCACCCAGTTCTATGCCGACGTCGAGGGCCACCCGGACGACCAGCCGCTGCGCCTGGCGTTCGAGGAACTCGCGTTCTTCTCAGCGTATATGCGGGTGCTCGGCACCTACCCGGCCAGCCCCTTCCGAGCTGAGATCGCCGAGCCGGTCGCCAACCGCGAACTGCGTCCAGAGTCTCCGGAGTAGACCACCCCCTCCACGTTTGTCACCCAAAACATGGTCTACCTGTCAGCCACCGCCAGAACTGAGGTCCTCGATCCGCAAAGCCTGCAGGCGCGGCGGGGACTCCGGCGACATGAGCACTTCGATGCGCACGTTCCCTCGGTCACCGGTCATGGTCCATCGAGCATGGGCCGGACTGGTCGAGGAGACGGATCCTCGCACGAACGGGCCGAGCGCGGTCAACTCATGCCAGCGTGCCTTCCGTTCGCTGCGCGGCTGATCGAGGTCGAGGTTCATCGACGCGATCGCGTCCAGGCTGGCGTCATCCCACTCCGTGAGCAAGGACTCGGCGAGGCTCATAGCGGTGGCGGTCTCGGGCCACAGAGCACTCAGCGCGCGCTCAGTCGACTCAACCTCGGTCTCGCTGACAATGTCAGCAAGGATCGCCGCACAGGCCTTGCCCATCGGCGCATAGGTGCGGTTGGCGAGCGCGACAATCGCCCAGCCGGACTCCGGGTGCCACCGCATGTGCGAGCCGAATCCGGGATAGCCGCCGCTGTGGTGGATAAATCGGCCGTGCGCCGAACTCTCAGCGACGTACAGGCCCATGCCATAGGACTGGGCGACGCAACCGTCAGGTCCGGACTCAAGCCGGGCAAAGGTTTGAGCTGACTGCATCTCGCGCCGTGACCAGCGACCGAGGGGTCCCTTAATGGGTTCGGGTCGCCAGGCCGACAACAGGAATTTCACCCACTGCACCAAATCAGGCACCGTGCTCCACAGGCCGCCCATCGGACTAAAGGCACCAGGGCTCGGCTCGACCTGCTCGACCTGCTCATCGGCCAAGGGATGCCAG
>JALQUH010000041.1 GCA_023263845.1 Candidatus Nanopelagicales bacterium | reverse complement strand
TACCCGAAGGTCGCACCAGGCCCCTTGTAGAACGTGAAGGGGTAGGCGTACTGGGCGTAGACGCTGATCGCCGAGCCGGATACGGGGATCAGGGAGCTGCTGATCGTGAATGATGCGTCAGTGGAGGCCGCCGTTCCGCCGGAGCGCGCGGAGGTTCCCGGGTAGGACGTGCCCGACCCGTCGGCCGACGAGTTGAGCCCTTCGAATACCGCGGGGAACCAGTTGGGGGCGGCGAATCCGCTGAAAGGAGTAACAGTCGTGTCGAAGGTGACCGTCGACGACCTCCACACCTCACCGGCGGTGCCGGCGTTGGCGTAGGCCGTCAGTGTGTAGGTCTTGGCGGTCCACTTGGCATAGAGCGTGTGGTCGTCTGCGCCGAGGGGGAACGTCGCTCCGGCTGCGTAGCTGGTTCCGGAGCCGTCGGCCGCCGTGTTCCAGCCGCCGAAGGTGTAGCCCACTCGGGTCGGCTCCACGGCGGAGATGGTGATGCTGGAGTCCGTCGAGCCCGTCGCCGCACTCGGTCGGCCTGTGGCAGTCGTCGAGCCTCCGTCGGCGTCGTTCAGGTCGAAGGAGACCGTGTAGGTGCCCGGCGTCCACTGCGCATAGAGAATGGTCTCGTTTGCCACGGACACGAACGGGTCCCCAGGTGAGTAGCTCGTGCCTGATCCGTCGCTGCTCGTGGTCCATTCCCGGAATGTGTAGCCCCGGCGTGTGGGCACCTGGGTGGTGATCGTGACGGTACTGCCGTACTCGATCGCCATGATCCCGGGGACGCTGCTTTGATCCGGTTGGTACGGATCCACGAAGCGCAGCCCGTAGGTATGGGTCCCCCACTGCGCGTAGAGGGTCTTCTGGCCCGCGGTGTTGAAGCTGATGTAGGAGTTCGGCTGGTGCATCGTGCCGCTGCCGTCAGCTGCGGTGTTCCACCCCAGGAAGGACTTGCCGGACGGATTCGGCGGAGCTTGCCAGTAGATGAGCGTCTTGCCGTACGGGTCGTGGGGGGGCAACGGATAGGCCGGGAACCGATCGCCTGAGTCAGCTGGAGCGACGAGCGCTGTGCCATCGGCTGCCGTGGTTTCGCCGTTGAGGTCGTAGTGCAGGTACCACGACGGAACGTAGTTGGCTACCAGCGTGAAGTCGCGCTGCTCCGGGTTTGTCAAGGGCCCCCATTCGGCCTCGGTGAGGTCCTCTGGCCGGAAGAAGGTCTTGTTGCAATAGGGCTTGAAGTCGTTCCAGTAGTTGCCGCAGTAGTTGAGCGGATCACTTTCACGCGGGGCAACGTCCTTGATCGTCCAGTACGGCAGTCCGTCACCCCGGTTGTAGTGGCCGGGCTTGCTCAGGCCCCAGTGCCACTGGTTCCCCCCGATCCCGACCGGTGGGATCGGCAGCCTGGCGTCGCCTCGAGGGTCACCGGTCAAGGTCTCGACGTCATAGGGCCATCCGCCAAACACGCTGCCCGTTCCGCCATTGAAGTCGAAGTAGAGGGTGTGCAGGAGTCGTACATAGTCAGCTTCGAAATCGACGTTCACCCAATGGGACATGCGATATCGGCTGCCCGACATGACATTGCGGCCCGGAACGTTCCAACCCGCCGACCACGACGGGTCGATATGGATGAAACGGGTTCCCCAACTCACACATCCGGCTGAGGCGTCGGTGGCGAGATTGGTCGGATCCGGAAAAGCAGGAGTCAACGACCAGCGCGGAACGGTGTAACTGGCAATCCGTTCCAGAGTCCTGGGGCAATTCAGGGTGACGGTCATCTGAGGTCCGTAGATCGCCCACAGGGTGATGTCCCCGGTGAGGGTCGTTGCCACCCCTGGGTCGTAGAAATTGCCGATCGGCGGGTGCGGCATGTTGACCTGATCAACGCCTCCGTCGGTCCACGTACTTGGGTAGTAGGGCCCGTTGTTCGCGTCGTAGGACCACGATGCCGGGAAGCCCACGGAGTCGTTCAACTCCGCCGCGGTCTTCGGCACGAACGACGTCGGGTCGACCTCCTCCTGAATGGAAACGCCTGTGTAGGGGTTGGCGTACGTCACCGTGACCGTTGTCGCCGATGCGGGGGAGGCGGGAAGCCAGGTGAGTCCGGCCGCGACCACGGCAGGGGCGAGCAGGGCAACGAGGACACGGCCAAGGCTCCGGTTGGGGAGCGATCCTTTCAAGGTGACTTCCTCAGGAATCGGGCGACATGCTTGACGGCGGCGCAAACAGGGAGTTGAACTGAATTAGATTTTAGGGGGAATTTAAATCTGAATCAATGAGTTCGCAAGTTGACTCGGGGCAGCGTGTCTGCGCCAGAGAATCCAGGAATTTGGGTCCGACGCCGACAGCCAGACCGCCTATGATGTCGTCCCTTGGGAAAGGAGCCAGCGTTGGCGCCAGATGCGCGAGGAGCCATCCTGGTGGCGGCGGAGGAGTACTTGATCGACGTGGGTCCGGTGGCCTTCGAGGTCAAGGAGCTGGCGCAACGCGCAGACTTCAACGCCTCTCTCGTCAACTACCACTTCGGAGGCAAGGACGGGCTTGTCCTAGAGGTGGCCAACGCTGTCTTCAAGCGCAATGCCTCAGCCCTCATCGAGCGAGTCGAGCGACACAGCGATCCCATGGAGGCTCTCGCCGAATTCGCTCAGGTGATGATCGATCACACAATCTCTTACGGCGCGATGGCTCCCCTGATCGGCTTTCAGGATGCGTTCGCCACGCGGGTCGACCCGCTCCAGCGCAAGATGATGTCCGAGGAGACGCTAGACGCAGCGGAACGCATCGGAACGACGCTGTTCTCCGTGATCTACGCGATCTCGAAAAGGCGCTCCTACCGACGGCTTAATCGATTCAGGATCGCGGCTGTTGCCGCCACGAGCCCAACGGTGATGGACACTGTGTCGCTCGTCGGTTTCAGTGTCGGAGGTTTTCCTCAGGTCTGGGCGCAATACCAGGCCAAGCCCATCTTCGGCTTCGACCCAGCCAAACGCTTGAAGCGCGCCATCTTGCGTCTCGGGTCAGACCTAGCCAAGCAGCCTGTCCCGGAATCGGATGACTCAGGCTTCTACGAATGATTCAGCTGAACGTCAGCCGTCGCGAGACCTGTCCATGGAACATCTACTCCTCGGATCTAAGGAGCCGGGATGATGACACGCTCTGACTTGACCGCGCCATCACTGCTCTTGATCACGACGTAGATCTTCTTGCCGGTACGTCGCTGCCACGTGAAGTTCCCCGCCGGGACAGGGAGCCAGACGCGAAGGCAGTAGTGCGATCACCACGGCGGGACCGGACCAGCTCACGAACGGTCGTCGAGGCGCGATCGGCTAGGAAGCGACGAAGTCCCACACCGCAGAC
>JALQUH010000033.1 GCA_023263845.1 Candidatus Nanopelagicales bacterium | reverse complement strand
CGGAATGTACATCGGGTCCAACGACGGTCGCGGGCTCATGCACTGCCTGTGGGAGATCGTCGACAACGCTGTCGACGAGGCGATGGCCGGACACGCCAAGAAGGTGGAGGTTGTCCTGCACCCGGATGGCTCTGTTGAGGTCAAGGACGATGGCCGCGGCATCCCGGTCGATATCGAACCCAAGACCAAACTGTCCGGCGTCGAAGTCGTCATGACCAAACTGCATGCGGGCGGCAAGTTCGGTGGGGGTAGTTACGCGGTGTCCGGCGGCCTCCATGGCGTGGGCGCGTCCGTTGTCAATGCCCTGTCGTCTCGCCTCGATGTCGAGGTCGATCGCGGGGCAAAGACACACGCCATTGCATTTCGTCGCGGAGTTGCGGGGGAGTACGAGGGCGCCTCGCCGGACTCCCCGTTCCAGCGCAAGCACGGTCTACGTGTCGTCGGCACCGTTCCGCGCACGCGGACTGGCACGCGGGTGCGCTGGTGGGCTGATCCGCAGGTCTTCACGAAGGATGCGGAGTACGACCTCAATGCTGTACGCGAGCGGCTGATCCAGACCAGCTTCCTCGTACCTGGATTAACGGTGACCCTGCGTGATCTGCGCGATGGCGAGGACGTGGAGTCCTTCACCCACAAGGGCGGCGTCGCAGAGTACGTGGAGCATCTGTCGGCGGGGGATCCAGTGACCGGCATCATCCGACTCCAGGGCAAGGGGCACTTCCACGAGACCGTTCCCGTGCTCGATGAACAAGGGCACATGACCTCACAGGAGGTCGAGCGCGAACTCGCCGTAGACATCGCGCTTCGCTGGATGAACGGCTACGACACCGACGTGCGGTCATTCGTCAACGTGATTGCCACCCCTAAGGGGGGCACGCACATCGCCGGTTTCGAGCGGGCCTTGGTCAAGGTGTTGAACGAGCAAGCGAAGTCTGCGCGTGCGCTCAAGGCCAGTGATGATGCGATTGCCAAGGACGACGCGCTTGAGGGTCTGGCCGGGGTTGTCGCTATCCGAGTCCCCGAGCCGCAGTTCGAGGGTCAGACCAAGGAGATCCTCGGTACCCCGGCAGCATCTCGAATCGTTTCGGGCGTGGTCACCAAGGAACTCGGCGCCTGGATCACCTCGCCACCTCGTGGCGAGAAGGCGTCTGCGAAGGCGTTGCTCGACAAGGTAGCCAATGCGATGCGTGCCCGTGTTGCGGCTCGCACTCAGCGGGACACCCAGCGGCGCAAGACGGCCCTGGAGTCCTCAGCCCTTCCCGCCAAACTCGTGGACTGCCGCAGCGATGAGCTGGAGCAGACCGAGTTGTTCATCGTCGAAGGCGACAGCGCCCTAGGTACCGCCAAGATGGCGCGCGATGCACAGTTCCAGGCGCTGCTTCCGATCCGCGGCAAGATTCTCAACGTGCAGAAGGCCTCGCTATCGGACATGCTCAAGAACGCCGAGTGTGCCTCGATCATTCAGGTGATCGGGGCTGGATCAGGTCGCACCTTCGATCTGGACCAGGCGCGCTACGGCAAGGTCATCTTGATGTCCGACGCCGATGTCGACGGAGCCCACATCCGCTGTCTGCTACTCACCTTGATGCATCGCTATCTCACGCCCCTGCTGACCGAAGGGCGCGTCTACGCCGCGATGCCCCCGCTGCACCGCGTCGAGGTGGTCGGCTCAGGCGGCAAGCCGGGCGAAGTGCTCTACACCTATACCGACGCCGAGATGCACAAGACCCTCAAGGATCTCGAGCGCAAGGGGCGTCGCTGGAAGGAACCGGTTCAGCGATACAAGGGCCTCGGTGAGATGGACGCCGGTCAGCTCAAGGAGACCACCATGGGCGTCGGCACCAGGCAATTGCGGCGCATTACCGTCAGCGATGCCGAATCAGCCGCGTGTGTCTTCGATCTCCTCATGGGGAGCGACGTGGCGCCGCGTAAGGAGTTTATCGTCTCGGGCGCCAGTTCACTCGATCGCGAACGCATTGACGCATGAGAGCCCCGGCGCTTGAGTCGCACAGGGGGCTTCGATGCGAGCGGGTTGAGTCTGACCACGCCTAGGTGTCCTGGGGCTCGAGGAGCCCCGTGGTAACGCAATAGATGGCACCGCCTACGACGATGCCAGGGGGCAGCAGGGGGTGACTGCGAATGCGCTGGACGTCTCGGGCGAGCGCTGCGCGCTGGTCCTGCACCGTGTGGAACTCAAGGCTTCGCGTGTCGACCCCGTATTCCGCCGCAATGCCCTCATGGATGGCGACTTCGGAGGTGCCGGCCATGCGGCAATCGGTGTGAGGCATCACGAGGACACGATGCACGCCGAGGAGATATCCGGCCAGGATGAGTGTCCGCAGAACGTCGTCGGTGACGCGCGCGCCAGCATTGCGAAGAATCTTGACGTCACCGGCGGTCATGCCGAGCGCACGTAGAGGGTCAATCCGGGAGTCCATGCACGTCACGACGGCAAGGCCTTGTCCAGCTCGCCCAGTGAGACCGGCCCATTCGAAATCGTTCGCGAATTCGGCGTTGGCGGCGAGGACGTCGTTGAAGGTCTCGGCGGGGAAAGACATGGGGACAGCCTAGGCAGGCCCCTCCGCTGGCGCGCCCTGGCCGGTCCTTCCCGCCCGTGCATGGGCCAGCAGCGTCTCGCGCAGGGAGAGGGCCGGCGTGACCGTAGCGAGCTGTACCTCGACGAACCCGTCCTCGTCGATGCGAGCGGGGTAGGTCGGCAGATATTCGCCGGGTGTCCCAAGGTGCTCCCCGGTGCGCAGGTCATAGCGCCACCAGTGCTCTGGGCACGTGATGATCCCGTCGACGCAGCGCCCACCCTCAAGGGAGAGGCCGCGGTGTAGGCAGGCATCGGCAACGGCGTGCGCCTGGTCGTCGATCACCGTGATGAGGACAGGATTGCCGACGACGTCCACGCGGGTGGGTGCTCGCCGGGCAACTTCCGCGGAAGTTGCCCGGTACCACGCCAGTTCACTCATCCGGAGTTCCGCTGCCATGCGTCGCGCCGCCCGGCCGCATCAGCGGCATGTGACTTCCACGGTCCCGAGACGGTCGACCCGCGCGACCACGCAGTCGCCAGGCTTGACGGCGAAGGCGGCAGTGCACGCGCCGGATAGGACGGTCATGCCGGCCGTCAGTCCCTCACCCCGGCGCGCGAGCGCGCGTACGAGCCAGGCGACCGAGGATGCGGGGTGGCCGAGGACGGCGGCGCCAGCGGCTGTGGCGACGACCTGACCATTGACCTCGAGGACCACGCCGAGCAGACGCAGGTCGATGCCGAGCGGATCGACCAGTTGGGTGCCGGTGATGAAGCCAGCAGAGGAGGAGTTGTCCGCGACGACGTCCGGCAGGGTGAACGAGTACCCGGCATATCGCGAGTCCAGGACATCGATTGCGGGCATCACCGCAGCCGTGGCGGCGAGCACATCGGCAGCGCCGATATCGGGACCCTCGAGGTCGTCGCCGATGAGGAACCCGATCTCGGCCTCGACCCGCGGCTGAATGAACTGGGAGGTCTCCAGGGGAGCGCCCGGCTCGATGCGCATGTCGTTCGTCAGCCAGCCATAGGCGGACTCACTGACGTTCATCTGCTTCTGCTTGGCCTCGCTGGTCAGTCCGAGCTTGGCGCCGATGACCTGATGGCCCTGGGCCACGCGGTCGGCGACGACGAGTGCCTGCAGGTCGTAGGCGGTTGCGATGTCGAAGTCACCGTAGTCGCCAGTGAGGGCTGTCGTGGCCGTTCGCGTGCGCATGGCGTTGATCAGGCGGCCGGAGGCTTCCTCGGCGGGAATGGTCGTCATGCGGTCACTTCCTCCTCAGCATGCTTTCGGGCGAGTTCGAGGGCCACGTCGATGATCATGTCCTCTTGACCGC
>JALQUH010000284.1 GCA_023263845.1 Candidatus Nanopelagicales bacterium | reverse complement strand
GGCGGCGTACAACAAGCGTCTGGGCACCTTCGAGCTGACCGGCCTGCCGCCGGCACCGCGCGGCATCCCGCAGGTTGAGGTCACCTTCGACATCGACGCCAACGGCATCGTGCACGTGTCCGCTAAGGACATGGCGACGGGCAAGGAGCAGTCGATGACCATCTCCGGCGGCAGTGCGCTGCCCAAGGAGGAGATCGACCGCATGATGCGCGAGGCAGAGGCCAACGCAGAGGCCGACAAGAAGGCCCGCGAGGAGATCGAGGTCAAGAACACCGCTGAGGCGCTGGTCTACCAGACCGAGAAGTTCCTCAAGGACAACGAGGCGCAGATTCCGGCTGACGCCAAGGCGAATGTCGACGAGCCACTGGCGGAACTCAAGAAGGCTATCGAGGCGAACGACATCGAGGCCATGAAGTCGGCGACCGACAAGGTCGCGCAAGCCAGCCAGACGCTGGGTGCGGCCATGTACACGATGGCGCAGCAGGCCGGTGGCGGCGATGCCACCGCTGACGCCGCCGCGGACATGTCCGAGGACGACGTCGTCGACGCCGAGATCGTCGACGACGAAGCCACCGACGCTGGGAAGTGACGATGACGGACGAGGAACGCGAACACGAGGGCGTCCGCGTCCATGATCGTCGCCGCATAGATCCGGAGACGTACGAGGTTCGGGAGCCGGCTGAGCCGGCTCCCGACTCGGCTCCGATTGCGGAGACCGAGCTCAGCGAGGCTGATGCCAAGGTCGCTGAGCTCACCGACGATCTGCGTCGGGTGCACGCCGAATACGCCAACTACCGCAAGCGTGTCGATCGAGACCGCGACACGGCACGCGAGGCAATCATCGGCCAGGTGCTTACGGAGTTGCTCCCCGTCCTCGACGACGTCGCTCGCGCTCGCGAGCACGGCGAACTCGAGGGGGCCTTCAAGTCCGTGGGCGAGTCGCTCGAGGGCGTTTGCGCCCGTCTTGGACTGGAGATGTTCGGGGCGGCCGATGAAGCCTTCGACCCGGCCATTCACGAGGCACTCACCAGTGAAACGCGCGAGGGTCTGGACGGACCGACCGTCACCGCGGTCTACCAGCCGGGATACCGGCTTGCCGGTCGCGTACTGCGCCCGGCCCGCGTCGCCGTAGCCGACGGCTAAACCGGCGACAACGGATATGAACGAGGCAGGATGAACAAGGACTGGCTGGAGAAGGACTTCTACAAAGTCCTTGGCGTGACCAAGGGCGCCTCAGCCGACGAGATCAAGAAGTCCTACCGCAAACTCGCGCGTGAACTTCATCCGGACAAGAACCCCGGTGATGCCAAGGCCGAAGAGCGGTTCAAGGAGGTCTCGGAGGCCTACGACGTCCTCTCCGACGACAAGAAGCGCGCCGAATACGACGAAGCCCGCACGCTCTTCGCGAGTGGTGGTGGCTTCCGTGGCGGCGGTTTCGGCGGTGGCGGATTCGGATCACCGGGTGGTTTCGGTGGTGGACAGACCTACGACTTCACTGACGTCTTCGGCGGTGATGAGGGGGGCCTGGGTGACATTCTGGGCAACATCTTCAGTCGCGGTCGTGGGGGCACCGGTCGTCGCGCGCAGCCGCGTCGCGGTCAAGATGTCGAGAGCGAGATCACGCTCAGTTTCGACGACGCCCTCAACGGCGTGACCGTGCCGCTACGGCTCGCGAGCGAAGCAGCCTGTGACAGTTGCCACGGCACCGGAGCCCGCGCGGGCACTGTGCCGCGGGTCTGCCCCACATGTGAGGGCACGGGGCAAACCACCCGCAACGCCGGCGGCTTCGCCTTCGCAGAGCCGTGCGGTGCCTGCGCTGGTCGTGGACTCATCGTCGACGACCCGTGCCCCACGTGCCACGGCTCCGGTCGTGGCCTGAGCACCCGGACCGTCCAGGCCCGCATCCCGGCGGGCGTCAAGGACGGCGCGCGCATTCGGCTCAAGGGCAAGGGCGCTCCGGGCGAGCGGGGCGGCCAGAACGGAGACCTCTATGTCGTCGTCCACGTGACGTCGCATCCGGTCTTCGGGCGAAAGGGCGACAACCTCACGGTGACGGTTCCGATCACCTTCACCGAGGCAACGCTCGGTGGTCAGGTGGCCGTCCCCACCCCCGGCGGTGGCACCGTGACCCTCAAGATTCCAGCGGGGACCGCCAACGGTCGAACATTTCGTGTGCGTGGCAAGGGCGTTGCGCGCAAGGACGGCACCAAGGGCGATCTCCTGGCGAGCGTCGAGGTCAAGGTCCCGTCGGATCTATCCGATGAGGCACGCGAGGCGCTGCAGAAGTATGCCGATGCAACAGCCGGCGAGGATCCGCGTGCGGATCTGCTGGCGGCAGCGAAGGGCTAGCCATGGACGACACCACACCGGTCTACACGATTTCCGTCGCCGCCGACCTTGCGCAGATGCATCCGCAGACGCTGCGCCAGTACGACCGGCTCGGCCTGGTCGTGCCCAAGCGCGCCAACGGCCGCAATCGGCTGTACTCCGCACTGGATGTCGCGCGATTGCGCGAGGTTGCCGAACTCTCGGCCGCGGGAATCAGCCTCGAGGGCATCCGCCGCGTCCTTGAACTGCAAGCCGAGGTCGAACGCCTGCGCCTTCAGGTGAACGCCTACGCCGAAGAGAAGCGATCTACCTCCCTGGTCCTGTGGCGACCACATCGCCGCCGGGGCGCCTGACCAGAAGCAGACTGAACAATTGAGAAAGTGAACGAAGGAACACCGATGGACATCAAGTTCACCACCAAGGCGCAGGACGCGCTCGGTGCCGCCGTGCGTATTGCCGCCGCCAAGGGCAACGCACAGGTCGAGCCCCTGCACATCCTGGACTCGCTATTGCAGCAGGGCGAGGGCATCGCCACCGCATTACTCGACGCGG
>JALQUH010000195.1 GCA_023263845.1 Candidatus Nanopelagicales bacterium | reverse complement strand
CACCATCAAGACACCGACGGCAAAGCGCGCCAAGGCGATTGCCGACCTCGGCACGCATGTCGCCCTACCTCGTGGGTTAGGCCGGAGTGGGACGCGCGGCGATGCCGCCCGCCTTGCGCCCGGAGATCTCGTCGAGGGATTTGCCGGCCGGCTCAATGCGCAGCGCGACCGTGACGATGAGGGCAACCAGGCTGATGCCCGCCATGAGGAAGAGCGTGATGGGCTTGCCCCAGGAGTCCAGCAGGATCGGGAAGAAGAACACGCCAAGCGCCGCGCCGAACTTGGCAAAACCCGCCGCAAAGCCATGCCCCGCCGCGCGAATATCCGAGGGGAAGATCTCGGCGGGCAGTGCGTACGTCGTGGCGTTCGGTCCGGCGTTCTGGAAGTAGTTGAAGACGCCGTAGCCGAGGAAGACCAGGCCCAGATAGCCGCCCGCGTCGTCTCCCTGCAGGATCGTCGTGACCGCCAGGATCGACAGACCCACCGTCATGAAGACGAATCCCAGACTCTGCAGGCGCACACGTCCCAACTTCTCCACGAGGAAGATCGCCGTGATGAAGCCGAGGACCAGGAAGATGTCGAGGATAGCCGTCCACTCGGTCGAAGCGATGTCGTCGATGATGAACGTCGTGTTCGACTGGTCCATTTGGCCGCCGAAAGCGAATGCGGCAATCAACGTGGGCGTGAAGATCCCAACGCCGTAGACCGCGATGTCCATGAGGAACCAGGGCACGGACGTGAAAATGGTGCGCCTGATCATGTCCTTCTTGAACAGTTGAGGTTGGAAGAGCGCCCGGATGCCCTCCGACGGCGACTCGACCTTCTCCCGATCCTTGTCCGTGACGACCACGGGGACGTTCGTCAACTCCTCGACCACCTTGACGGCCTCTTCCTCGCGACCGTTCTGGGCGAGCCACCGTGGCGACTCAGGAACGCCGCGGCGCATGACGATGATGATCAGGGCCGGGATGATGCCGAAGCCCAGCATCCACCGCCAGGACGTCGTCTCGGGGAGGATGAGCAGGATCGCTACGCCGACCGCGGCGCCGAGCATGATGCCAACGGCCTGCAGCGAGAACGCCGACACCAGCCATCGGCCACGGTTCTTCTGCGGCAACACCTCGGCCAGATAGGACGCTGCGATCGGATAGTCCAGGCCGATCGCGATACCGAGGAGGAACCGGAAGGCGATGAGGGACCAGATCTCCGGAGCGAGCATGCAGCCGACGGAGAAGACCACGAACATGATGAGGTCATACTTGAAAATGCGCGCACGACCCAGCTTGTCGCCGAGCGGCCCGAGGACCGCGGCACCCACCATGGCACCCACGATCGCGGCAGCGGAGACAAGCCCCTTCTGCCAGGCGTTGATCCCGAAGTCCTCCTGGATGAGGGGACTCGCCACGCCGATGATGAAGAAGTCGAACCCGTCGAGGAGGATGCCGAGCCCGGCGAGCAGCCAGAACTTGCGATGCAACTTTGAGAACTTCGCTGCATCCAGGGCCTTGCCGAGCGCGATCGGTGACATCTAGCTCATGGCCGAACGGTAGTTTTTGTGTCGCGGGAGCGGGTTATGGCGAAGCGAATCCCCCGAGAATTGCTGGCAAACATGATGCTCGCTATCCGAAGCGCCCGTTGACGTAGTCGAAGGTTCGTGGATCCTGCGGTGCCGAGAACATCAGGTCGGTGGGGCCGTGCTCGACGATGCGTCCCGGCTCGCCGTGCTCGGCGAGGAAGAAGGCGCAGTTCTGCGACACGCGCTGGGCCTGCTGCATGTTGTGGGTCACGATGACGATCGTGACCTCCTCGCGCAGCTCGGAGATCGTCTCTTCGATACGCCGTGTGGACGTGGGATCGAGCGCCGAACACGGCTCATCCATGAGCAGGACCTTGGGCTTGATGGCGAGGGATCGGGCGATGCACAGACGCTGCTGCTGCCCGCCGGAGAGCCCACCACCGGGCGCCCGCAGGCGATCCTTGACCTCCTTCCACAGCCCGGCCTTGGTCAGACAGTGCTCGACGAGGTCATCCTTCTCGTCGCCGCTGGCGTGCACGCCGTTCAACTTCAGTCCGGCAATGACGTTGTCGTAGATACTCATGGCCGGGAAGGGATTGGGCCGCTGGAAGACCATGCCGATCTCACGACGCGCATCGGTGATACGCACGTCCGGGGCGTAGATGTCCTTGCCGTCCAGCAACACCTCACCCGCGATGCGCGCACCGATGACCAGTTCGTGCATGCGATTCAGCGAGCGAAGGAAGGTCGACTTGCCACAGCCGGACGGACCGATGAGCGCCATGACCTGCCCGGCGGGCATCAGCAACGACACCCGGTCGAGCACCAGGTGGGTGCCGAACCAGCAGGAGATGCCGATGGCATGCAGGGAGTACAACTGCTCTGCAGTTGAGTCACTGCCTCGCGCGTCGATCGTCATGGACATTGCTCTTCCTTCATAGGAGGTTGGGTAGGAGTCGAGCGGCGCTCATGGAAGCCATGACGCCGACGAAGAAGATCACCGGGAACGCGACCAGCCAGGCCTGCCAACGCCCCCATCGGATCATCAGCCACACGGCGCTGATCACGGCCACCAGCAGGAGTTGAAGCCACAGCAGGAGTGGGACCAGGCCGGCCGGGTCACCGGCCATTGGTTGTTCGGCGGGCTCGAGGGCGGCCGCGGTGATGATGCGGCCCGGCGCGGGGTAGGGCTCGGTCACGAGCATGGCGTCGACGCGCAGAACGTCGGTCGGCATGAAGCGCGGCCCCAACCCGGTCAGCAGCGTAAGCCGACCCTGACCTGGCGCGAGTGGTGAGGGCAGCGGATCCCCGGGCCGCCGTACGTCGATCACCTCGTATTCGGAGATGCCCTGACCGGTGGTCGTCACGATGCGCATCCCAGGCTGCAGGATTTCCAACTGTCCAAACGGGCCGCCGAATGCCGCCTGTCGGCCGTAGATGACCGACACTCCCGGCTGACCGGGGAGCACCGTGTCACGCCGATGGCCCGGACCCGACTGCGTCACCGTTGATGTTGTGCCTTCGACGACCACCTCACGCAGCCCGAGATCGGGGATTTCCAGGACAGCGACGGGGGCACCCGCCGCAAGGATCGCCCCGTTGATGTCGGTCTGTCCGACGGGCGCAATCGCGTTGGCAAGATCACTACGGAAATCCGAGTAGACGACCTCCTGGTCCCGTGCGTGCACGAGCTGACTCACCAGGGTGAGGTTGACGACGAACCCCAGGCTCAGCGCCCCAAGGCCGAGCAGTGCCCCGACGACGATGAACATGCGGCTGCCCACGATCGCGGTCCAGCCACGTGGTGACGTGGTGGGCTCAGCCGAGGTCCCCAGAACCTCCTGCGGCTCGTCGGTCACGGCGCTCACGCGGACTTCCTGCCCTGGCGGAACCAGAACCATCCGGCACCGATGAGCAGGAGGACACCGGCAAGAATCAACGCAATCCTCGCCGGATCCATGGTGTCGCTGGAGGCCGCCTGGGGCTCCGTCGCCGCCACCGCTGAGGCGCTGTCCAGGTCCGACGTGCCATCGCCGAGGAGCGGATCGGCGGCAAGGGCGCGCACCTGCTCGGGGATGCCCGGTGTGATATCCAGGCCGGCATCGGCAAGCGCCTGCTCAATCGGCTGGGCCGACTCACCAACCGCTCGGTAGTTGCCGTCCTTGTCGATCTCGAGAGTTGCTTGGAAGGTCTGGAGGTCGGTGAAGTCCGTCCGATCGCGGCAGGCCAGGACGAGGTCATATGAACCCTTGGGCGCCTTCCCCATGGCGGACTGGAAGTAGTTGGCCAGCGTCGACATCAAGGGCACAGTGTGCGAGTGCGTATAGGTGGGCTCGAGTTTGCCCAACGAGGTGTTCCCCACAAGGTTGTCCGCCGTTGCCGGATCGATTCCCTTGCCGGAGCCATAGACGACCAGGGTCACGCCACGCTCACACGGTCCGACCGTCGAGACGGTGAGCACCGACTCGAGGCTGCCCGTGGGCGGGTCGACGACCAGGATGCCGGACCCCTCGGCATGAGCGACCTGCCCGGAGCACCCGAAGGCGGCCGCCGAAAAGGCAACCGCCGCGAGATACCGGACTGCACGGGACATGAGTTCCACTACTCCTCCGCGGAGGAAGTGGGCGGTGACCCTCGGCCACCGCCCACCCCGTTCCGCTACTTGATCTTCTTCGTGCTGACAGTCGCCTTGCCGTTGGCATAGCCGGTGGCGGAGACGGTGACCGTGACCTTGAGGGTCTTGCCCTTGTCAGCCTTGGTCAACTTGTAGGACGCCTTCTTGCCGACGACCTTCGAGCCACGCTTCCACTGGTACTTGTACGTGAGCTCGCTAGAAGCGACCGACCAGGTGCCTGTCGACACCTTGAGCGTCTTGCCAACCTTCGCGGTGCCCGTGACCTTGGGCTTGGCGGTGTTGACAATCGGCTCGGGTGCCGGCGGATTTCCCTGGAACCAGGAGACCGATCCTGCGGAGACCCTCACCTGGACGGGAGCCATGAAGGTGGCACCCCCACCCTGGGCTCCGTTTCGGCATTCGAAGGTGAGCGTGTAGGACCCTGACTTCAGGCCACCCACCTCTTCATTGACGTTGCCGAAGGTCTTCGACAGCGGTGCGGACATCTTGTCGGTATTGGCACCCGAGGTGCCGATGGACGTGAGCGGCGTGTAGCCGACCATGTTCACCGAATCGGCCAGCGATGCACCACTGAGCTTGACGATGAAGCCGGTGGCGTTCGCAGACGCACAGCCACCGTCGGTCTCGACACGCACCAGGGTGTCGCCGTCACCGCTCTCGGGATTGATCGTGAGCGCACCGGCGGCTCCCGCCGGTGACGCTACGGCGACCAGACCCGCAGCGGCGATTCCGAGGGCCCCGGCGCCAGCCAGGGTCCGCGTGATGATGGACTTCATGAGGTTGGACCTCTCTCTCGTCAGCGCGGGTCAGCCGCGGTCGGTGTCGTTGCCGCAGTCGGCGATGACGCCGAAGCCCTGGATGTTGATGCCGGCGGACTGCTGGCACACCAGGGAGTTCGGGCCTACGAACGCCTCGTGCTCGAGGGAGGTCGCATCATCGGCCTTGCTCACGGGGATGAGGTTGTACACCTTGCGCGTGTAGCCGTAGCTGTTGTTGATGACGGTGGGAGCGACGCCATCGAGGACGCCGAGGACCGTCTTGCCACGCACGTCGGCGCGCTGCGCGGTGGCCTGAGCCTGCCACACGGCGATGGAGTACGGCTGCACCTCGTTCTTCTTAAGGGACAGGCCGTTGTGTTCCTGGGTGTAGGGCACACCGGTACCGCCGTCAGCCTTGGGCAGCAGACAGGGGTAGGTGCCGTCCGTGATCTGCGTCTCGGTGATGCCGAAACGACCGAGCCAGTAGCTGCGCGTGCCTGAGCCCGACTGCGGGAGAACCGGGACGACCGAGGTGTTCTGGCACTTGTAGATGGCCTCGAGTTCCGCCTTCGTCATCTCCTTGGGCACGTCCCCATCGCTGTTCACCGCGAAGGCCACACCATCGAGGGCGAACGGGATGTAGGCGAGGGGCACGGCATTGGTCTTGGTGCCGCGCGATGACGAGGAACGGGCGAACTGCAGGCAGCCATCGCCGGCCTGCAGCGAGGCCACGAGGGCATCGCGGCCCGCGCTGGAACCGTTCGGCCGCGGAATGTTCTGGCAGTCGGCCGCGGCCTTGGTCGAGATGGTCGTGCTGCCATCCGGCGGGAGGGCGTCGTAGGAGCCCAGGATCTTCGTGCCATTCTTGGTGACCGCATTGGCGATGACGTTCATGACGTCCTGGGTGGTATCCGAGCCCACGCCGGCAAGGTCGCGGTACTCCGGAGCCCCCGTCGGGTCGGCCTGTGCGGCCGGGAGCATGGCCGCGAGCGCGAGGCTCGCCGCGCCAAGGCTCGCCGCGACCGCGGTGAGTGCCTTCTTGGTGTTCACAGATTTCCTCTCGGGTTGGTTTCCCAGCTCATCGCCGGGTTCGGTTACGGCCCCTTAACGAGGCGCTGCGCAAGCAACGCCCCGGCAACGGTGGCCAGGCCGCCGGCGATCAGGAGCATGACCGCGACGTACCGGATCCATCCCACCGGCGATTCCGGAGTCGGGATGGCCTCGACAGCAGCAACCGCCGAGGTGTCTATGGTGACGGTTTCCACCGTCGTCTCTTGCAGGACCTCGTCCGTGGCCGTCTCGGTCGTAACCTCACTCGAGCCACCGTCCGTGGTGGCGGTGGTGGTCGAGGTGGTGGTCGTGCTCGACGAGGTATCGGTGTACGAGGTGTCGGTGTAGGTCGTGTCGGTGTACGAGGTGTCGGTGTACGTCGTATCCGTGTACGTCGTATCCGTAGTGGTGTCGGTCGTGCTGTCGGTCGAATCCGTGGTGTCGGTGGAGGGGTCGGGCGTCTCCGTCGTGTCGTCGACCTTCACCTCCTTGCCGGCGTCCGTGACGATGGTCGAGGCGGCGGAGCGGACCTCCTTGAGTTCCGCGGCGTTCAGCGGCACGTAGCCGAAGGGCAGTTGACCCATCTCATTGCCAAGTTGCTGACCGGCACCGGCGGCGTAGTCCAACAACTGCGCGTAAGCCTCGGCCTGAGTCTCGGTCAGGGTGGCCGGAGTCGTCGCCGCGTAGGTGTACGAGGTCAGCGGATAGGCGCCCTTGGTCTTGGCACCTGCGTCGGGCTGGGCCACGGGGGTGCCCTCAATGCGGACCGCCTTCGCGGCCGCGATGCGCATCGCGGACTCGGTCGGAAGTACGTATTCGCCCGCAGCGTTGCGCAATGCGGCCGCAGTGAGCGCGAACCGGTCGATCAAGGGCGTATCCGTGACGACGATCATGGCTCGCTTGCCCGGTGACTGGGCCGGTGTGCGCTTGTAGCCGGGCGGGATCGCCGTCGGGTCGTAGACCCCGCGTGACATCGTGTCGCCGCGGCTTCCCGCGCGGGCTGCCGCGTACAGATCTCCGGCGTACGGGAAGAGGTCAAAGGTGCACACCGCGACAACGGTGTTTGATCGCTGCACACACTGGTTGTCGGTACGGGGGAAGTCCTCCCGTGGATAGACACCCTTCTTGTACAGCGGATTGACCTTCATCCCCCACGGGTCGGCCTTGCCCTCAAGAAACGCGCGCGCGTCATTATCGGCGACGATCCACTCCCAGACCAGGCGGGCGGTATCCGATTGCCCCGCAATCGTCACCATGTGCCCCACGGCAGGAAACAGGAGTTCCTTGAACTGCGGATTGAGGTCGAGGAACTCCGGATCCTGGGCCAGGTCCCACGGGTTGTCCGGGATGTTCTCAGCCACCGGTGCCGTGTCGTAGCGATAGCTCTGGGTGAGCAACTTGGCCACCAGCCGCTGATTCAACTTGATGTTGCCCAGGCGCTGCCCGTCGCGCACGCGCACTTCACGCGGCGCGAGAGTGGAGGACTGGCTCTCGAGGTTAAAGGCGATCGTGATTCCCGACAGGGCGATCGGCGCGTAGGTGATGGGGCGTGTGGGAGGTACCTGATCCTTGGGCACCGGATAGGTGACGAAGACCAGGTCGGACCTGTCGCCGGCCAGTTTGCTGCGCGCGCCCGCGTCGGGCAGGACCGTGAAGGAGTAGTTGTTGCCCGCGAGCTGGCACAGGGATGGCTGCCAGCGGACGATCGCCTCCGCGACACGGTCGCTGCCGAGCAGAGGTGTCTCGTCCGAGCCGATCGCGCAGTTCGCACCGACCGGCTGGAACTCCAAGGGAAACACAATCCGGTTGTCCCAGTTGCTCTGCGACAACGGCGTGGTGTCCAAGATGTTCGAGCCCGTGTCTCCGCGAGCGGTGCCGTCCACCTCGGTCTCACCGCGCGGCACCACGACGAGCCAGCACAGTGGGGTCTCGCCGTCGCGCGTCTGGCCGCAGCCCAGGCCAGGCGCCTCCACCCCGGTCTGCACCTCGAAGTAGTCCTGCCCGGTTCCGTCCGGCCGCGTCCGCGCGTAATTCACCTCGTTCGACGTCTGTCGGTCGAAGAACTCCGAGATGTTGCCCGTCGTCGTCTTGCCGGTGAAGGACACGAAGGGCACATAGGAATTGCGACCGTCGAGGTACTCCTCGTATTTGGTCTCGTTCGGGTCCACCGCGGTGCCCTGGTTGAGTTGGCGGGAGGCGGCGTTTTGACCTCCGCCGCTTCCCTTCTGCGAGCCGTACTGACACTGCTCGCGAGGCGGACCCTCCTCGGGCGTACCACCCCAGCACTGCATGATCTGCAGGTAGTTCGTCCAGTACTCGGTGAACTCCGGGACCGTGGGCGTGCCACCCTCCCAGGTGATAAGCACCACCTGGTTGACCAGGTTCTGGGTCTGGCCGACGGTGATGCGCAAGTCCTTGAAGGCACCGGCGCCCGACTTCGTCAGAGAACTGTCCGTGATGCCCTCATTGCGCGGCGCAAACTCGGCGCTTGCGGCCGAGGGCACGGCAAGTAGCGCTCCTGCGGCAACCATCGACAGACCGGCGAGCCCGGTGAGAGTCCTGCGCATCACGGGGCACTTCCCGATCTGCGCGCCGCCAGGAACCTCATTGTGAGCGGCGGGGCAAAAATGAGGCCGAGAAGCACGATCAAACTTGCGAGAAGCAGCCCCGTGTATGGCCCCCATCCACTGCTGCTCTCCGTGGACACCGGAACCCCGGCGACGTAAGCACCACCAGACACTCCCATGGCCGCGCCAGCATCCGCCGCGACCATCTCCCCGGTGGCGGCATCCACCGTGACCGCCGCGCCGTCCACCGTGGTCGTGGCGCCCGTCTCGGGATCCACCACGACGGCGTTCGCGTCCACGGCAGTCACGTCGACCGTTGTGTCCGTGACGGCCACGTCCGTTGCTCCCCCGGATGTCGCGCCGCCAGCGGATCCGCCCGTCGTGCCCGACGATGTTCCCCCGCCACCACCGGCTGACCCCGTCGAGCCGCCGCTCGTGCCGCCGCCGCCGGAGGAGCCGCCGCCAGTTCCGCCGCCACTCGTGCCACCCCCGGAGCCACCGCCGCCAGGCGCACCGCCACCTTCGGCGGGGGTTCCGCACTGCGTTGGGCCCTTGGCGTCGCAGGCAGGCGGCATGGGCGCCGTCTTGGCAAGGGTGTTGCTGCCGTCTGCCGAGAAGGTCGGGTTATTGCATTTGGCGATATCGATGTTCTCGACCGAAACACCGGGGATACGGCGTACCTGGTCGAGTCCGGCCTTCACCAGGTTGATGGGCAGTGGCGAATAGCCAAGATCATCCGCCTGCTGCTGGCCCTGGCACAGGAAGTAGTAAGCGAAGTCAGCGAGCGTGTTGCCCTTCTCGTTGCTGAATCCGTTGTCGTTGCTCGTCGGCAGCACCATGTAGCTGTAGGAGGACAACGGGTAGGCGCGCTTGTCAGTGTTGCCGTAGACACCGGTCAGGTTCTGCGTCAGGTCAGCATTGAGCTTCGCTCCGAGTAGCCCGACCGCCACGTTCTGCGCTGTTGGGAGGACGTAGAACCCCGACTTGTTGAGCACCTTGGCGACCGGGAAGTTGGCGGAGCGAGCGTAGGAGTACTCGACGTACGTGATCGCGCCAACACTCTGATCCTGAGCCACGTATCCCGAGACGCCGAGGGATCCACTCTGGGCGATGAACCCTTGTGAACTCGGGAAATTCGAGGTGAAGGTGCAGGGGTTGCGGCCCACCTTGGCGCAGTAGGCATTCCACAGGTCGGCATGCTGCGCCGCCATCCACGCGGTGAACTGTGCCGTCGTACCCGATCCGTCGGAGCGAACGACGGGTACGACCTTGATGGGCGGCAGGGTCAGACCGGGATTGTCTGCCTTGATCGCCGGGTCGTCCCACTTCGTGATGACACCGGTGAACAACTTCGCGATGTTCTCGCCGGACAACCGCAGTTGCGTGACGCGGTTCGGTCCGATCCGCAGGTTGTACATGAAGGACGTACCGCCGGCCACGATCGGCATGTAGGCGAAGGGGCGAGAGGGTGGCGGATCAACGACGTTGCCGTCCTTCAGCCCATAGGGGATCTCGGAAACGGCAAAATCGACCGTGCCGTTCTTGAACTGGTTGCGACCGTCGGACGAGCCCGTCCCCTGGTAGTCGATGCGCATGCCGTACTGGTTGACGTTTCGACGCCACTGGTCAAGGGCGTTCTGGCTCCAGGTGGAGCCAGCACCAGACACGGGCACGTAGTTGGCGGCTTGGGCGGGCATGGGGGAAATGGTCACGACGAGTGCGGCAGCAGCCACCGCACTCGCGAACACGCGCAGTCGGCGCATCACGGGGAGTCTCCAAAGTCGAGGGATCGAGACGAAGACGACGATGGCGGAGTCGGCTGCGCGGAGTCGCCCCGAGATGCCTCCCGCTTGGTAAACCTTTGGTGATCTTCACGTGAACGCTTCGCCCGGCGACGCATCTGGGACTTCGACAAGTTCCCCGGTCCGCGCCCGCCGATGATGCGGGCCACGATGAAGAGCAGGAGCACGAGGAACATCAGCACCGCTGCGGTACCGAACCCGCGGGCAATCATCGTGGGCTCGGGGGACTTCACGAACTCGAAGGTCGCGAGGGGCAGCGAGACCATGGGACCGCTGGCGGGATTGACATTGAGCGCGGCGGTGAAGCCAGCGGTGAGAAGCACCGGGGAGGTCTCACCGATCCCTCGGGCCGTCCCCAGGATGATGGCCGTCATGAGGCCGGAGCGAGCGGTCGGCAGCGTCACGTGCCAGACCGTGCGCCACTGACCGGCTCCGAGCGCGTAGGACGCTTCCTTGAGAGAGCCCGGCACGAGGCGCAATACAACATCGGAGGCGCGGATGATGATCGGCAGCATCATCACGCTGATGGCCATAGCAGCCGCGAAGCCGGACTTGTCGAACCCCAGAATCAGGATGAGCGAGGCGTAGATGAACAGGCCCGCCACGATCGAGGGCAGGGCCGTCATCGCCTCCGAGATCGTCCGCACGAACCGGGAGAACGGCCCGGGCATCTCATTCATGTAGACCGCGCAGGCGACCCCCAGCGGAATCACCACAGCGAGCGCGATCGCAATCATGATGAGCGTGCCGAGGATGGCGTGCAGGATGCCACCGCTGGTGAGCGGATCAAGAGGGCCGGCGTTCTGCATGTCCTCGGTGAAGAAGTTCCAGTTGAGCAGGGCCTCGTAGCCGCGAATCACCGTGAAGGCGACGACGAAGATGAGCGCCATGAGCAGTGAGAAGGCAAGGCTGTGAATGACCACCGCGACGACGCGATCCTTGACAGCCGCGAAGTCCTCATCCAGCGAGGTCAGCGCCGCGTAGAGGGCCACGAAGAGCAGGTAGGCCACGACGAGGAAGCCCAGCCAGCCGGTGAGCGGGAGCAGACTGAACAGCAGGGCCGCGCCGCCGAATCCACCGATGGCCGCTCCGACGAGAGACAGAATGTCTGAGCGCCGGAACCCACCCACTTTGCGCGGCTTGAGATTCTCCGGGGTCGGTGTCTGCGGTGGCAGCGTGGTCCGGCGTTCGGCGGGCGCGCCGGTCACCATTTCTTCAAGGCAGTCCATGTCTGTACTCATCAGCTGTCCGTCGCTGCGCCGGAGCGAGACCTCGCCACGATGGACGAGGCGATGAAGTTGACGATCAAGGTGATGATGAACAGGGCCAACCCCGCCGCCATCAGCGCCGACGTACCGAACTCGGTCGCCTCGCCGTACCGCAGGGCGATCAAGGCCGACACGGAGTTGGTGCCGTTCTGCAGGATGTGCGGCTGGATCATGAAGATGGGCGAGATGATCATGAAGACCGCGATCGTCTCGCCCAACGCACGGCCAAGGCCGAGCATCGTCCCGCCGATCATGCCGCCCTTGCCGAAGGGGAGAACGACCGAGCGGATCATCCCCCACTTCGTCGCGCCGAGGGCATAGGCGCCTTCGCGCTCCCCCACAGGTGCCTGCGAAAACACCTCACGCATGACAGAGGTCGTGATCGGCGCCACCATGAGCGCAACCACGATGCCTGCGATGAACGTCGAGGATGTGAAGACGGTGGCGGTGGAGAGCGGATCATCCGGATCGCTGCCGTCCACGGCGAAGATCGGAATCCAACCGAGGTACGTCGACAGCCAGCGGGCGATGCCGATGATCTGGCCCTGCAGGAAGAAGAATCCCCAGAGACCGAAAACCACACTGGGTACGGCGGCCATGAGGTCGACCATGCTCACCAGCGTTTGCTTGATCCGACGTGGGCTGTACTCGGAGATATACAACGCCACACCGGTGGAGAGCGGCACCGCGAAGAAGATGGCCGTGAGAGCGATGAGGATCGTCCCGGTGAGCACGGCGGCGATACCGAAGTTGCCACCGTCCGGCTCCCATGCCTGCGTAGTGATGAACGAAAAGCCGGCAGTCGAAAGTGCCTGCAGCGCCCGAATGGTCAGGAAGAGGCCGACGAGGACCATGATGACCAGGACAACCACGCCACTCGCGCCGATCCCGCCGCGGAAGACCCGATCGGCCAGCGAGCGCGTGGTGGTGACTTCACGGGCCACGCGCTCATCGACCGGAGCCTGATCGTCCGGTACGGGAGGCAGGAACGTAGACGCCACGACGGAACACTCGCGGCATTCAGGAACGCCGTGGTATCACCAAGGTGAACGCCCCCTGCTGATTTGATGAACGAACGAGATTTTCCCCGATAGTCCAGTAGTGTTCACCTGAAGTTAATGAACATGTGGCGATCTGTGAGTGTCCTCACGATGGCGTTGCGCGAAATGAAAAGTGTCGTGATTCTTGGCACCATTCATCCGTGTCCAACACCGACAACCCAGTCGTGCGTCGCGCGCAAGAACTGGCATCGGCTCTCCTCTCGTCGAACCAGGACCTTCTCGGCCACGCCGAGTCCGCCGCGGAGCAGGCAGGGAGCGCATGCGCACGACTGGGTTGTCGCGACACCGCAGCCATCGTGGCCGCAGCCTGGCTCCACGACATCGGGTACGTCCCCTCACTCCGCGCCACCGGCTACCACCCCATTGACGGAGCGCTCTACCTGATGAAGGACAACTGGCCGGATCGCGTCATCAGTCTGGTTGCCCATCACAGTGAGGCCAAGATGGAAGCGCCGTACTACTCGGTGGCACATCACCTGAGCATCATTGATCCGGTGACCGGCCCCGCATCCGACATCCTCACCTGTGCCGACATGACCTCCGGAGCGTCGGGGGGTCGCGTCGCTCTCCAGGCGCGGGTCGAGCAACTGCGCAGCACCGACGACGCCGAGTCCAGTCCCGTCCCCCGCGATGTGCGTGAGTCGCGTTACGCGTCTCTCGTGAGCACCACTCGACTCATCGTCAGCCAACTGTCGACATGAGTCGCTCGTAACCTGAAGTTTGCCTGCATTACGTCCTGTGGTCACGTTCAGGGTGTCACATATGCCCCGTGGCCGAGCCCCTCGTCAAGTACGCCGAAGCGGCAGTTCGCGAGATTCTGAGCGGCATGCCCGACGTCCTGCGCCGTTCCGAGGTTGCGGCGGAGCAGGCACAGCGGGCGGTGCGATTAATACGTCGCCCCCGGCCAGAGCTCCTCGTCAGCGCCGCCTGGCTGCACGCCGTTGGCGAGGCCCCATCACTACGACGTTGCGGGCTCCCTTCCGTTGATGGGGCCACTCACCTGATGGACCAAGGCTGGCCGACGCCGACGGTCAGCCTCGTCGCTCACCAGCAGCAATCGAGGATGATCGCGCGCGCCTTGGACTGCGAGGCAGCCCTGTCACTCTTCGAGCGCGTACCCGGCTGGCCCGCCGACATTGTCGACTTCGCGATCTTGACGTCGAGTCCCGAAGGGCCCGTCGACATCAATGAGGGCCTCCACCGGGTCAGGCACTTCGACATCGCGCACCCGCGTATCTCTGCCTCGGTTCGGGAGGAGCGGATCGCCCGACTCCGTCGCGCCGGCGAGCGGGTGGGTCGTGCCATCACGGTCGCCGAAGGGGTCACCGCCTAGTCGAGGATCTGCGAGAGCAGTCCCTCGATTCGCTGGCGAATCTCGTTGCGGATCGGACGGATGGCGTCAATTCCCTGACCGGCCGGATCCTCCAACTGCCAGTCCTCGTAGCGCTTGCCGGGATAGATCGGGCAGACATCGCCACACCCCATGGTGATGACGACGTCGGACTCCTGGACGGCATCGGTGGTGAGAACCTTCGGCACCTCCGCGCGAATGTCGATGCCTTCTTCCAGCATGGCCTCGACAACGGCAGGGTTGATCTGGTCAGCCGGCATGGATCCAGCAGAGAGGACCTCCACGTGGTCACCGCCGAGATGACGCAGGTATCCGGCAGCCATTTGCGAGCGACCCGCGTTGTGCACGCAGACGAAGAGGACGGTAGGACGGTCGGTCACCGAGGGGACCTCCGATCGGGTTCATTGACGGGGTAGGGCAGGTCAAGCGGTTCGGGTGTTCGACCCTTACGCGGGTACAGCACCTCGGTGAGCAGCGCACCCACGGCCGCACCCACGATCTGAAAGGCGATGAAGACGAGAACCGACGACGGCGCGATTCCGGTGAATGTGTCGGTCATGCTGCGACCGATGGTGACGGCCGGGTTCGCGAAGGATGTCGAGGCGGTGAAGAAGTAGGCGCTGCCGATCCAGGCGGGGACCAGGGCTGGCCCAAGGGTGCCACGCCCTGTTCGTGTGATCGCGCCGATGACTAGCAGGAGGCCGGCGGTGGCGACAACCTCGCCGAGCCAGATACCGGCACCGCTACGGACATTCGTCGAGGGATGCCAGGCCGACAGACCAAACATGAGGTTCGCGAGGGCAACTCCCGCGAGACCGCCGGCAATTTGCACCACGATGTACGCCGCGCCGAGTGGGAACGAGATCTCCCGACGCGCAATCTCGACTCCGGTGACGCACGGGTTGAAGTGTGCTCCGGAGATCGGGCCGAGCATCCAGATGAGGACGCCAAGCGCCGCGACGGTGGACACAGCATTGACCAGGAGAATGACGGCCAGATCGTCGCTCAGGATCTCCCCCATGATGCCTGAGCCGACCACCGCGGCAACCAGCAGACCGGTGCCGAGGAACTCGGCCAACAGCCGTCGTGGCACAGGTGCTGTCACGGCGTGGAACTCACCGGAGTGCAGCACGCGGAGTCTTGCTCCAGCCGCGGCAGGGAGGCGGTCGCGGGACGAGAGTCTGCGGGATGATCATCCTTGACGACGTACACCTCCCACGGTGCACCGTGTGGATCATGCACCCACACCTTGTCCTGCAGGGCGTAACAGCAGGTGGTGTCGTTCTCGTCAAAGGTGGCCAGGCCAGCGTCGCTGAGCCGCGTGCGGGCACTCACGACATCAGCGACATCGAACACCTCGACGCCGAGATGGTTGAGCGCACCCACTAGGCCCTCGCCTCGGTCATCGGCCGGAACTTCAATGAGCACCAACTTCAGCGGTGGTACGTCGACGACAAAGTTCGCGTACCCGGGCCGACGCTTGCGCGGTTCCACGCCGAACATCGCGGAGTAGAAGGCGATAGCGCCCTCGAGATCGGCGACGTTCAGCGCCAATTGAACGCGGGCGTTGGTGGCGGCTCCAGACATGGCAACACCTTGCCATCTAGATCGATGTCCGTCAATATGGATTCATGGCACGGACGACCACGGCGATCGACACTCCCGCAACGACCGGGCCGACCTGCTGCCCTTCGGGGATCGCCACTCCCCTCGACCGTGAATCCGCTACCGACCTCGCGGACCTGCTCAAGGCAGTGGCCGATCCGGCTCGTCTGCAGATCGTGTCTCTCCTGCGCGCCGCTCCCGACTGCGCCTCGTGCGTCTGTGACATCACCGAGGCGACGGGACTGAGCCAGTCCACCGTGAGTCACCATCTGAAGGTCCTTCTCGACGCCGGCATCGTGGACCGAGAGAAACGCGGCTACTGGACCTGGTACTCGCTGAAGTCGACGCGCCTGTCGGAGTTAGGCGCGGTTTTCGCCTAGCCGCGAGTAGATTCGCCGGATGTCCTCCGCCCAGCGACGCCCCATGTGGGTCGTACTCCTGGCACTGGCACTGGTGGCGGTGAACCTTCGCGCCGTCCTCACCGCGATTCCCCCGCTCACCGAGCAGATTCAGGCCGAGACCGGGTGGAGCGATACCACCATCGGGCTGCTCACCACGCTTCCGCTGATCGTCATGGGTCTGGCCGCCCTCATCGTTCCGGCAGTGGCGGCGCGACTTGGCCGGACCCGCGCCGTGTCCTTCGCACTCATCCTGCTCATCGCTGCAAGTGGCCTGCGTCTGCTGGCCATCTGGCCGTGGACCCTTTTCGTGACAACGGTGCTCGCTGGCTTCGGTATCGCCATTGCCACCGGCCTTGTCCCCGGGATCGTGCGCGAGCAGTTGCCTCGATCCACCGGTTCGGCCACCGGGCTATGGACCGCCATCATGTTCGTCGGTGCAACCTTGGCGGCTGCTCTGACGATTCCCCTCGCCCTGCTGACCGGCTCGTGGCCGATCGCCCTTGCCGTCTGGGCGCTCCCCGCGGTGGCCGGCCTCGTCGTGTGGACTCTCACCGAGCGCTCGAGCGCTCCGGCTGCCGAGAGCGGACCGCGGCTGGTGCGTATCACCCACTTGCCCTGGCGCGATGCCAAGGCGTGGGCGCTGACCGCGTACATCGCGATCAACTCACTCATCTTCTACACCGCACTCGCATGGGTCGCACCGTCGTTGGAGGAGCGCGGCTGGAGCGCCGAGGCGAGCGGTGGTCTCTTCGGTGTCTTCGCCGCGGCACCCATCCTCGCTGCGGTCCTCCTGCCCTGGCTTGGCCAACGCATCGCCGCGCGTCGCACCCTCTGGGCGGCAACCGCGATCGCCACAGTGATCCCGCTGCTTTTCCTGGCTTACGCGCCGCACACCGCGACGCTGCTCATGCTCTTCATTTTCGGTTTCGCCAATAGTGGCGGCTTCACCATCAGCCTGTCGATGCTCAGCGAGTTCGTGCACGATGCGGCAGCCTCAGCGCGACTCACCGCCATGGCGTTCACGGTGACCTTCCTGCTTGCCGCCGCTGGCCCCGCCCTGGCCGGAATGCTCCTAGACCTCACCCAGTCCTGGACGGCGGTCTACGTCATCCTTGCCGTGATCGCTGTGACGCAGATCCCGCCGATGATTCCCCTCCGCAAGGGCACCCTGATCAACGCCTAGGCCCCGGCCTCGTCTTCGGCGAGTGACTTGAGTCGGACGAGGGACTTCAAGATGGCTTTCTGGTTGTTGTCGTAGGCGTTGATGAGTTTGAGCGCGGGCGGGAAGATCGCGGTGGATGCGTCGAACGTCTCCGTCACCTCGGTGCTGTTGTCGTCAAGCGCCCGGAACTCATAGCGCCAGCGATGGCGGCCGATGTGTCGCCAGGCGATGCGGGAGGGTTCGTCGAACTCCTCCACCGTGTTCGTGATCTTGTAGGGGACCACGAGCTGCATCTCCATCCCAAACGTCGCCCCTTGGGCGAGGCGGTCTGGAGCGAATGTGGGGGTCTTGACGGTGCCCGATCCGTCGAACTGTGCATGGCGGCGCGGATCAGCGACAATGTCGAAGACCCTCTGGATGGGCGCGTTGATGACAATGCGGCCGGCTCGACGGTACGTGTGTCCTGTCTCGACCAGATCGGCTCGTTCTCTCACGGACATACCGTAGGACCACAGGACGCTGACGTCCTATCGAGGATCACCGCCGGTGAGGCCATGTGGGGGAACGAGGCTCCTGCCTACTGGGACAGGCGGACGATGAAGTCGGCTTTGTCCCGGACACCGCAGTCAGGACAACACCATTCGGCTGGCACTAGCGACCAGGTGGTTCCCGCGGGGAATCCCTCACGCTCGTCGCCGCGCCGCTCGTCGTACTGGTATCCGCACCCTGGGCACTCAACGACAATCGGTCGTCCCGGGAGCGTGGTAACAGGTCGATCAACGACGCGAACATTCGTGGCCGCCGACTGAGCAGGATCGGGATGGCGACGAAGCATCTTGGTGCGCATGTGCGGGGCGATATTGGCCCGAGACATGTCGCCGTCGTAGTGCGCGAGCACGCGCGGATCCATGACGCGGCGCCACATCGGCGGAACCAGCGCCAGCAGGATCATGCCGGCGTACCCCGTGGGCAGGACCGGCGCCTCGGACTCGTCCCGCAGTGCTTGATAGCGGCGGGTGGGGTTAGCGTGGTGATCACTATGTCGTTGCAGGTGGTAGAGCAGCACGTTCGTGGCGATGTTGTTGGAGTTCCAACTGTGCCGTGGCTCCACACGCTCGAACCGTTCTTTGCCCGGCACGCCCACCACCTCGCGGAGCAATCCATAGTGCTCGAGATAGTTGACCGCCTCGAGCAGCGTGAAGCCGATAAGAGCCTGGATCAAGAGGTAGGGGATCACGGCAGGGCCAAGCCACACTATGACCACGGCCCACATCAGTACCGACATCGCGATGGCGTTGATGACGTCGTTGCCGGGTCGGAAGGGATGCTTACCGCGCCGGGCATAGCGACGCTTCTCTAACCGCCATGCGTTACGCAGTGACCCGAAGACGGTGCGAGGCCAGAACCGGTAGAAGGACTCCCCCACGCGCGAACTCGCCGGGTCCTCCGGCGTCGCCACGCGCACATGGTGGCCCCGATTGTGCTCGATATAAAAGTGGCCGTAGAAGGTCTGCGCTAGAGCCACCTTCGACAGCCAGCGCTCGTGAGACTCCTTCTTGTGCCCGAGTTCGTGGGCGGTGTTGATCCCCAGCCCGCCGATGAATCCGACCGTCACTGCCAAGCCAACACGATCCCAAGTCGAAAGGTCCGCCGTCACGAGGTACCAGAAGGCGAGCAGGAAGCCTGCGTACTGGATCGGCAGGAAAAGATAGGTGAGCCATCGGTAGTAGCGATCTGCCTCGAGCCGGGCGATCGCCGCGTCGGGAGGGCTGGCCGCATCGCGGCCCACGGTCCAGTCAATAAGCGGGACGATCCCGAGGATGACGATGGGACCGAGCCAGAGCCACACCGACCAGCCGGTCCAGGCGTTGAGTCCGACAGCGGCGAAGGGGATGAGGGGCATGGCCACCCCGAGGATCCACAGGTAGCGCTTGGGATCACGCCAGGTGGCATCCGCCGTTGGCATCTGCTGCTGATCCATGTCCACCCCCTGTCTTCAACCCGACTAGATATACCGGAAGATCACCATGGCCGCGAGGACAGCGATGATAAGAACCGTAATCCAGACATCGACGCCGATCCGCAACCAGCTCTGGACTCGGGCGTGCAACCCCTCGGAGAAGCGGAAGGTGTTGTCCGCCAGGGTGACGCGCAACAGGCTCGCGAACACCGTCGTGGTCGTCACCGTCACCAACAGGCACCACGGGCACAGGGCTCCGATGACGAAGTAGGCCTCGTAGAACAACCAGTACGCGAACACCAGTCCGATGAAGTAGACGCCCATGGCCAGGTTCATGAACCATCGTGGGAAACGCACGCCGCCTAGCCCCGCTACCGCAACGGTGATGACTACGGGCTCGGCGATAAGGCCGAGGAAGGCATTCGGGAATCCCAGCAGGTTCGCCTGCCAGGTCAGGGCGACCTTGGCGCAGGAGATCTTCTCGTTGATGTCGCAACTGAAGATTGCGTTGGGGTCGGCCGCGAGTTGAATAGCTTCGACTGACAGGACGAGTGCAGCGATCAGACCGATCAGACTGGAGACAAGCATCTCCAGATAGGCGCCGCGGTGCCGGGCCCCTTTGGCCGTGGGGAGCGGCGGTTCGGCGGCCACAGCCTCGGTAGCCTCGGTCGACATCTCATTCTCCTTCGCCAGGACTACCCGACACTAGCGAAGTGGACGCGCCAGCGCCGTGTGAGGTTCCCGACGCCGGGCAATCCAACGGTAGGCCTCGAACCAGGCGATCGAGCTCAGGCCAGCAGCGATCGCGATCAGCCACTCCAGCGGCGTGAGGGACCCCAGTTGAAGGGCTTGCCGGACCGGCGGCACGGCGATGAGAAGCGCGAGCACCACGGTGACGAGGGCCAAGATGACCAGCAACGCGGGGTTGCTCCGAGTGAAGAGCGCACGCAGGGCCGACACATGCCTGGAGCGATTGGCCAGGATGAGTGCCACGTTGCCCGTAACCAGGGGGATCGAAGGACACCAGCGTGGAACGACTAGATGACAGCGTCCAGGAATCTGCGAGTCTCCGGCTGCTGAGCACCCGCGAACATCACCTCGGGGGTTCCCTGTTCGAAGATGACGCCCTCGTGGAAGAAGCACATACGGTCGGCGACTTCGCGGGCGAAGCCCATCTCGTGCGTGACGACAACCATTGTCGTGGAGTGGGCCTGGGCAAGTCGCTTCATCACTGCCAGGACTTCGTGGATCAGTTCGGGATCCAGAGCTGATGTGGGCTCATCGAAGAGCATGACCTGCGGCTGCATAGCAAGGGCCCGCGCGATGGCGACACGCTGCTGCTGACCACCCGAGAGTCGGATCGGATGTTCCTCGGCCTTGTCGGCGAGTCCCACGTCGTCGAGCAGGGCGAGCGCGCGAGCTCTGACGGCGTCCGCTGGTTCACCCTTTACGCGCAGTGGTGCTTCCATCACGTTGTCAAGAACTGTCATGTGGGGGAAGAGGTTGAACTGCTGGAACACCATGCCGCAGTTGACGCGAAGGGCGCGAATAGCGGACTTGCGTTGCCGTGTGGGTGGTCCGGCCGCGATGTCCACACCCGCGATCTCCACCGAACCAGCGGTCGGCTCCTCGAGGAAGTTCAAGCAGCGCAGGAACGTGCTCTTGCCCGAGCCGGAGCGGCCGAACAAGACAACGACCTCGCCCGGATTGATATCAATGTCGATCCCCTTGAGAACCTCAAGCGAGCCGAAGGACTTGTGCAGGTCTCGCACCTTGATGATGGGCTCGGTCATACCGGGACCGTCCTCACGTAGCCCTTGCTCATGCGAGTCTCCAGTTTGCGCTGGAAGAACGAGAAGATTCCGGTGAGGCCCCAGTACACGAGGGCGGCGACGATGAGCGCCTCGAGATTGCGGAAGTCCGCCTTGCCGGTGAGTTGCGCAACACGGAAGGGATCAGCCCACAGCAACGTGGTGCCGAGGAGCCCGATGAGTGCGGTGTCCTTGATCATGGCGATGAACTCATTGCCGGTCGGCGGGATGACGATGCGCGCTGCCTGCGGGAGGATGACGCGACGCATCCGCTGCCGATAGGACATACCCAGCGCTTCGGCGGCCTCCGATTGGCCGTGGGGAACGGCTTCGATGCCAGCGCGGAAGATCTCGGTCATGTACGCGCCGTAATTGAAGGCGATGCCCACGATGCCGGCGACCTGGGCCGGCCAGATGAACCACTGGGCGTACTCCTGCGGGAGTAGGCCCTGGGCCAACTGCGGTAGCGCGAGGTACCACAGGAATAACTGCACGATGAGCGGCGTCCCGCGGAAGAAGGACGTGTAGAAACCGCTCACGCCGTAGGCAATCGAATTGTGGGAGACCCGGCCCAGCGCGCCGAGGAGGGCCAGCAAGGTGGCGCCGGTGATGGCGATCACCGAGAACAGCACGGTGACCCAGGCCCCCTTTACGATGGCCGGCGCCTTGTCGATCATCCATCCAACGTCGAATCCGCTACGTGCGAAAGCGACGGCCAGCAGGATCGCGATGACCGCCCAGACCAGGGCAACCTTCACCCGGAACGGCACGCGCAGACTGGCCGCCTCCAACGAGTTGGCGAGGCCGTGCCGCGTTTGCGGCACGGCCTCGCCGTCGGCGCTACTGGGCATTGATGCGTTCGGCGTCGAAGCCTAGGCGCCCGGGCCCCGGGTGATGTCGATGCCGTACCACTTCATGGACAGCTCGGTGAGCGTTCCATCGTCGTGCATCTCGGTGATGATGCGATTCAGTTCGGCGACGAGGCTGTCGACCGAGAGGGAGGAACTCTTGTCGGCCGCCACTGCCAAAGGCTCCAGGAAGACCGGATCACCGAGCAGTCGGATTTCCTTACCCTTCTTGATCGCCTCTTCCAGGGTCGGGACCGCAGACATGACCGCATCTACTCGGCCCAACTTGAGGTCCTGGATCGCGGTCGAGTCGGTGTCGTAGGTGACAATCTCGACGTCTTCTGGGACCAGGAATTCGAATGCGAAGCCCGGGATGGCGAGAGTTCGGTTCAGGTAGAACTCATAGGTGCACGCACCGCAGACTCCGATTCGCTTGCCGGACAACTGGTCCATGCTGGTGATGTCACTGCCGTCTTGGACCGCCAGGCCCGCGGGGGTGAAGTAGTACGGCACGCTGAAGTCCAGGACCTGCGCCCGCTCATCGGTAATGGACATTGAACCGACCGAGACATCCCAGCGGTCATTCCAATTGCCGGCGGTCAGGACATCCCAGGACGGAGTCTCCCAGGAGACCACGACGCCCATGCGTGTGGCGATCTCGGTGGCGACGTCAATGTCGAAGCCCTGCCATTCTCCGGTGCCCTCGTCATACGACGACTGCGGCGGGTACGCAGGATCCGTGGCCACTCGCAACGTGCCGGTCTCAAGAATCTGGCCGAGCAAGCCGTCGGCAGCGGGCGCTGCCTCGGATGACTCCATCGCCTCTGACGACGATGACGCCTCACTCGAACTCGAAGAAGATGTGCTGGACTCCGGCGCTGCCTCGCTGGAGGTGCCGGCGCTACCCCCTCCACCGCATGCGGCCACGAGGCCGCCGCTGAGAATGAGCGCGGCCGCGATGGACAGCCGACTAGTAATCCGCATGAGGTGCTCCCTACTGTTGTTTGGCGCCATTGTGACCAAGAGATGTTGCGGCGGGAGCAAAACCGCCAAACCCGCGAGGGGGCGCGAGCCCGATGCGCTTGGATACCGCTTATGACCGATCTGTCCCCCGATGAGCGAGCCGTTCCCGGCGCCCCCTACGCCGATGCCCTGCATCGCAATGCGTCCGGCCCGTGGGTCCGCCTCGGCGTACCCGGTCACCAGGACCAGCCGGAGCGCCACCCGGCCCTGGCAAGCCTGGCCGGGCCTGAACTTCTCGCGATGGACATCCCGATGTTCACCGAAGGGGTCGACCTTCCCCTGCCCGATTCGGCTGAGCCCAGTCCACTGGAAGAGGCGATGCGGCTGGCCGCAGAAGCCTGGGGTGCCCGGCGGACCTGGTTCCTCACCCACGGGGCATCTCAGGGCAACCACGTCTCCTGCCTCGCGCTGCGCAACCTCGGCAGTACGGCGGTGGTTCAGCGATCGGTCCACACCTCTGTCATCGACGGCGCGATTCTGGCCGGGCTCCGGCTGGAGTTCGTGCAGCCGACGGTCGATCCACACCTGGGGATCGCGCATGGCGTCACAGCCGACGCCCTGGAGGAGCAGCTGACCGCGAATCCGGAGGCGATCGCGGCCTACGTGGTCACACCGTCCTACTTCGGCGCGGTCGCTGATGTGCCGGCACTGGTGTCCGTGGCGCATGCGCACGGCGTGCCCCTGGTGGTAGATGAAGCCTGGGGCAGTCACTTCGGATTCCATCCGGAATTGCCGGAAACAGCCGTCCGGCTCGGCGCCGACCTGGTGATCTCCAGCACCCACAAGTTGGGTGGCTCGCTGACGCAGTCGGCCATGTTGCACCTTGGCGATACCGAGTACGCCGACACCTTGGAGCCGCTCATCGTGCGGGCCATGAACACCGTCGCGACGACGAGTCCATCAGCGCTGCTCTACGCATCCCTGGACCTGGCCCGGCGCGACATGCAACTCAATGGACTCCGTGGGATCGGTGATTCCATCGCCGACGTGGAACGTCTACGCGACGTCCTCAATGCTCACGGTCGCTACGCCGATCCCGATCCATCAATCCATGCCGCGCCCGACGTCATCGCACTCGATCCGCTCCGGTTCGTCGTCGACACCCGGTCCGGCGGAGTTCCCGGCTACGTCGCGCGCCGCCTCTTGGAGGAGCGCAACCACATCCACATTGAGATGGCAACCGACTCGTGCATCGTGGGGCTCATCGGTGCGGGGAGCCGACTTGATGTGGATTACGTGGCGGACGCACTTCATGCGCTTCCCGAAAGCGATCTGGCCGACCACCCCCCGATACACCTCCCGCCGACCGGTGAGCGAGCCATGGATCTGCGGGAGGCGTATTTCAGCGCGACCGAGATCGTCCCTGCGGACGCCGTAGCAGGCAGGGTGTCCGCCGATTCGCTCGCCGCCTATCCGCCCGGAGTGGCCAACGTCCTGCCCGGTGAGGTCATCACCGCAGCCGTGGTGGACTTCCTTCGTCAGACAGCCGCCTCGCCGTACGGCTGGGTTCGAGGCAGCCTGGATCCGCAGGTGACGCGCTTCCGCGTCATCGCTGACTAGCCGTGAACCGGCCCAGCCCATAACGAAGGGCCCGACAGCCGGTGGCTGCGGGCCCTTCGTTCGCCTCGGATGATGTGTGGCGCCTACACATAGCGCGCGAAGATCGCATCGATCTCTTCACGCTCGGCTGGGGTCATCGCGCGGTCACGCTCGCGGTCCCACAGCTGGTGCAGGCTCAGGTTCTCTTCGCTCTTCTTCCTACGTCCAAACATCGTCGTACCTCCTAGGTGATCGGGCCGGATAGGCCCTGACCCGCCGCCCGGCATGTGTCGCCAGGCCTTGGATCTACCCGTGCACCCCCGGGTGTGGGGGCCATGTAAACGATGTCATGAATGTCGCAGGTGTGTCGCACGGGGCGCGCCGAAGGTGGCGCAGATCACGTTTGGAGGACCACATCGTGGGCCACCGGGTAACACCGTAGGGGCCGAGCTAGGTCAGCGCTTCTTGTAGAGCGCCGATCCCTTCTTCCACTCATTCCATTTGTAGTTCCAGTAACCCGCCAGGTAATCGTCGGTCCCCATCTTGACGGGCGAACCGTTGTACTCGGCAACGTCGCCGAACTTGGTGTTGCGGAAGAGCCACTGCATGTCGCTCACCTTCATGTTGGTGCAGCCATGTGAGAGATTGGCGTAGCCGATGCTGTAGTTCCACGGAGCATCGTGGATGTATTCGCCGTTATCGTTCACTCGGATGGCCCAGTTCACCGTGACATCCCAGCCCTCCTCGGGGTCCGGGTTGTACAGGCGCTTGTCGGGGATGTGCGCGGTGAGGATCTTGGTTCCGGACTCGGTCTCCCAGCCGGCCATGCCGCCTGAGATTGCGAAGGTGCGGG
Source organism: Candidatus Nanopelagicales bacterium (assembly GCA_023263845.1). GTDB lineage: Bacteria > Actinomycetota > Actinomycetes > S36-B12 > S36-B12 > Mxb001. Next base: position 3,285 of record JALQUH010000195.1, on the reverse strand, counting down.
TCGTCTCACCGTTGATCGTGTACTTCATGGTGTGCTTGCGCAGGTTGACGCGCAGCACGACTTGGTCCCCAATGCCGAAGGTGGAGGACACCTTGGGGCCCCAATAGCCCTCAGCACCTTCGACGGTCGTGAGGTTAGCGTCAAGACGTACGGTGGCCTTGCCCGGCCAGTAGTTGCGCGGGCGGAAGACAGCCTTGGATGTTCCGTCCTCGTCGATCCAGAACCACGAAGCTTCGCCGAAGTCCTTGTCGGACGTGACTTTGAGTTGGCGCTCGACGGCCGCCTTGTCGGTGATGCGAATGCCGAAGGTGACCACCAGGGGCACACCGGCACCGAGATTCTTGTCCTTGGGCCAAACATCGACCGAGAAGGACTTCTCCGCCTTCACGGTGAAGAAATTCACCTGGGAAACGGCGTTGCCCTGGACGTCGTAGACGGTCACGTAGAGACGACCTGATGGGGGAAGAGCTTCCGTGGTGAACATGTGAGTCTTGTTGGTCTCCAAGACCTCAATCTGGCGATCGGGATTCTTCTTGTCTGTCACCGTGACATAGCCGCCCGACGGCACATTGCGAATCTTCAGGGCGTCACCTGGCTTGACCTTGACGCCATTGTTGACGTCCTCGCCCGCGATCTCAAAACGAACCGGCTTGCCGGGAGTGGTCGGCTCTGCCGTCGGCATCCGGAAGGCCAACCGCTTGGACTTGTAACCGGCACCCGACTCGGTCAACGGACGGATCCAGATCTCATACGGCGCACCGCTCACCAGATCGTTGATGGTGACCGGGCCCGTAGGGGCCGCGGGCTCGACGTCGGCCCAGGGCCCACGGATGCTGAAGGCGTACTGGTAGTTCGTGATCGGCTCGACACTGTCGGGCTGGGTAAACGAAATGATCGCGGTCGTCTCGCTCAACTCAACGGCGAGATTCTGCGGGGCAGGGGCGCGCTCCACAACCGGTGGATCGGTCGGGTCAGCGGGCGGATCGGTCGGGTCGGCGGGCGGATCGGTCGGTTCAGCGGGCGGGTCGGTGGGATCCTCGGAGGGCGCAACTGAGGCGGCCGGTGACGAGACGCTATCCGAAGCCGACGCTGTCGACTGGACGAACCCAGCCGATAGCACGACCGCCAACGAAGCCGCCGCCAGGCGAGCGAGGGGACGCAACCGAACCTCCACAGATGGACCGCGGCAGATGCCGCTTCACGCCATTATGCGGAGTCGGGGGCCCCACACGCCACATTGCCCCCTCGGCCGTTCGGACGACACCAAAATCGGACTGTGAGCGCTGTCACATGTGCGGCTCAGGAAGCCCCCGAGTCGCGTAGGAGACGCCGCAAGATCTTGCCCGAGGCCGACTTGGGAATTGCCTCGGCAAATTCCACATGGTGAATGACCTTGTAGGTCGCCACGTGACCCCGGGTGAATTCGGTAATGTCCGATTCGGCCACCTCCTGGCCGGGCTTGAGAACCACGAAGGCTTTGGGAATCTCGCCGGCTTCCTCATCCGGTACGCCGATCACCGCCGCGTCCGCCACCGCAGGGTGGGTCAGCAACAACGCCTCAAGTTCGGCCGGAGCGATCTGGAACCCCTTGAACTTGATCAGTTCCTTAACCCGATCGACGATGGTCAGGTGACCGTCAGCGTCAATCACGCCCACGTCACCGGTGTGCAGCCAGCCGTCCGGATCAATCGTGATGGCTGTGGCCTCGGGATTGTTCAGATAGCCAGCCATCACCATCGGCCCGCGCACCCATAGCTCGCCCTCTCCCCCAACAGGCTGATCCTCACCCGTCTCCGGACTGACGATCCGGCACTCGGCGTTCGGGACGGTGACGCCGCACGTACCCGGTTTGAAACCACCTATCGGCGTGAGGTGCGATACCGGGCTCATTTCGGTCATGCCATATCCCTGAACCACCTCGCAGCCAATGCGGTCACCCGCCTCCACGGCAAGCTCGGCACTCAGCGGAGCGGCACCGGAAAAGACCTGCCGCAGACTCGATAGGTCGTACTGGTCAACCATCGGGTGCTTGGCAAAGGCCAGCACGATCGGCGGTACCGCAAAAAAGCGGGTGACCTTGCGGTCTTGAATGATCTGCAGAACCTGTTCGAGGTCGAACCGCGGCACGGTGACGATCGTCGATCCAGCCGCAAGGAGTCCGTTCATGAGCACCTGCATGCCGTAGATGTGGAAGAAGGGCAGCACCGCTAGGGCGATCTCACCGTCCTCGACCTCTAGCCCTCCTTCGATCTGGCACAGATTGGCCACGAGGTTCCGGTGCGTCAGCATGACGCCCTTCGGTAGGCCGGTCGTGCCCGACGAGTACGGCAGGACGACGATATGACTCTCGATCTCGACCGGCACCTGGCTGATCGGCTCGCCGAGCACATCTGTGAACGGGACCGTCCCGGCCGGAGCCTCGCCGAGAACGACGATGTCCGACACGTCGGTACCCTCGGCGGCCTCCTTGGCCGTGTCGACAAACATCCCGATCGTCACCAGGAGTTTGGACGCCGAGTCCTGGAGTTGGAATCGGATCTCCTCCGCGGTGTACGTCGGGTTGATAGTGGACACGGCAACCCCGGCGACGGCGGCGCCATGAAAGACCACGGCGTACTCGGGGATGTTCGGCGCCATCAAAGCGATGGTGTCGCCTGGGCCTAGGCCGCGGGCGGCAAGACCTCCTGCAAAGGACGCGATCATCCCGGCGAGTTGTCCGTAGGTGTAGGAGCGTCCGGTCGGCCCGTCCACCAGGGCAACGACGTCTGGCGAATCTGCCGCGTGCCGCAGAACGTATTCGGTAACCGGTACGTCGGCGATGTCGACGGCCGGCAGCGGGCTGGTGTGAATGATCATGTTGCCCCTAAAGGTGAATTCCGCGGGTGAGTGCCCCGTCGACTACGAGATTGGTGCCCGTCGTGAAACTGGAGATCGGGGAGGCGAGGAAGACGACCGCTGCGGCCATCTCCTGCGGTGTACCCATGCGGCCGGTCGGGTTGAGTCCGAGTGCCGTGGCGAAGAGCGCGGGATCGCCATGCTTGATCGACTCCCAGACGCCGCCTTCGAAGTACGTGTTGCCCGGGGAGACGGTGTTCGCTCGGATTCCCTTGTCCGCCAGCTGGAAGGCCAACCCCTGCGTGTAGGCCACGAGCGCCGTCTTCACCGTGCCGTAGGGGCCGGACGCGAAGTCGACCTCACGTCCGCTCACGCTCGACACGGTGACGATGGAGGCCGCGGCACTCTTCTCCAGGTAGGGCATCGTGGCCTTCACCAGTCGCACAGTGC
>JALQUH010000176.1 GCA_023263845.1 Candidatus Nanopelagicales bacterium | reverse complement strand
TCGGGCAGGGTCGGGGACTCCAGTGGCTCCAGCGGCGAAGTCATGCGGGCAGTCTAGATCCCCCCGTGAGTGTCTAGTAGCGGGGCGAAAATTCGCTGATTTCACCCCGCTACTCGACGCTCGGCGAAAAAGGAGTTAGTTCACGGAGGGATCGTCGGGGCAGTTGACCCACCAGGCCAGCGTTCCGCCTGCGCGCCGAAGCGTGACCTGCCACAGATCGTCCGGATCGGCAAGGAAGGCATCAGACACCGGATCGGTCGGCTCGATGACCGCCCAGGCGCCCTCCTCCAACTCAGTGTCCAGTTGCCCCGGCGACCAGCCGGCGTAACCGGCATAGATACGTACTGCGGCGAGCTGAGGGGCGAGGACATCGACCGGGGTGTCCAGATCGATGACACCGAGGGACCCGGCAACTCGCCTGAACCCATCGGGTTCACCATCCGCCGCAGCGAGGCCGAGGGCTGTATCCAGGGACACCGGACCGCCTTGAAACAGGTGTGGGCCGCCGGTGAGGTGGTCCCGCCAGGCGGGCAGCACCGTTCCGACATCGACCTGCGTGCGCTGGTTGAGGACTACGCCCAAGGTCCCCGAGTCATCGTGCTCGAGCAGCATGATGACCGCGTGACGGAAGGGATCGGGAAGGAGCGGCGCAGCCACCAAGAGACTGCCCGCACTCGGCGGCTTCGGCGGTTCGCCGACGAAGTCCACGTCCTCCATGCACCCATCGTGGCGCATCGCGGCCGCGAGGACTGATACCCTGGGGGGTATGGCTACTCTCGCATTGACCGAGGAGACCTTCTCCTCCACCGTCCAGGACAACCCCATCGTGCTCATTGACTTCTGGGCCGAGTGGTGCGGCCCGTGCCGCTCATTCGCCCCGGTGTTCGAAACCGTGAGCGAGGCGAACCCCGACATCGTGTTCGCCAAGGTCGACACCGAGGCACAGCCAGGACTGGCCGGCGCGTTCCAGATCTCGTCGATTCCCACCCTGATGGCGGTCCGCGATGGCGTCGTCCTTTACTCGCAGGCCGGTGCGCTTCCGGAGTCGTCGTTGACGCAGCTTGTTCAGGCCGTGCGCGACATCAACATGGACGAGGTGCGCGCATCGATCGCCCAGGGACAGGCCGGCGAAGGCGACAACGCCGAGTAGGTTTCCGCGACCGCATCGGCCGAACGGATGATGCAAATGGGTCGACTTGGCCCATGGGTGGCGGGTTGCAACGCACCTACCGTGGATGCATGCCCCAGCAGCCACTCGCCCAGGTCCCCGTAGATGCCGTGTGGGATTGGCAGGAGCACGGATCGTGCCGCTCCGCCGATCCGACACTGTTCTTCCACCCGCAGAACGAGCGCGGCTCAGCCCGTCGTTCGCGCGATCTCGCCGCCAAGAAGGTCTGTGCGTCATGCCCCGTGCGGATTGAGTGCGCCGACTACGCGGTTCGCTCCCGCGAGCCGTACGGCGTGTGGGGTGGACTCACCGAGGAGGAGCGTGAGGCGATCTACGCCCGCATCGATCTCGCGGTCTACCCGCGGTCCCGCGGCGAAGGCGCCCGGATGGCAGCCCCGGAGATCGACGCCGCCGTCCGCTCCCTCGCCGTCATCGCCTAGTTCCCCTTCCACAGGCCGTCGGCTTGCGGGGTGGATTCGGTCGGCCGCTAGCCTCATGCGATGACCTCCACTCCCGCCGGAGACGATCTGGTGGCCGACCTTGCCCTCACCGGCCACGACCTGCTGAAGGAACTCGACCTCAGCGACGCCCAATTCGATGGTCTCATCCGTCTCGCCGCGCAGTTGAAGGCCGAACGTCGCACCTCCGCCGATCGGCAGCGGCTCGCGGGCAAGGTCATCGCCCTTATCTTCGGCAAGACCTCCACCCGCACCCGCGTCGCCTTCGAGGTGGCGGCCTACGAACAGGGCGCCCAGGTCACGGTCCTGGACTCTCAGGGTTCGCAGATCGGACACAAGGAATCCATTGCCGACACCGCTCGCGTGCTCGCCCGCATGTTCGACGCCATTGAGTACCGCGGTGATGCCCAGTCAACGGTCGACGAACTCGCCGAGCACGCCGAGGTCCCCGTCTACAACGGGTTGACCAACGAATGGCATCCAACCCAGATGCTCGCTGACATGCTCACGATGCGCGAGCACTCTCACGACGAGCGTCTGTCGTACGCCTACGTCGGTGATGCGCGCTACAACATGGGTAATTCATTGCTGGTCGCCGGCGCCATGACCGGGTCCGATGTGCGCATCGTGGCGCCCGAGGCCCTGTGGCCATCACCCGAAGTACGCCGCGCCGCGGAAGAACGAGCTTCGCGCACCGGTGCGCGCCTGCTGCTGACGCAGGACCCGGCGGAGGGGATCCCCGGAGCGCAGTTTGTGCACACCGATGTGTGGGTGTCCATGGGCGAGCCGACCGAGGTATGGGCGGACCGCGTCGCGATGTTGACGCCCTATCGGGTCAATGCCGAACTCATGGAGCTGACCGGTCGCGGCGACGCGAAATTCATGCACTGCCTGCCGGCATTCCACGACGAGAAGACCAGCGTTGGCGAGCGCATCGCGAGCGAGTTTGGATTGCGCGGCGGAGTTGAAGTCACTGACGAGGTCTTTGAATCCGAAGCGAGCATCGTCTTCGATCAGGCGGAGAACCGCATGCACACCATCAAGGCATTGCTCGTCGCTACGCTGACCTAGACGCGAACGAGGCTGTCAGCCCTGGAGGCGGGTGCGCAGGGCAGCGAGTTGCCCACTCAGAGCCGCTGGCACCTTGTCACCGAACTGCTCGAAGTACTCCTGCGTTAGATCCGCCTCCGCCAACCACGTGTCCGGGTTGATCGCGAAGAGTTCAGTCATCTGCTCCGCGGTGACGTCTAGGCCATCGACGTTGATTTCACCGTCGGCTGGTACACGGCCCACCGGAGTGTCGACCGCCTCGGCCTCTCCTTCGACGCGGCGCACGATCCACTCAAGGACACGGGAGTTGTCGCCGAATCCGGGCCAGATGAACGTGCCGTCAGCGTCCTTACGGAACCAGTTGACCTGGTAGATCCGCGGCAACTTCTCTGCCGACGTGAACTGTCCGACCTTGAGCCAGTGCTCCCAGTAGTCCGCCATGTTGTAGCCACAGAACGGCAGCATGGCGAAGGGGTCACGGCGTAGCGCGCCGACACTCCCCTCAGCCGCTGCCGTCTGCTCTGACGAGACGGTCGAGCCGAGGAAGACGCCATGCTCCCAATCGAAGGACTCGGTCACCAGCGGCACATTCGTGGCACGTCGTCCGCCAAAGAGGATGGCATCGATCGGTACGCCGGCCGGGTCCTCCCAGTTCGGCGCAATTGACGGACACTGACCGGCGGGAGCGGTGAAGCGCGCATTGGGATGGGCGGCAGGCTCAGCGGAGTCCGGCGTCCAATCGTTGCCCTTCCAGTCGATGGCGTGCGCGGGAGCGTCTTCGGTGAGGCCTTCCCACCACACGTCGCCATCATCGGTGAGGGCGACGTTGGTGAAGATGCAGTTGGCATACAGCGACTTCACGGCGTTCGCATTTGTGTGCATGCCCGTGCCGGGAGCGACGCCGAAGAAGCCTGCCTCGGGGTTGATTGCGTAGAGGCGCCCATCTTCGCCAAAGCGCATCCAGGCGATGTCGTCGCCCACGGTCTCGACCTTCCACCCAGGCACGGCGGGTTCGAGCATCGCAAGGTTGGTCTTGCCACAGGCAGAGGGGAACGCAGCGGTCAGGTAGCGCTCGTCGCCGCTCGGGGCGGTCAGAACCCCCTTACACCTGAGGCAAATCATCTGGGATACCCCCTACATTCGTTCCTTTTCCAATAGCCACTGTTTACTGTTGCCAAAAGCTCCCATCTGATTTTTGGATCTTTCAAATCAACCTGAAACCCTGTTTTGGGGCATTGCTGAGGTAACAGTTTTTCATTTGGCGCTCCACGCCAGGGCATTGAAAAAACACTACCTATGCTCTTTTTCTAAGACGTTGGACCAAAATTGGTATTTTAACACTTTTGTCACCAATTGTCAGAGT
>JALQUH010000173.1 GCA_023263845.1 Candidatus Nanopelagicales bacterium | reverse complement strand
GCCGGCTGGAGCAGATGGGTCTCACGATGTACGGCCAGATGACGGCTGGGTCATGGATCTACATCGGCACCCAGGGCATCTTGCAGGGCACCTACGAAACGTTCGCGGCGGTGGCGGCGCGCAAGTTCGGCGGCACTCTCGCGGGCACGCTCACGCTGACCGCCGGCAGCGGTGGCATGGGGGGCGCCCAGCCGCTTGCCGTCACGATGAATGAGGGCGTCTGCCTGCTCGTCGATGTCGATCCGACTCGACTGGCCAAGCGGGTCAAGGACCGCTACCTCGATGAGGTCGCCCATGATCTCGACGACGCGATTGAGCGTGTCACAGCGGCCAAGCGTGAGCGGCGTGCGTTGAGCGTCGGCGTCGTCGGGAATGCCTCCGTCGTCTTCCCTGAACTGCTGCGTCGCGGAGTCGAAATCGACATCGTCACCGATCAGACCAGTGCGCACGATCCGCTGAGCTATCTCCCCGACGGCATCGACCTCGAGGACGCGCCGGACTATGCCGCCAAGAAGCCTGAGGAATTCACCGACCGCGCTCGTGTGTCGATGGCCAAGCACGTCGAAGCCATGGTCGGCTTCATGGATGAGGGCGCCGAGGTCTTCGACTACGGCAACTCGATCCGCGACGAAGCGCGGCTGGGTGGCTTCGGTCGAGCCTTTGAGTTCCCCGGCTTCATCCCGGCGTACATCCGACCTCTTTTCTGCGAGGGCAAAGGCCCGTTCCGCTGGGTCGCGCTCAGCGGTGATCCCAAGGACATCTGGGCGACGGACAGAGCCGTGCTCGACCTCTTCCCCGACAACGATCACCTGCGCCGCTGGATCACCATGGCGTCCGAACGCGTGGCTTTCCAAGGCCTGCCAGCGCGTATCTGCTGGCTGGGCTACGGCGAGCGCGACAAGGCTGGCGAACGCTTCAACGACATGGTGGCCAGCGGCGAGGTGTCGGCGCCGATCGTCATCGGCCGCGATCATCTTGACTGTGGCTCGGTCGCGTCGCCGTACCGCGAGACGGAGGCGATGGCGGATGGCTCCGATGCCATCGCGGACTGGCCGTTGCTCAACGCGCTGCTGAACACCGCCTCGGGCGCAAGCTGGGTCTCGCTCCACCACGGTGGGGGCGTCGGTATCGGTCGCTCGATCCATGCCGGTCAGGTGAGCGTCGCCGACGGCACCGAACTGGCAGCGGAGAAACTGCGTCGCGTCCTCACGAATGACCCGGGCACGGGAGTCATTCGTCACTGCGATGCCGGCTATGAGTTGGCCGATGAGGTTGCCGACGAGCGCGGCGTACGCGTCCCGATGCGCGAGGGCTGATCGTGGCCTCGGTCGCTTGGACCAACATCGGCGAGCTCGCCACGGCGGACTCGTCGATGGGCGAGGGCGTTCTCGGCTTGCTGACCGATGCGGCGGTCGTGGCCGAGGATGGTGTCATCACCTGGGTGGGACCTGCGGCGTCGTGCCCGGCGGCCGATGAGATGGTCGACGTCGGTGGAGCCGCCGTCATCCCCGGATTCGTCGATGCCCATACGCATCCGGTGTTTGCCGGGGAGCGGTCGGCGGAGTTTGCCGCCCGGATGACCGGCACACCGTACGCCGCCGGGGGAATCCGAACGACGGTCGCGGCGACACGCGCGGCGAGTGACGACGCTTTGCGGGCAAACGCTGAGCGGTTGGCGGCGGAGGCGCTACGGCAGGGGACAACCACGCTCGAGGCGAAGTCCGGCTATGGGCTGACAGTGTTCGATGAGGCGCGCTCTTTGGTGGCGGCGTCGGCGGTGACGGATGAGACGACGTTCCTCGGCGCGCATGTCGTGCCGGAGGAGTACGCCGAACGACCCGATGATTACGTGGCCTTGGTCGCCGGGGAGATGCTTCAGGCGTGCGCACCGCACGCTCGGTGGGCCGATGTCTTCGTCGAGCGCGGCGCGTTCGATGTCGATCAAGGGCGGACGATCCTCAGTGCCGCCCGCGATGCCGGACTGGGCCTCCGGGTGCACGGCAACCAACTCGGCTTTGGCGGTGGCGTCTCGCTTGCCGTCGAGATGGGTGCGGCATCCGTCGATCACTGCACGCACCTGACCGATGACGACATCGAAGCGCTGGCGGGTTCGAATACGGTGGCGACGCTGGTGCCGGGTGCCGAGTTCTCCACGCGCTCGACCTATGCGCCAGCTCGTCGACTCTGGGACGCCGGTGTGACGGTCGCCATCGCCTCGGACTGCAATCCGGGATCGTCGTTCACGACGTCGATGCCACTCATGATCGCCCTCGCCGTCCGTGAGATGGGGCTGTCGCCCGCCGAAGCCGTGTGGGCGGCGACCGCCGGTGGGGCGGCATCCCTTCGGCGCGACGACGTCGGCGTGATCGCGGTGGGTCGGCGAGCGCATCTGGTGGCCTTGGATGCGCCGTCCTATGTCCACCTCGCCTATCGACCTGGCGTACCCCTCGTCGCCCACGTCTGGCGGTCCTAATCCGCTGTTATGACGTGGGAACACCGGAGACGCTCGTCGGCTGACCCGGAGATGCGGTGAAGTTCGGGCGCTCCCGCCTTGACCAGGGCTGGCGCAACGATGTCGCTGATGATCCGATCGGCGCGGTCGCGATGTTCTGGTCCGTCACGCTGATCACCGTCGGGTGACCACTCGATATCGGGGGCACACCACAGGAGCACGTCGTACGTCGACACATCGGAGATGCCACCCGCGAGGAGGGAGTCATCGTCGAAGTACGCGACGCTGTAGACGGCGGTCATCAACGGCACCGGGTCGGCGATTACCCACGGAACCTTCGCGTGTGCGGCCGCGCTCATCGCGCGGTTCACCCTCATCTGCTGGATGAGGTAGATGCCTTCCTGATCGGCCAAGGCGGGCACCCGTCCGTAGTCTCGGACGAAGTCGCGGAGGTACTCCTCGGCGACAATGCCGGGCAGCTGATCGGCGAGGGTCTTGGCCAATGTCGTCTTACCGGTGGATTCGCCGCCGAGCAGGCCGAT
>JALQUH010000154.1 GCA_023263845.1 Candidatus Nanopelagicales bacterium | reverse complement strand
CGATGTCTGACCCGTGAATGTCGTCCCAACAATCGATGATTTATTTGCTGGAAGAGAAGTCGCTGCGGCGAGCTTGATAAACTGGTACTTGTTGTTGACTGTGATGCTTCCGGGATTAACAGCCGCACCTTCCTTGAAGATGTTGTCGGCAAACCGTTTCATCCCGGTTTGAATGATCGTCTGAAGTTGTGTCAGCTCACGAGCCTGAAGAAGTCTTCCGTTGTTGAAGGAGTGAGCGATCTGTGGAGTCGTCACGACGGCTGCGAGCGGATGGCCATTGCCGAGGGGCTTCCCCATGGTCACGATGTCGGGAACTACTCCATGGAGTTCGAAGCCCCAAAACGCAGACCCGACCCGGCCTAGACCGATTTGGACCTCGTCGGCGATGCACACTCCACCAGCTGCGCGCACGTGCTCGTACGCCCTTGCGAGGAAACCATCGGCGAGGGTCACCTGACCGGCGGTGCTCACGATGCCTTCGGCGATGAATCCGGCGATGGGCTGCTCGAGGTCTTCCAACACCTGGGCAAAGTCTGTCGCATATCGCAGTCCGGCACCCGGGTCCGTATGCCGTCCACGGAATGCGTCGGGCAGATCGGCGACGCGGACGTGTGGGGCAGGCCCTGCTCCGCCGGGGCCGAGGAACTTGTAGGGGCTGATGTCGACGACGCTCACGGTGTGGCCGTGATAGGCGTGGCGAAGCGATATCCAGCCCTCGGCATTCGTGTGAGCGCGCGCGAGGCGAATGGCCAGGTCGTTGGCTTCGCTGCCTGAGTTGACCAGGAAGACGACCGACAGTGGGTCCGGCAGGGTTGCGGTGAGGTTGCGCGCGTACTCGATGATCGCATCGTGGAGGTAACGCGTGTTTGTGTTCAACAGGTGCATCTGTTGTGCGCCCGCGGCAACCACGTGGGGGTTGCCGTGTCCGACGTGCGCAACATTGTTGACAAGGTCCAAGAAGGACTTGCCTTCGGCGTCATAGAGATAGGCACCCTCGCCTCGGACAATGTGGAGAGGCTCGCGGAAGTTCAGGCTCAGGTTGCGCGATAGTCGCGCTCGTCGCTGCCGCAGCAGCTCCGGTTGAGGCAGTCCCGCGTGGCCATCGGAAGCCAGACCGTCAGCATCCGCCAAGCCCACCAGGAGGTTGGGATTGGGGCAGATGCTCCGCCACAGGGTTGCCTCGTGCTGTGGAGCCACGCCGTAGATGTCCATGCCCATCCCGCACAGGTCCGTGAGGACCTGGAAGTGCACGTGAGGGGGCCATCCTCCGTTCTCGTGTGGCTCACCCATGGTTCCGATGGTGTCTCCGGCTGAGATCAGATCGCGGGGTTGCGGGAATCCGGTAGCGCTCAGGTGGCCGTACAAGGTCCAGAAGGGAGTGCCGGCCGGCGTTTGGTGACGCAGCACAACGGCGTGCCCGTAGTTCCCTGCCCCCGGCATGGCACCGGAGTCTTCGACCACGCCCGCCAACGGAGCATGCACGATGGACCCGGCAGGCTGGAAGAGGTCTAGGCCAAGGTGCACGCTGCGTTGCTCGTCCTCAAAGGACGGACCGATGTAGACATCGCGATTCTCGGCGTAGCGTCCCGCGAGAACATCAAGTCCGCGATCACGCATGAGGTCGCGGACCCCCGCCTCGTCCCGTGGCGACACGGAGCCAACGCTCCAATCGATCCAGGCATGCTGGCCGTCGTGCCGCGACACGACAGGTGACGCGGAGACGCTTCGCAGGTGGCTGCGCACATCTTGGGCTCGCGGGCTTGGCTCATAGCCGCAGGCTTCGCGCAGTCGGCAAAGGCCGAGGTAGTCATCCGCTTCCACGAGTTTTCGCAGCAGTGTCGGCACCGTGTCCTGGCTGATGAGCAGGTACTCGTTGTCCGGGTCGGCGGCGCTCTGGGCGGCGGCGTTGACGACGCTCATCACGAGCCGAATTCGGGTCAGCGGCCAGAGCAGAGCCAACTCTTCGGGGGTGAGTGGCTGCACGGCGTGGTAGCCACGGACGAGAGCCCTGGACTCGCGGGCCGGGTCGGCCATTGTCGACGCTGCATAGGCCAGTGCCGTTGCCAGGCCCACGACTCGAGGGGCCACGACGAGGTCGCCGAAATCGATCAAGCTGACCTGCTCACCGTCGACGATGATGTTGCGCTCGTTCGCGTCGTTGTGGATCAGGTGATGGGGGAGGGCTGCGAGTGCAGGAGCGATCTCCTCGACGAAGGTGTCGAGTTCACTGCGGCAAATCGCGCGCAGTTCCGGGTCGGTAATGAGCTCTACTTCGCCCCGCAGATCCCCCGCCTGCAAGAGGTTCCATCGGAAGGGACGCGCCAAGACCGTCTGCTCGGACGGGCTGAGCACAATGCGGCTGAGCTGCGCATCGACTTGCGCAACAGTCATGCCGAGGGTCACAAGGAGGGGCTCCGTGATGGTCACCTCAGCCCACGGGGTGCCGTCTACCCATGACATGAAGCGCACGATCTCACCGGAAGGCCACCTGATCTGGTCGTCATGGAGGACGGTGGGGACACTAGGTAGCGACAGGGCACGGAGCACCCGGTCTTGGAGTTGTAGATGCTCCAACTCCTCAGGGGAGCAGAACTTCAGGACGGCGTTCTTGCCCTGGCTGGAGATCTTGAAGTTCCGATCCCGCTCCCCAGGCAGCGGTGAGATCTCGACCTGCTCGCCGAAGGAATCAAAGAAGTGCGTCCGGATGGCTTCGAAAGCCGACGATTCGTCGATCATCGTTCGCCGAATGGTTCGTCGTGCTCTCGGCTTGCGGGATCAGCAGACATGGATGGCCCCCTTCGCGTCCGTTGGCCCACGTGCTCTGAGTTCGACATTCCCGTTCTTGAGGCGAATGTTTCACACGATATGCGAAAAGTCCCTGACAGAAACAAATCAACCATGAGGCTTCGTCCCTTCCGGCTGGTAGCCGAAGGGGTCATCCGTGGGCGCGCGTCAGCGCGCGAGGCGTCCGCTCTACTTCTCCCGATCCGCCCGGTGTCTCGTACTTGGGGCAAGACGAAGCCTCCATGACCTCATGTGATCGGAGGGGGCCTACGAGCGCTACTCACCTGGTGCTGGCGGCAACTGGCGGTCCAGTATCTCAAAGATGTCTTCGCGCTCGCTCTCGCCGTACGGACCTGTCGCCTCCCGAAGCCATTTTGCTGTCCTTTTCGGTCCGAGAACGGAGACGCCTCGAATCGACAGGGCCTCAAACATGGGTAGGAACGCGTCCACAAAGCACAGCGCGGGCTGAATGGGCACATCACCGAAGGGCCCAGCGCCTGTGACCGATGTTCGCACTGCCTCGACCTGCTTGTCCAACTTGTCCACGAGATGCGTTGAATCGCGGCCGCGTACGCGAAGGTGCTCAACCCGGGGAGAGAACAGTCCCCCGGTGCGTTCAACGGAGATCCTGGCTTCCTCGTAGTACTTCACGTCGATGACGTGCACGCCGGCCGGCGTGATCGCGATGACGTCGATGTCTCCATCTCGGCGGTTGTGACCCAGACGACGATTCACCAGGATGAGAGTGCGGTAACCACCGTCGGCCAGGATGCGCTTGACGGCCCTGCGCTCGCCCTCCGCCCCCTTCTTGAAGGCCCGTGTGGAGGGCGCCTCGTCAAAGACGGCGAGGAGCAATCGGCCCACCCGCGGGAATCGCTCGGTGACGCGGTCTTCTCGCTTCTGCATGCGCCGGTCGTACTCGTGTTGGAGAGACAAGCCGGCACTGGCGGTCGGGTCGGGGGTGGGTGAGTCCGGGGGAGCCTGATCGAGGTGTGAGGGGCTCGGCTGTCTGAACGGCTCGACGGCTGCGTTGAACGCATCCGTTAGGTCTGGGTCATTGATGTGCGATTCACCGGTCTTGAGGTCGAGGTAGCCGATCTTGGTGCCGTCTTCGTGCGTGACGTAGACGCGATCGTGTCCGTAGCGAGTCCACCTACGCGCTGAAAGCATCATCACCCCGAAGTCAGCGGAACTGCCTTGTACTGGGTATCAAACCGTTGAGGAAGCCATAAGGCCAGTCCCGGAACCCCGCCGTCGGCGTAGCCCCCTGCGGTACTTTCAAGTCCCGGAGCCGCGACCACGTAACCGGTGACGGGTACCGGCCCAGCGACGAGTAGGCATCGAATCGGGGATGAGGGCGACGATGAGCGACGACGCGACGACCGAGGTGGTTGACCGCCGAGCGGGATTCATCCGTCGCCATCGCGGCGTTCGCTCCGCGGTCGTCATCGTCGCGATGATCGCTCTCGTGGCCGCCTACCTACTCGGCATTCGGTCCTTCGGATCGAGCCTGGTGGGTGAACTCCCCGAGCAGGACCCTCCGCCGGGCGGCGT
>JALQUH010000034.1 GCA_023263845.1 Candidatus Nanopelagicales bacterium | reverse complement strand
CAAAGGTGCGTCGCCCATCGGCGAGGCGGCGGAGCGGGCCGGCGTGCGGCGCGTCGTGTACCTCGGAGGCCTGGGCGGCGCGGGGGAGTAGCGCTCGCACCACCTGCGCAGCCGCCGGGAGGTCGCCGAGATCCTCGCGGCGCACGCGCCGGAGCCGCCTTCTTAGCCGGAGCCTTCTTAGCCGGGGCGGCCTTCTTCGCCGGGGCCTTCTTCGCCGTGGCCATGTCGTCTCTCTCCCAGCAGCGGCTTAGGCCGCCTTCTCCTTCGGCGGGCGCCGCCCGCGAGCGTCGGCACCCGGTGGCGCCTACGAGTAACGACCCGCCACGGAGGCGGATCGCGCCCCCTGAGGGTAGGTGCCCCGCAAAGGCAGGGCAACCCGCCTCGCCGTATCGGCCCGTACTTGACCGTTCAAAAATCCTGTCCGCCCCTCACGAATCCTGACCAATCCTGACTCAGGGGGCCTTTGGCGCCGCAATTACGGACATTTTTCTATACAACGACCGCGTCTGCGATATAGAGTGCCTTCTTATGGCGCATCTACGGATAGCCGAGGCGGCCACCTACCTCGGGGTCAGCGACGACACTCTGCGGCGGTGGATCGAGTCCGGTCGCATCACCGCCACCACCGACGGCGCGGGTCGACAGGTCGTGCATAGCGCCGACCTCGCCGAACTCATGAGGGAGAACGCCGCCCCGCTCACGGTCGAGCACGCCCCCATCGTGGGGCGCTCGGCACGCAATCGCTTCGCGGGGATCGTCACCAAGGTCACCAAGGACACGGTCATGGCCCAGGTCGAAATCCAGGCGGGGCCCCACAGATTTGTCTCGCTCCTGAGCGCCGAGGCCGTCGACGAACTCGGCCTGGAGACCGGCAGCCTCGCCATCGCCACGGTGAAAGCCACCAACGTGGGGGTCGAGGTCCCGAACCGATGAGACCGCGCCAGTGGGCGCCAGCCGCTGCCGGCATCCTCCTGGCGGTCACCGCAAGCGGATGCTCGCCCAATGCGACGTCCACCACCGTCACCGTCGCGGCTGCCGCATCCCTGACGGACGTCTTCGCAAAGGTCGGTGACGTCTTTACGCAGACGCACCCCGGCATCGAGGTGACCTTCACATTCGCCGGCAGCAGCACGCTCGCCGAGCAGATTCGTCAGGGAGCCCCCATTGATGTCTTCGCCTCGGCGGGTTCGTCAGCCATGACACCCCTTACCGACGAGGGCCTCGTGGGCGACGTCACCGACTTCGCCACCAACACCCTGCAGATCGCCACGCCTCCGACAAATCCCGGCAACGTGCAATCGATTCGAGATCTGTCCGCGGTGACGTTCGTCGTCTGCCAGGACACCGTTCCCTGCGGCATCGCAGCCCAGGAACTCTTGGCGCGCAACGGCATCAACCCTGCGCCAGCGAGCTACGAATCTGACGTGCGCGCGGTCCTCACCAAGGTGATAGCCGACGAGGTCGACGCGGGCATCGTGTACGTCACCGATGTGATCGCGGCCGGCGATGACGTGAAAGGGGTGGAGATTCCTGCCGAGGTCAATGTGTCGACGACCTACCAGGCGGCGGTGACTGAAGACTCTGCATCGCAGCAAGCCGCCGCGGACTTCGTCGCCTTCCTCACCTCGGACCTCGCCCAATCGATCCTTTCCGACGCCGGGTTCGGGGCGCCATGACCGCTCACACCCGCCGCATCACACCCCTTCCGATCGGGATCCTCGCGGCGCTCGCCGTCGCGCTCCTCGGTATCCCGCTGATCGGCCTCGTGCTGCGAACGCCGTGGTCGCGTTTGCCCGAGATCCTCACGTCGCCGACAGCCGCCGAGGCACTCCGCCTGTCATTGGTCTGTTCGATCGCCGCGACAGCGATTGCCGTGGTGCTGGGCATCCCCCTCGCGTGGGTGCTGGCGCGGACGAAGGTCCCCGCTGTACCGCTGGTCCGGGCGCTCGTCACCCTGCCGCTCGTCCTGCCCCCGGTGGTCGGCGGCGTAGCCCTGCTCATCGCCTTCGGCCGTCGTGGACTGGTTGGGCAGTACCTCTACGACTGGTTCGGCGTACAACTGCCGTTCAGCACTGCCGGCGTCATCATCGCCGAGGCCTTCGTCGCTATGCCGTTCCTGGTGATCACGGTCGAAGGGGCGCTGCGCACGGCCGATCCGCGCTTCGAGGAGGCGGCCGCCACGCTTGGTGCGTCCCGCTGGTACGTCCTGCGCCGCGTCACCTTCCCGCTGATTGCGCCCGCGATCGCCGCTGGCGCCGTCCTGGCGTGGGCGCGAGCGCTCGGTGAGTTCGGAGCAACGATCACGTTCGCCGGCAACCTCCCCGGAGTCACTCAAACGATGCCGCTCGCGGTGTACGCCGCCCTTGACACTGACCGAGAGGTCGCGTTCGCGCTCAGCATGATCCTGCTGGCCGTGTCGCTGGCTGTGCTCATCGCACTGCGCGATCGCTATCTTCGCCGGAGTCCGTCATGAGCCTGTCGGCGCACATCGAACTCGAGCGCGCCGGATTCGCACTCGACGTGACACTCGATGCGGCCGATGGAGAGGTGGTGGGGCTTCTGGGCCCCAATGGCTCAGGCAAATCCACCACCCTGCGCTGCCTCGCCGGACTGCAATCACCGCGCGCTGGGCACATCACCATCTCCAGCAACGTTGTGGAGGACTCGGCGACCGGAGTTGATCTCGCGCCGGCACAACGGTCGGTGGGGTATGTCTTCCAGGACTACCTTCTCTTCCCTCACCTGTCCGTCATTGAGAACGTCGCCTTCGGTCCGCGTGCTCGCGGGATTGTTCGGCGTGAGGCGGAATTCGCAGCCCGTACATGGCTCGATCGCCTCGAGATTGCTGATCTCGCTGAGCGCAAGCCGAGCCAGTTGTCCGGAGGTCAGGCACAGCGCGTGGCACTTGCGCGCGCTCTGGTCACCGACCCCGACCTGCTCCTCCTCGACGAGCCACTCGCAGCCCTCGATGCGGCGACGCGTGCCACCGTGAGATCGGTGCTTCGCCGACATCTCGCCGAAGTCCGCGGCGCCGTCGTCCTGGTGACCCACGATCCGCTCGATGCGATGGTGCTGGCGGATCGAGTGGTGGTCCTGGAAAACGGTCAGGTCGTACAGGTCGGAACTCCGGCCGACGTGGCGCGACGACCCGCCTCGTCGTACGTCGCCTCGCTCGTCGGGGTGAACCTGCTGCGCGGTACAGCGCGGATGGGCGCTGTGGACGTTGGAGACGGCACTGTCGCGGTGGGTGATCGACACATCGCCGGACCGGTGATCGTCGCGATCCGTCCGGAGGCGATCTCCATCCATCGACACCGGCCGGAAGGCAGCGCGCGCAATATCTGGCCCGGTCGCATCGCCAGCCTCGAGGCCCGCGGCGATCTCGTGCGTGTCGAGGTGGACTCCTCGCCAGCCCTCGCCGCCATCGTCACACCGGGAGCGATCGCGGAGTTGGGGCTGCACGAGGGCGGGGACGTGTGGCTGAGCGTGAAGGCCACCGACCTCGACGTCTATCCGGCCTAGTGGGCGTTCTGTTATTCCACGAGACGCAGGACCAGGTCCAGTCCGTGTGTGGCGCCACGGGTACGCGGCAGCAGCAGCGTCCGGATGCCCAGCGCGACCGCACCCGAGTCGTCCTTCCACGAGTCACCCACCATGAGGGTTTCCTCCGCCGACACCTCAAGCGCGTCGAGGGCGGCCTGGAAGATCTCCGGTTCGGGCTTGACCGCACCCACTTCGCAGGACAGGACCACCGCATCCGC
The DNA here is from genome assembly GCA_023263845.1 of Candidatus Nanopelagicales bacterium. Lineage (GTDB taxonomy): Bacteria > Actinomycetota > Actinomycetes > S36-B12 > S36-B12 > Mxb001. The sequence goes on along the minus strand of JALQUH010000034.1, from coordinate 1,378 downwards.
TCGCAGCCCTTCGCGCTCCATCACCGGCCGGATATCAACGCCGACATTGGAAAGGACAGCGGTTCGCACGCCGCGCTCGCGCAGCGCGTCCAGCAGTGGGGCGGAGTCGTCGTAGGCGCGCCACATTGTCAACATGACCTCATAGAGCGCATCGCGTAACTCGACCGCGACGTGACCTTCCATCGTCCCGGCGAACACAGCGTGATGGTTCTGCGCCGAGTGGTCACGCGTGGAGTGTGGGTCGAAGTCGCGTGCATGGATCCAGATGTCATCGAGACGGCCGAGAATCGCCGCGCGCTCGACGGGCTCGAGTTCGATGCCCGAGCCGGCATGCGCGATGGCGGCATCGAGCCACTCATCGGCCTCGCCCTGATCAACCAAGGTCGCATGAAAGTCGAGCAGGACTGCGCGAATGGGCTGGCTCACCGCTCCATCATCGCCCAGGGGATCCACGTGCCGGCAAGGACGGGCGCCATGAGTGCCGTCGGGTCACCCCCGAAGAAGTGCCGCCCACCGCAGTGGGAAGTCCGCGGGCTCTGCCTCGACCCGAATGAGTTTGGTCCGACTGGTGTGGCCACTCGCCACCTCGAGGTCAGTTCGAGGTACGTCGAGCGCCGCAGCCAGCGCGCGCAACACAGCCGCGGTCGCCCGACCGTCGACGGCGGGCTCCGTGACGGCCACGACGAGCGCGGGCGGCTCGCCGTAGGAGCCGCCGACCCTGGTTCGCGAGGCCCCCGGCTTCACCCGGACGACGTAGGTGCTCACCGGCCGATCGTAGGCACCCCGGGTCCTCGACCGTGCGCTCGCGCACCCGTTGCCGACCCAATCCATGTGCGCGAGCGCACACTCGGCGGGAGGAGCCTGGTCGTCCCGGTAGGCTGACATGTCGTCCCACGACCCCTGTCCCGGTCACGCCACGGAGGTTCGCATGTACCGCCCCGTGCCGACCCATGTCGACCTTCCGGCGATGGAGCGGGAGATCCTCGAGCAGTGGTCCACCGACGATGTCTTCCACCGCTCGCTCGAGCAGTCCGCTGGTCGGCCCCTGTGGGTCTTCAACGAGGGCCCGCCCACCGCCAACGGCACCCCCGGCACCCACCACATCGAAGCGCGCGTCTTCAAGGACATCTTCCCTCGCTACCGGACGATGAAGGGCTACCACGTCCCCCGCAAGGCCGGCTGGGACTGCCACGGTCTGCCCGTCGAGCTGGCTGTCGAGAAGGAACTCGGCTTCAGCGGCAAGAAGGACATCGAGGCGTACGGCATCGCCGAGTTCAACGCCAAGTGCAAGGAGTCCGTGCTCCGACACGTCGATGAGTTCGACGCCATGACCCGCCGCATGGGCTTCTGGGTCGACATGGACGACGCCTACTGGACG
>JALQUH010000246.1 GCA_023263845.1 Candidatus Nanopelagicales bacterium | reverse complement strand
AATGGATCGACCGGCTACACGGAGGTCGCCTTCCCGCTGGCCCCCAAGCCCAAGACAGACGGCGTGATCCCGCACAAGGGGGACCTCACCATCACCAGTGCGGGCACCGGTGTCACCTTGACGTTTGCCAAGCCGTGGATCACGTACGCAACGTCACCCGGCAGTGAAGGTGCGGCCCTCGAGGGAATCGTGACAGGCATCCCCGACTGGATGGCTCCCTTCGACGGATTGAACGGACAACGCCTGGGGAGTTTCTCCATTCCCGACTGGGCTGGCAAGTGGAAGATGGGCAAGGTTCGCAAGGTGGGCAAGAACTACAAGCGCACCGACACCTTCACCGGCGGCGGCACCGTCACCGTCCGAGACCAGGACGTTGCGAACATCTTCAACACCGCGCTCTTCGGACCCGGCGTAAGCGTCCTGCAGCCGGGCCAGGAGATCGGCACCATCCAGACAGAGATCAAGAACACGGTGACCTGCACCAAGAAGAAGACCTGCAAGTAGAAGCATCGACATCACTGTGGGGCCCGGGCGCTTGTTCGGGCCCCACAGTGATGTCAAGAACCTGACAGGGACCACCGGGCCTCTCCCATAACGCATACTGAGCGCATGAACCTGGGCAGCCGAGTCTCTGGATGCGTCGCCGTCACGGCCGCTGCACTCCTCGGCATAGCCATGACCGGCATCGCCGGGACCGCGCACGCCGCACTGCCGCGCGAAGGTGGTAGCCCCGACGTCACCTACCAGGTGAAGACCAAGGATCCGGTCGTCTTCATCACCATCGACGACGGGATCATCACCTCGCAGCCAGCCCTGGACTATGTGCGCAAGCACAAGATTCCGATCACCAGCTTCCTCACGTCGTCGCAAGTGACGGACTCGAAAGTTCGCTACTTCGAGCGCATCAGCAAGTGGGGTTCGATCCAGAACCACACGACCACGCATGCCAGCCTCGACACGTCCAATTCGTGGCTGATCAAGAACCAGGTCTGCCCGGTGCAGGTCGACTACCGCCGTACCTTCGGGACCAAGCCGTGGATGCTGCGTCCGCCGTACGGCGCGGGCCCGCGCGGCGCGACCTTGGCCGCCGTCGCCGCCAAGTGCAAGATCACCGACATCGTCATGTGGGATGCCCTCGTGGAGAACGGCCGCCTCGAGACGTGGAATGGCGGGCGGCTGGTCAAGGGCTCGATCATCCTGCTGCACTACACCGGCAATCTGGCAACGGATCTCAAGGTCGCCGTGTCGGCTGCTCGCGCGCAAGGCTTCCGACCGGCCAACCTCGCCGACTACCTCACGCCTCCGGAGAAGTGAGCGTCAAGACACCCCGTCCATCAGCGCCTTGATCTTCGGAACGACCAGCAGGAAGAGGCCGGCCAAAATCATCGTGCCGATGCCGCAGGCGAGGAAGTAGCCGGCCCAGCCGAGGACGTCGATCAGGCGAGCGAGCTGCCCACCCACCGAGTCGCCCACCGCCGTGGCGAGAAACCACACGGCCAGCATTTGGCTCAGCAGGCCCTTGGGCGCCAACTTCGTGGTGGCAGACAGGCCGTTGGGTGACAGCAAGAGTTCGGACCAGGTCTGCACGAGGAAGACCGAGACGATCCACCACATGGCACTCTTCTGCCCGTCCTCCGCCTGGAGTGCCGCGGGAATCATGAGCAAGAAGCTCAAGCCCACGCCGAAGATGGCCAT
>JALQUH010000083.1 GCA_023263845.1 Candidatus Nanopelagicales bacterium | reverse complement strand
GAGAAGCAGCGCCTCATCGCCGGTGTAGCGGCGCAGTACGAGTCAGAGGTCGTCTACCACAAGATTCGCGAGGACCTCGAGGAGCAGGGAGTCATCTTCCTCGACACGGACACGGGCTTGCGCGAGCACGAGGATCTCTTCCGCGAGTACTTCGCATCGGTCATCCCCGTCGGTGACAACAAGTTCGCCGCACTGAACACTGCAGTGTGGTCCGGTGGATCGTTCATCTACGTGCCGCCGGGGGTCAACGTCGAGATTCCCCTGCAGGCCTACTTCCGAATCAACACGGAGAACATGGGTCAGTTTGAGCGGACGCTGATCCTCGTCGATGAGGATGCCTACGTCCACTATGTCGAGGGCTGCACCGCCCCGATCTACTCGTCAGACTCGCTTCACTCGGCTGTCGTGGAGATCGTGGTAAAGAAGGGTGGTCGCTGCCGTTACACAACCATTCAGAATTGGTCGACCAACGTCTACAACCTGGTGACGAAGCGAGCCGCGGCTCACGAAGGTGCCACCATGGAATGGATCGACGGCAACCTAGGATCCAAGGTCACGATGAAGTACCCCGCGGTGTGGATGCTTGGTGAGCACGCGAAGGGCGAGACGCTCTCCATCGCCTTCGCCGGTGAGGGCCAGCACCAGGATGCCGGATCCAAGATGGTGCATGCTGCCCCCAACACCTCGTCCACGATCATCAGCAAGTCGGTTGCGCGTGGTGGTGGTCGTACGTCGTATCGGGGTCTCGTGCAGGTTCTCGAAGGTGCCACCGGATCCAAGAGCACCGTAAAGTGCGATGCCCTCCTCGTCGATGACATCAGCCGCAGCGACACGTATCCGTACGTCGATGTTCGCGAGGACGACGTGGCCATGGGTCATGAGGCAACGGTCAGCAAGATCAGCGAGGAGCAACTCTTCTACCTGATGTCGCGTGGACTCACCGAGGACGAGGCCATGGCCATGATCGTTCGCGGATTCATTGAGCCGATCGCGCGTGAGTTGCCGATGGAGTACGCCCTCGAGCTCAATCGACTCATCGAACTTCAGATGGAAGGGGCCGTGGGCTAATGTCAGCCACTGTTCCCGCGGTCGACCTCGCACCACGCGTCTTCTCGCGTGACGTCGCCGACCACTTGGTCCCCACCGGACGTGAAGAGGAGTGGCGCTTTACGCCGCTGAAGCGGTTGAGGGGCCTCACGGACGGGTCTGCCGTCCTCGAGTCGACGCCAGCGATCGATGTCGTCGCGGAAGGCTTCACGGTCGACACCGTCGCCATGGACGATCCGCGCGTGGGTGCCTCCTTGACGCCCTCCGACATCATTGCTGCGCGCGCGATGAGCGTGGCTCCGGCAGCCACCGTCCTCGCGCTTTCGGCCGAGGGATCTGGGCGTGCAGATGTGACCATTTATGGTCGCGGAGCAGGTGCGTCGCACCTCATCATTGAATTCGGACCCTTCAGTGCCGGCACGGTCGTTGTCCGCCATCGCGGACACGCGACACTGGCGCAGGCTGTCGAAATCCGAGTCGCCGACAGCGCCTCCGGCACGGTGGTCTTCTGGCAGGACTGGGATCGCGACACGGTGCATGCGGCCACCCACCACGCCCAGCTTGGGCGCGATGCGCGGCTCATGATGGGACATATCACCCTCGGGGGCGATCTCGTGCGAATCCTGCCGCAGGTGTCCTACACCGCGACGGGGGGAGATGCAGAGCTTCTCGGCCTCACCTTCGCCGACGCGGGTCAGCATCTGGAGAGCCGGGTCTTCGTCGATCACGACACTCCGCAGTGCCGCAGCTCAGTCCTCTACAAGAGTGCGCTCCAGGGAGACGAGGCCCACACAGTATGGGTCGGCGATGTACTGGTCCGTGCCGAGGCCACCGGCATTGATACCTACGAGGTCAATCGCAACTTGATTCTCACTGACGGGGCTCGTGCCGACTCGGTCCCGAATCTCGAACTTGAGACGGGCGAGATCGTCGGCGCCGGTCACGCCAGTGCCACGGGTCGCTTCGATGACGAGCAGTTGTTCTATCTCCAGGCCCGGGGTATTCCGGCCGACTTGGCGCGCGTGCTGGTGGTACGCGGCTTCTTCACCGATGTCCTCGGCCGCCTCGGGGTGCCGGAGATTGGCGACGAGGTGATGTCGACCGTGGATTCCCGGTTGGGCATCGACCGTGTCGCCGCGGGCATGCTGGAGGAGGAGGCCGAGTGAGCATGATCGATGTGTGCGCCGTGGGGGACATCCCCATGGACGGCGCCCTTCAAGTACGCGTGGGTGAGCACCAGGTCGCCGTGGCCCGGACCGAGGAGGGCGTGTACGCCATCCTTGACGTGTGCTCCCACGCAGACGTCGCATTGAGTGAAGGCGATGTCGACGATTGCAGTATCGAGTGCTGGCTCCACGGCTCTCGTTTTGATCTACGCACCGGCGAGGCGTTGAGTCTCCCGGCGACCGCCCCCGTCCCCGTCTTCGCCGTCGAGATCAGCGGCACCGATGACACCGCCCGCGTGCTCGTCGCCGAGCACCCCGTTATTGCCGAATGAGCAGGAGCATCATGTCCACCCTTGAAATTCACAACCTGCACGCCAGTGTGGAGACCGACGGCGGGGAGAGTGAGATCCTGCGAGGGGTCGACCTGACCGTGAGCAGTGGTCAGACCCATGCGGTGATGGGCCCCAACGGTTCGGGCAAGTCCACTCTGGCCTATGTGATCGCTGGGCACCCGAAATACAAGGTTACCGACGGCACTATCACGCTCGACGGCGCCAACGTGCTCGAGATGAGCGTCGACGAGCGTGCCCGAGCCGGACTCTTCCTGGCCATGCAGTACCCGGTGGAGATCCCCGGAGTGTCCGTGTCGAACTTCCTGCGCACTTCGGCCACCGCGGTTCGCGGAGAGGCACCCAAGCTGCGCCTGTGGATCAAAGAGGTCAAGGAGTCCATGGCGGCACTGTCCATGGATCCGAGCTTCGCCGACCGCAGTGTCAATGAAGGCTTCTCCGGTGGTGAGAAGAAGCGCCACGAAATCCTGCAACTCGAGTTGCTCAAGCCCAAGATCGCCGTCCTCGATGAGACGGATTCCGGTTTGGACGTTGATGCCCTGCGTATCGTGTCCGAGGGCGTCAACCGGTTCCAGGCTGACGGCACCACCGGCACTCTGCTGATCACGCACTACACGCGCATCCTTCGCTACATTCATCCGGATTTCGTGCACGTCTTCGTCGACGGTCGCATCGTGGAGAGCGGCGGCCCCGAACTCGCCACCCAGCTGGAGGAGCACGGTTACGAGCGCTTCGCCAAGGCGGGCTCGGGAGCGTGAGCATCACCGCCAGCGCCTCGGGCTTGGACGCCCAGGCCCTCCGCGCCCAGTTCCCGATCCTCGACCGTGAGGTCCGGGGTGGTGGCCGGTTGATCTACCTCGACTCTGCCGCGACCACGCAGAAGCCGCTGGCGGTGCTCGACGCAGAACGGGACTACTACCTCACCAGCAATGCAGCGGTTCATCGTGGCGCCCATCAGCTCGCCGAAGAAGCTACCGAGGCATTCGAAGGTTCGCGGGCTCGCATCGCAGCATTCGTGGGGGCGCGGGCGGACGATCTCGTCTTCACGCGCAATGCCACGGAGTCGCTCAACCTCATGGCCTATGCGTTCAGCAATGCCACGGCCAAGAGTCGGATGGGCGAGATCCTGCCCGAGGCCACACGACGCTTTGTCCTCGAGCCGGGTGACGAGATCGTGGTCACGCAAATGGAGCATCACGCCAACCTCATCCCGTGGCAGGAGGTCTGCTCGAAGACCGGTGCTGTGCTTCGCTGGATCCCCTTGACGACTGAGGGCCGTCTCGATCTCGACAGTCTTCCGTCGGTCATCACGTCGCGCACTCGCGTGGTGGCGTTCACCCAGCAGTCGAATCTGCTGGGCACGATCAACCCGGTGTCGCCGATCGTTGATGCGGCCCGGGCAGTGGGAGCACTCGTCATCCTCGACGCGTGTCAGTCCGTGCCGCACATGCCGATTGATGTCGCATCTCTTGGGGTGGACGCCATTGCATGGAGTGGACACAAGATGCTCGGCCCTACCGGTATCGGCTGCCTGTGGGCTACGCCAGAGACACTCGACGCGATGCCCCCGTTCATCACCGGCGGGTCGATGATCGAGACCGTGACCATGGAGGCGTCCACCTTTGCCCCGCCACCCAAGAGATTCGAGGCCGGGGTCCCCATGGTGGCGCAGGCCGTCGGGCTAGCGGCGGCGTGTGACTTCCTCGCCGAGGTCGGGATGGATCGAGTTGCCGATCACGAACATCGACTCACTGCCCATGCTCTGGACCGACTCGTCTCGGAGCGTGGAGTTCGAGTGGTCGGGCCAACCGACAACGTCATGCGGGGGAGTGCCGTGTCCTTCGTCGTCGATGGCGTGCACCCCCACGATGTGGGCCAGATCCTCGACGATCGAGGTATTGCGGTACGTGTCGGGCATCACTGCGCGTGGCCAGGCTGCCGAGCGATGGAGGTGCCGGCGACGACCCGCATGTCGCCATACATCTACAACGACGTGGACGACATTGACGCCTTCGTCGATGCTCTGTCCGATGTACGACGGGTATTCGGGGTGGGCTGATGGAAGACCTCTATCAGGAGATCATTCTCGATCACTACCGCAATCCTCAGGGTCGAGGATTGCGTGAACCGTTTGAGGCTGAGGTGCATCATGTCAATCCCACGTGCGGCGATGAGATCGACCTTCGGCTGCACCTCGAGGAGCGCGATGGAGTGCTCACCGTGGCCGACGTCTCCTACGACGGACAGGGCTGCTCGATCTCGCAGGCGTCGGCGAGCGTGATGTACGAAAACGTCAACGGCCTGCCGTTGGCCGACGCGATGTTCGCCCTCGACCGATTCTCCGAGATGGTGACCTCCAAGGGTGAGATTGCCGGCGACGAGGAGGTCCTCGGTGACGCCGTCGCTTTCGGCGGTGTGGCGAAGTACCCAGCGCGCGTGAAGTGTGCGCTCCTGCCGTGGCTGGCTTGGAAGGACGCCGTCGTGCAGGCTACGGAAACTCGACAGGGAGGCTCAGCGTGAGCGAGGAGACCACGACCACGTCCAGCGTCGCCGCGGATGACATCTGGGAGGCCATGAAGGATGTGGTCGATCCTGAACTGGGCATCAATGTGGTCGATCTGGGCCTGGTGTACGACGTCCATGTCGAAGAGGGGGGCAGCGCCACGCTCGATATGACGTTGACCTCGGCTGCCTGCCCCTTGACCGACGTTATCGAGGACCAGACCCGGGCCGCGCTTGACGGGCTGGTCGACGGCTTCGCCATCAACTGGGTGTGGATGCCGCCATGGGGGCCGGACAAGATCACCGACGATGGTCGGGAGATGCTGCGTGCGCTGGGCTTCAACGTCTAGGCGTACGCTCATGACCTTGTGATTACCGCCCAGGGCCTCGAACTACGTGCCGGTGCCCGGCTCCTTCTCGCTGATGGTTCGGTGCGCGTGGGACCGGGGGACCGGATTGGCCTCGTGGGCCGCAACGGTGCCGGCAAGACCACGCTCACAAAGGTCCTTGCCGGGGAGGCGCTTCCCGCGGAGGGATCGGTTACGCGTACTGGCACGGTCGGTTATCTGCCCCAGGACCCGCGAACCGGTGACCTACACGTCACCGCTCGGGGCCGCATCCTGGGAGCGCGCGATCTCGCCGAGGCCGCCGCGCGCATGCGCAGCGCGAGTGAGCGGATGGGCTCAGGCGATGATCAAGCACAGATCAAGGCCATGCGGTCGTACGACGCGGCCCTGGCTGAGTTCGAATCCCGAGGGGGGTACGCAGCGGACTCCGAAGCGGCTCGTATTGCCGCGAGCCTTGGACTTCCCGATCGTGTTCTCGGTCAGGAACTCGTGACACTCTCCGGCGGTCAGCGCCGTCGAGTCGAACTGGCGCGGATTCTGTTCGGGGGCTATGAAGTCCTGTTGCTCGACGAACCGACCAATCATCTTGACGCCGACAGCATCAACTGGCTGCGCCGATTCCTCGCCTCGTATCCCGGCGGCCTTGTCGTCATCAGTCACGACGTGGGGCTGCTGGACGCCACCGTGAATCAGGTGCTGCACCTTGACGCTACGAGGGCCGAGATCGACACCTATTCAATGGGCTGGTCGGCGTACCTGAAACAGCGCGAGGTCGACGAGCGTCGCCGCAAGAGGGAGCGGGCCAACGCGGAGAAGCAGGCCTCCGCCCTGCGCGAGCAGGCCGAGAAGATGCGTGCCAAGGCGACGAAGGCCAAGGCGGCGCAATCCATGTTGCGGCGCGCCGACCGACTGATCGGCGGCCTGGAGGAGACACGCGCGGCTGACCGAGTGGCACGCATCCGTTTCCCCGATCCGGCCCCGTGCGGCAAGACTCCGTTGAGCGCCACGGGTCTGTCGCGATCCTATGGATCCCAGGAGGTGTTCACCGACGTAGATCTCTCAGTGGACCGCGGCTCGCGCGTTGTCATTCTTGGGCTGAACGGTGCGGGGAAGACGACACTGCTGCGGATCCTCGCGGGCATCGACTCCCCGGATACCGGGGATGTCCTCCTTGGACACGGCGCCAAGGTGGGCTATTACGCCCAGGAACACGAGACATTGGATCCCACCAGGACCGTGCTCGAGACCATGGCGAGCGCGGCGCCGGACCTTGGCGAGACCGAATGCCGGCGCATTCTCGGCTCCTTCCTGTTCGTCGGGGACGACGTCTACAAGCCCACCGGTGTTCTGTCCGGCGGCGAGAAGACCCGACTGGCCCTGGCGACCCTGGTGGTGTCGAGTGCCAACGTATTGCTGCTCGACGAGCCGACGAACAACCTCGACCCGGCGAGTCGAGAGGAGATCCTTGCCGCGTTACGCCACTTCGCGGGCGCTGTTGTCCTGGTGACGCATGATGAGGGTGCTGTTCGGGCGCTGGATCCAGAGCGGGTCGTGATCCTGCCCGAGGGTGATGAGGACCTGTGGAGCGAGGACTACGCTGAGTTGGTGGAGTTGGCATGACGAATGCATCAGACCGCTGGGACGACGAGGTCTTCGCGCGCGGCGACATCAGCGTCCGGGAGAAGGCCAACGTTCTCACGATCGAGCTGAATCGGCCCGAGGCGCGCAATGCCCAGACGCCGGCCATGTGGACGGCCCTCGCAGCCGTCGGTGCAGCGATCATGGCGGATCCCGCAGACATCGCAGTCGTGGTGATCCGCGGAGCCGGACCGTCGTTCTCCGCTGGGCTCGACCTGCGGATGTTCACGCCGGAGGGCGTGCCTGGGCAGACCTCCCTGGCGGCTTTGATCGGACTTCCCGATGCCGAACTCGACGCAGCCATTGCCGATTTCCAGCGTGGCTTCACCTGGCAGCGATCTGTCCGCCCGCTGACGGTAGCTGCGGTACACGGTCACGCAATCGGCGCGGGTTTCCAGTTGGCTTTGGCCTGCGATCTCATCATTGCGGCGCCGGACGCGACCTTTGCGATGCGCGAGACCTCGCTCGGTCTCGTACCGGACCTCGGTGGCACCGGCCCCTTGGTGCGTGCGGTGGGTCTTGCGCGCGCTACCGATATCTGCGCAACCGGCCGGATCGTTGATGCGACGGAGGCAGAGCGCCTAGGTCTCGTGGTGCGTGTCGCAGAAGACCTCACGGCCGCGGTGGAGTCCTACGCCGAAACGATCGCAGCGACTCCACCGGGAGCGGTGGCCGACCTCCTACCTCTCCTGGCCGCCGCGGTCGACAACGACCCGCATCAGCACTTAGCCGCTGAGCGGCGCGCGCAGATCGCTCGACTCAGAGCGCTCACCGGGGGCGAGGGCTAAGAGTGTCCAACATCAGTCCCTGGCAAATCGTCCACTCCTACACCCGGGACCCCAGCCAACTGCACAATGTCCAGAAGGGCGTCCTGAGGCGCATCCTGGGCTATGCGCGCCCCTATCGCATGCTCGTCGTCGCGTTTGTCGCTACTTTGATCGTGACCTCACTGCTCACGGTGGCTCAACCGTTGCTGATCGGTCGCATCATCGACGACGGCATCGGGGCGGGCAACGCGCGACTTGTCACCTTCCTGGCCATTGGTATGGCGATGTTGGCCGTCCTCGATGCTGCTGTGGGTCTGCTTGGTCGCTGGTTCAGTTCTCGGATCGGAGAGGGCTTGATCTTCGATCTACGCACCCAGGTTTACGACCATGTGCAACGACAGTCGGTGGCGTTTTTCACGCGTGCGCAAACCGGAGCCCTCGTCTCACGTCTGAATTCCGACGTCATCGGTGCCCAACAGGCGTTCACGTCCACCCTGAGCGGATTGGTCGGTAATCTCATCACGGTCACCATCGTGCTGGTGACGATGTTGCTGCTGTCCTGGCAGATCACCCTGCTCTCCCTCGTCTTGGTCCCGGTCTTCCTCCTCCCGGCTCGGTGGATGGGCCGACGCCTGCGTGAACTGACCCGCGAGCAGATGCAGGTCAATGCCGAGATGAGCAGCCAGATGACCGAGCGCTTCAATGTTGCCGGCGCTCTTCTGGTCTCCCTCTTTGGTCGCCCCGAAGACGAGCACGGAGCATTCGCCGGCCGTGCAGCGCGCGTGCGGAATGCGGGCGTATCCATCGCGATGGCCAATCGGTGGTTCCTCACTGCGCTGTTGCTCGCGGCTGCACTGGCCACGGCCCTCACCTACGGCATCGGGGGCAATCTCGTGATCGCCGGCGCTCTGGAGTTGGGCACGCTCGTGGCGCTCGTCGCACTTCTGGCGCAGCTATACGGCCCACTCACTGCGCTGGCCAACGTCCGGGTTGACGTCATGACAGCTCTGGTGAGTTTTGAGCGGGTTTTTGAGGTGCTGGATCTGCCTCCGCTTGTCAAGGATGAGCCAGGTGCGACGCACGTGCCGGACGGACCCCTGTCCGTCAGATTCCACGACGTGTCCTTCCGATACCCGACCTCGGCCGAGGTTTCGTTGGCTTCGCTGGAGACGGTGGCGCGTGAAGAGGCCGAGCGGGACTCCGGGCCGGTGCTGCGGGATGTGAGTTTCGAGGTGGAGGCAGGGCACCTTGTTGCACTCGTCGGACCGTCCGGAGCCGGCAAGACGACGATCACCGCACTCGTCCCGAGGCTCTATGACGTGACCTCCGGCGCGGTCGAGGTCGGCGGAATGGATGTGCGCCACATGACGCTGGAGTCGCTGCGTGGGGCCATCGGCATGGTCACCCAGGACTCCCACCTCTTCCACGACAGCATTCGCAACAACCTCCTGTACGTGCGGCCGGACGCGGACGAGACGGCGCTCATCGCGGCTTGCCGCGGCGCGCAGATCTGGGACCTCATCGCCTCGCTGCCCAACGGGCTGGACACGGTGGTTGGGGACCGCGGCTACCGGCTGTCCGGCGGGGAGAAGCAGCGCCTCGCCATTGCGCGCGTCCTCCTCAAGGCTCCACGGATCGTCGTCCTCGATGAGGCGACGGCTCATCTGGACTCGGAGAGCGAGGCGGCGGTCCAGCGGGCACTGGCGACGGCCTTGGAAGGGCGCACGTCGTTGGTGATCGCGCACCGCCTGTCGACGATTCGCCAGGCGGATCTCATCCTGGTGGTCGAGGACGGCCGCATTGTCGAACGCGGAACGCACGCCGAATTGATGGCCCGGTCGGGTCTCTACGCGAACCTCTACGCAACCCAGTTCGAGGACTAGGTGGTCGTCCGCTGGTCGAACGCCGGATGCGTCACCAGGGGGAGCGAAGAAGCCCGCCGTCTACAGGCATGAGAACACCGCTGACGTAGGACGCGGCAGGGGACAGCAGGAAAGCGGCGACCTCACCGAATTCCTTGGGGGAGCCGAGCCGCTTCATCGGGATGTCTGCCTCGACGGCGGCGAGACCCTCCGGCGTCCCGCCGGTCAGTGTGATTATGCGGTCGGTCGCGATCTTGCCGGGCAGAATGCCATTGACGCGGATGCCCCGGGGGGCGAGTTGGTTGGCAAGGTCCTTAACGAGCATGGCGAGACCTGGACGCAGCACGTTGCTCGCGGCCAGGTCGTCGATGGGTTCCCTCACCGTGCTTGACAGCACGATAAGAATCGAGCCGCCCTCGTTGATGCGGGAGACAAGCGTTCGGATGATTCGCAATGACGTGAGCGTGACCTGTTCGAAGGCCACCCGCCACTGCTCATCGGTGTACTCGAGAGCTCGGCCAAGGGCGGGGCCTCCCACATTGACCAGCAATCCGTCGATGTATGCGGTGCCAAGTGCAGTCATGATCTGCTCGGCGGCGTCGTCATCCGTGAGATTGACCGGCACGGCCTGGGCACCGGATCCGAGACCGACGAGCGCGGCATCCAAAGATTCCGATGGGCGGGCCACGATGAGGGTGTGTGCGCCGTCTGACGCTAGGGCAGCCGCCGTGGCGTAACCCAGGCCACGCGAGGCGGCTGTCACGACGTAGCGCCGACCGTCCAGTCCAAGATCCATGTCTGTCTCCTGTGCGCCTAGCCGCTTTCGACCTCTGCTGCGGCGTCTTCGCCGGCTTCGCGGCGCAAGAAAAAGAACCAGCCGACAAGGGCCACGAGGGCGAAGATAACCCACTGGACGGCGTAGCTGATGTTGCGTCCCTCGTCGATGATGGGGGCGGGAAGCGTCGTGACGTCGGGGTCTGCTGGTCGTGACGATGTCATTTCAAGATAGATACCGGGTTCACCCACCGCCCACACTGCTGGATCGAGGGCCGGTGCCTGACCGTCCGGGAGGTCAGTCGGCAGTGGGTTCGGGGCCGTTTCCGCCAACCGCAGGCGCCCGGTCAGCGTCACCGTGCCCGTGGGGGGCGCGGGTGCTTCTACCGCCGCCGTCGCGGAGGCACCGCTCGGCGTCCAACCGCGGTTGACCCACACGTCGCCGGTATTCGTGCTCAGCAGTGACACCACCCAGAAGCCGTTGGCGCCGTCTAGGGGACGCTGCCGGATCAGCCATGTTTGCTCAGGAGCATAAATCCCGGTGACCGTGACCGGCTGCCACTCGATCGGATCCGTCACAGCGGCGGTGAGGGTGGTCGGATCTGCCGTGGCTACGGCGTCCAACGCCAGCCGCTCCGTGCGGCGATCCTCGGCACGCTGCCATTGCCAGCGACTCAGCAGACCGAACCCGACAATCGCGAGCACCACCAGCAGGCTGAAGGCGATCCACCGCCGTGTGCGCAGCAGGGACCACATGGGTCAACGGTAAGGGACGGTGCGCCTAGCCCTGCCGCCCCGGGGGGAGGGCCAGCGTGGTGGGGATAGGAGCGGCTGTGGGCCCAGGGCCACGACGGCTGAAGCGGGCGTTGGCGGCCACGACGGCGAGATAAGGCAAGATCACTGCGCCGGTGATGAAGACCCAGCGTGGCCATCCGGGGACCAGGATCGCGAGGATGACGCACGCCGTACGGATGCTCATGGAAATGAGATAGCGCCTCGTCCGGCCACTTTGCTCGTCGGCCAACCCTGTAGGTGCCGCGGTAATCGAGTGGACCTCGGGTTCGCTGCGCACGTCCCTACGGTAGGTCCTGCCGGGCATTCCCGCATTCCCTAGGGTTTGGCTAGAGAGCGTCGCTAACGGTCGACAGATGGAACCCGTCAATGACGGCGGCGGGCATGGCCACTCGGGGAGCGTAATCGCCCATCTCGCGGGGCAGGGTACGTGCAGTGTGGCCTACGTCACGGAGACGGTTGAGAATGGCCAAGGGGGAGTCGTTGAAGCGGAAATTCGTGGTGGCACCGATGATTTCCCCACCTCGTACGACGTACACGCCATCACGCGTGAGGCCGGTGAGCAGCAACGTCTGCGGATCGACGAGTCGGTTGTACCAAAGGCAGGTGACGTAAATCCCATCGGACATTCGGCCGAGGAGGTCATCGCCCGTGCCTTGTCCCGTCGGGTCAGTGAATCGGAGCGTGTCTGCCGGAGCCACCGGATCGATGGAGTGCTCAGCGGCGAGACGTCGCGGCGCGACGAGGTGGGTGAGTGTCCCGTCGGCGATCCAGTCAGTGGTAGGTATCTCTATCCCGTTGTCGAATACAGAGGCCATGTCTGACGAAGAGGCGGTGGTTAGCCAGTTCGCGCAACCGATCTGAGGGTCATGCGGGTCGCTTTGCAAGCGAATGGGCCGCTCGGCCACCCGGTTACCGATCCGCGTACCGCCGCCCGGTGTGCTGAAGGCGCTGTGACCTTCTAGGGCTGGCCGTGCAGCCATCGACCACCACAGGTCCACCATGAGATCTCCCATGGCGCTGGGTGTCAGGAGGCAGTCATGCCGACCGGCCTCGACGTCAATTCGACGCGCCTGCCAGTCCAGCGCGCGGCGGATGGCGGCGAGCGCGTCGTCGAGATTGATGTCAATGAAGTCATCGGTCGCCACCCCCCACCAGGTGGATCGAGAGCGTGCATGTGACTTGGCCGTCATCTCCAGCCGGCCCGACGGCTGCACGTGCCGCTTGCGGAGGCCCGTTGACGTGCCCACCCACACGGTGTCGACACAGTGCTCGGCGTATCCGAAGAGTTCGGCGCCGTCCGCGTTTACAGCGTCGAACAGATCACCGAGATTCCGACTCAGTTCGGCGAATACAGCGCTCTCGGTCATGGGCGCGTCGGCGGTCCAGGCAGTGTCGTCCCCACCCCAGGGCGCGACAAGCGGTGCTGCATCATCAGCGGCGGGCGCCTGAGCGGCTGCGCGACCTGCTTCTTGCACCATGTCGGCGATGTCATCTCGGTTCGGTTGCGTGCGACTCACGGTCGCGGTGGCTACTCCGTCGGGACGCTCGGCGAACGCCACCAGGGTGAGCTCGAGCCCACGTGACTCGCCGTTTGTGGTCAGGGTGGTCCGCGCCCAGCGAAGATCAACTCGGCTGGACACGGTCACGATCGCCACGCAGCCAGCGAGGCCCTGGGCGAGGCTCAGGGCCGTATCCACCATCTCCTCGGGACGCATCAAGCCTCCTGCCGAGCATTGAGGACGTTGATGTTCTCGAACACTGCGCTAGGACAGCCGTGGGAGACCGCAGCGACCTGTCCAGGTTGGCCCTTGCCACAGTTGAGGGCTCCGCCGAGCAGATAGGTATCGGGGCCGCCCAGGGCGACGAGGCTGCCCCAGAAGTCCGGGGTCCGCGACTGGTAGGCAACATCTCGAACCTGGCCATCAAGCCGACCGTTCCGGATCCGGTGGAAGCGCTGGCCGGTGAATTGGAAGTTGTAACGCTGCATATCGATCGACCAACTGCGGTCACCCACGATGTAGATACCGTCCTCCACGCCCGCGATGAGATCGTCCGTGGTCGCGGACGAGGACGCTGGTTGAAGGGAGACATTCGGCATACGTTGGATGGGAACGTGACCGGCTGAGTCGGCGTAGGAACAGCCGTTGGAGCGCGGATAGCCGAATTCAGCCGCCATCGCCCGATCGAGTTGATACCCGACGAGGATCCCGTCTTTCACCAGATCCCAGTCCTGGGCGGCGACTGCCTCGTCGTCCCAGCCCACCGTCGCAAGACCGTGTGCAGCGTTGCGGTCACCGGTCACGTGCATGAGGTGGGATCCGTACCGAAGCGTCCCCAACTGGTCGGGCGTGGCAAAGGACGTCCCCGCGTAGTTCGCCTCGTAGCCCAGTGCGCGATCGAGTTCGGTCGCGTGCCCGACCGACTCGTGGATCGTCAGCCACAGGTTCGTGGGGTCGATGACGAGGGTGTAGCGACCCGGCTCCACGCTGGGGGCAGCGAGTTTCTCGCGCAATCGCTCGGGCAGGTGTTCTAGCTCGGTGTCCCAGTCCCAGGGCCGAGCTCCGCCGACTTCATCGCCCTGCCCGAGCAGATACTCCCAGCCACGGGCGACCGGAGGGGCAGTGGTGGACATCGTGTCGAAGGCCCCCGTTTCCGGATGGATCGCCGTGGCGCTCCACTCGGCCTCAATGCGGCTTCGATGCTGCGAAAAGGCCGATCCGCGACTGTCCAGGTAGTGCACGTCCTCCTGAACCATGGCCAATCGCGCGTCGACGTGCGCAATGCCCTCGGCCCTCAACAGGGAATGGGACCGTTCCGCGAGCAGCGCTACTCGCTCAGCAGCTGGGACGGCGAAAGGATCGATGTCGTAGGGCGAGGTCCATCGCCCCTCATGGACGGGCTCGCCGGCCAATTCCACGCGCGTCGAGACAAGCGGACTGCTGAGCCTGGCAAGGCGGACCGCTGATTGTGCCAGTCGCACGGCCTCCGGCAACGTGCACGTGTCTGATGCGGCAAATCCCCAGCAGCCATCGACGAGGACGCGCACGGCAATCCCGCGGTCGGTCGATTCGCCCGTCGACTCCACGGCTCCGTCGTGTAACGCGAGGTGTCCCGCTCTCGTCGACATGAGCCGCGCGGCTACGTACTCAGCTCCGGCCGCCGCCTCGACCGCACCTTCGAGAAGGGCTTTAGTGTTTGTCATCGTCCGACTCTGCTGCGGGGGCCGCACTGTCTTCCGGTGGCTGTGCGCCCCCCCGAAGCCAGCGTCCCACCGGCAGCATGATGACGAGCGCGTAGAAGCCGAGCCAGTCAAAGATGTAGGACGTCAGCGCCGCCAGAACGAAGATCAGGGTGAAGGCCCAACCGCGGTAGCGCGCCCGAGTCGCATGAATACGGGCCGTTGTCACGGCCCCTTCGGGCGACAGTAGATCTGGTTGTCGGGACAGGTACCAGCCCATCAGCGCGCCGGTGGCCGAGATGTAGGCGAGCGTGAGCCAGTAGAAGACGCCGGTTCCACTGGAGTCAAACGGCACGCTCTCGTTAAAGCTCCAGTCCTCACCCCCACCGTGCATGGCCGCTGGCCACGGCAAAAGGACGAATCCGACGAGCCACGCAGCATTGAGCCAGAAGACCACGCTGTCGTAGGCCGCCAGCGTGTTCATGACCTTGTTGTGGATGCTCCACATCACCGTCACGACGAAGAAGGTCGTGACGAACGTGATGATCTGATTCATGTTTGCTGACAGGACGACTAGGACGCTCTGCCCCTCGGGGGGTCCCGCAATATCAACGAGTGGAAGCGCGAGAACCGTGATGGCCACCGCCACGACCGCGTCGCTGAAATTCAGCAGTCGGTCAAGGGCCTTGTCCCCTCGCAGCATTCGTGTCATGACGTGCGCGTCCTCATCACGCTGTCATCCTTCCACCTGCGTGCCGGTTCTGGCGTGGGATCCGGCCAGCCGATACGGTCTGCGTTGCGAAGGGAGGCGCCATGGTCGCCTTGGTCAGCGGTGCCAATCGAGGCATCGGACTAGCCACGGCTCGCGCACTGCGCGAGTCGGGACACGTCGTCGTTGCCGGCACTCGGTCAGGAACGGCTCCCGATGGTCTGGCGGCTGTGACCATGGACGTCACGAGCACCGAGTCAGTCGATAGCGCCTTCGACCAGATCGAGGCCGAGTACGGCGCGATCGACATTCTCGTGGCCAACGCCGGAATCACCCGAGATGGATTGATCCTGCGCATGAGTGATAGCGACATCGATGACGTTTTCCAAACAAACCTCGTCGGTGCCCTTCGTTGTGCGCGTCGCGCGGCCAAGGGCATGGTGCGCGCTCGTCGAGGCCGAATCATCATGGTGTCGAGTGTGGTGTGGGCTCTGGGCTCTGCCGGTCAGGTGAACTACGCGGCGGCGAAAGCCGGCCTCGTGGGGGCCGCACGTTCACTGTCCAGAGAACTCGGCGGACGGGGCATCACCTGCAACGTCGTGGCGCCGGGATTCGTCGAAACCGAGATGACCGAGGTTCTCGAAGAGTCTCACCGTGAGACCATTCGCGGCCAGATTCCGCTAGGCCGGTATGCGACACCAGACGAGATCGCGGCGGTGATCGACTTCCTCGCCGGTGACGCGGCCGCCTACATAACGGGCGCCGTCATCCCCGTGGACGGCGGTCTAGGCATGGGCCACTAGGACGAGAAGGAGCGCAACCATGGGAATCCTCGAGGGTCGTACCGTCCTGGTCACCGGGGTGTTGACCGATCAGTCCATCGCCTTTCACGTGGCGCGACTGGCACAGGAGCAGGGGGCGCGACTGGTGCTCACCGGCTTCGGTCGTGCGGCATCGTTGACCAAGCGCACCGCGCAGCGTCTGCCCGACCCCAACGCGCCCGTCGTTGAGCTTGACGTGCAGTCCCAAGAGGACCTGGACACGCTGGCGGCCAGGGTGGGGGAGCACACTGACCGGCTCGACGGAGTGCTGCACTCCATTGGCTTCGCGCCGGAGTCGGCTCTTGGCGGCCAATTCCTCAACACGCCCTGGTCGGACGTCGCCACGGCCGTTGAAATTTCGGCCTACTCATTGAAATCCTTGAGCGTTGCGTGCCTGCCCCTCATGAAGGAAGGCGGCTCTATCGTGGGGCTCGACTTCGATGCCACCGTGGCGTGGCCGACCTACGATTGGATGGGTGTGGCGAAGGCAGCGCTGGAATCCACGGCCCGCTATCTGGCTCGAGATCTCGGCCCCCAGGGCGTTCGCGTCAATCTTGTGGCAGCGGGCCCCATCCGAACGATGGCCGCAAAGAGCATCCCCGGGTTTGAAGATTTCGAGGAGGTCTGGCAAAAGCGTGCCCCGCTGGGCTGGGACCTCGCCGATCCCGAGCCGGCTGCCAAGGCGTGCGTTGCCCTTCTGTCCGATTGGTTCCCTGCCACGACCGGTGAAATGGTGCACGTCGACGGCGGTGTGCACTCCCAGGGCGCGTAGGTGCGCACCCTCATCCTGCAACGTCACGCTAAGTCGGACTATCCGCCAGGGGTCGCAGATCACGATCGCCCGCTGTCAGCTCGTGGGCATCGCGACGCCCACGCGGCCGGTGAGTGGTTGGCCGCTCGAAACTTCATTCCTGCACAGGCGCTGGTTTCGACAGCGGTTCGCACGCGCCAGACGTGGGACCTACTGCAGCCCCACCTACCGCAAACATTGGTCACCTGGGACAGCCGCATTTATGAAGCGACGGCAGCCACGCTGCGTCGGGTGCTCGGCGACATATCGGACGACGTCACGAGCGCAATTCTGGTTGGGCACAATCCGGGCTTGGAGGTGCTGGCCGCGTCACTCGCCCGGGGCGGTTCACCAGCCGCGCTTACTGCTTTGTCACAGAAGTATCCGACCTCGGCGATCGCCGTCGTGCAATCGGAAAAGAACTGGGCTCAGTTCGACGATGCCGAACTCGTCGAATTCGTTGTGCCCAGGGGCTGATCAGCGTCCGCCTCATCGATTTCGTCGCGGGTGACACCGAGTAGAAAGAGCACCGAGTCCAGGTAGGGGGCATTCAGCGAGGTATCTGCGGCCATGCGCACCGCGGGTTTGGCGTTGAACGCCACCCCGAGCCCAGCGCGATCGAGCATGTCCAGATCATTCGCACCGTCACCCACGGCGATGGTGCGTGCCAGCGGTATGCCGAATTCGGCGGCGAACGACTCGAGAGCCTCGGCCTTCCCGGCTCGATCGATGATTGGGCCTTGCAATCTTCCGGTGAGCTTGCCGTCGATGATCTCGAGACGGTTGGCGCGAATACCATCCACGCCGAGCACGTCAACCAGTGGCGCGATCACCTCCTCGAAACCGCCGGAGACCAAACACACCCGAAATCCCAGTCGGCGGAGGGTGCGGCACAGCGTTCGTGCCCCGGGAGTGAAACGAACGCGTTGGGATGCCTCCTGCAGTGCCTCCGCGGGGAGCCCTTCGAGGGCCGCCACACGTGCATGTAGTGACTCGGCAAAGTCGAGATCACCGAGCATGGCCGACTCAGTGAGGGCTGCGACTTCCGGGCCTCGGCCTGCCATCTCCGCGAGAATGTCGATGACCTCATCTTGGATGAGGGTCGAGTCGACGTCCATGACGACCAGACGGGCACCTCGACGATCGAGGCCAGCGTGCTGAACGGCGATGTCAACACCCAGGCGTGCCGAGCATTCGGCGAGGGTGCGGCGCAACCCCTCGACATCTTCTCCTGAGCCCTCGAAGACGACGGCGGTCACGGGATAGGCAGCGATCCGCCTGATGCGGTCGATGTTCCAACCGTTGTCGGCCATGGTTCGAGCCAGATCTGCAATCGGACCGGGGCGCAGATCCGGACTCATCACGGTCACGTGAATGCGTCGTCGCAGGGGATCCCGGGGGATCTCGCGAGCGCCCGGCACGGTCTCGATCTCCATCCCCACCTGGGACGCGACAGCGTGCACGGCCGCGCGGACATCGCCGACGTCACTGGATGAAACGCCGAGCAGAACGGCGAGCACAAGCCGACCACGAACCACCAGTTGCTGGATGTCGAGGACCGACGTGCGGTGATGGCGAAGTGCTTCGAAGAAGGCAGCAGTGACACCGGGACGATCACGTCCGCTCAGGATGACCAGAAGGGTGCCGTCCACCCGGGCAGTTTATGGCGCGGCGGCAACCGGATACGAGTAGGCCACTTCCACGCAGGTTCGGACCACGGGATCCAACGCCAGCAGCGATGCTTGCCGTGCCCGCTGAGCGTGCGCGGAGATGCCAACCTCGGGGGCGGAGACGCTTGCCAGGAGCAGTGGAACAGCGCGGGCAGCTAGGGCGGCACGGTCTCCGTCCAGAGGGACGTCACTCCATGCCGTGAGCTCGCGTGCGATCACGTTGCGAATGCCAGATGACTCAACGTGCTGATCCAAGGCGGCAAGGTCGTCAGCAGTTCGCAGGATCGCGGCTCGCAGGTCACGGTTGGCCTCCGCGGGCGTGGGTAGGGTCGTCGAGATTGAGGGCCCGGAGCGTACGGACCACGGCGCCTCGTCGGTGACCGTCGTCCACGCCGAGATGACCCCAGAGCCGATCCAGCCCAGGACGGCCGGTGCCGTTGCCGCAGCCGGATCGGGACTGCGCTGCCCGCGGGGATCGCCGGGTCGCGGCAGAAAGAGTCGTACACCAATAGCCCCGGTGGCGCGTGCATCGGCCAACAGATCGAGCCAGCCCACGCCGGGAGCGGGGCCAAGGTGGGACAGCGCCGTGTCGATGGGGAGCTGGCCGGCCAGAGCCTGCCCGAGCCAGGCCGAAGCAGCGGCACCCCGGCGCATGTCTGAGAGCATCCGCTGACGCTACCGGGGATAGGTTGTCCGAGTGAGCGACGTTCTGGCCATGCGCGGCGTTGGGGTCCGCCGGGGGACGTCCTGGATCTTGCGGGATATTCGCTGGTCCGTGAAGCCCGAGGAACACTGGGTGCTGCTCGGGCCTAACGGTGCGGGCAAGTCGACACTTCTGGGCGTTGCCGGGACCCAACTCCACCCCACCGCCGGTGAGGTCGAGGTCCTCGGAGAGTTGATCGGACTCACCGATGTGTTTGAACTTCGGCCACGGATCGGTCTGGTCGGAGCCGGGTTGGCTGAATCCATCCGAGGCCAGGAGCGGGTGAGGGATGTGGTGCTGACCGCGGCCTACGGCATGACCGGTCGTTGGCGTGAGGAGTACGACGCGAAGGACGAGCGTCGTGCCGATCGGCTGCTGGGGCTGCTTGGAATTGAGGATCTCGCCCAGCGTCGTTTCGCCTCCTTGTCCGATGGCGAGCGCAAGCGCACACAGATCGCCCGTGCACTCATGAGCGACCCCGAGTTGCTCTTGCTGGACGAGCCCGCGGCCGGATTGGACCTTGGTGGGCGCGAGGCACTCGTACACCGTCTTGCGACGATGGCGGCCGATCCGCTCGCACCAACCACTGTGCTCGTGACTCATCACGTGGAGGAGATCCCTCCGGGAACAACCCATGCCATGTTGCTGCGTGGCGGCACTGCGGTGGCGCAAGGACAGGTGAACGAGGTACTCACCAACGAGGTGCTGTCGGCGACCTATGGGCTGCCCCTATCAATCGAGCATCACGAGGGTCGATGGACGGCTCGCGCGAAACCGTGACGACGCGCTGGCTCATCGCCGATCAACTGGGACCGCATTTCCTCGACGAGGACGTGGACCACGTGCTGCTCATCGAGTCACGCCATGCCTTCGTTCGTCGTCGGATGCATCGGGCGAAGGCACATCTGATTCTGTCTGCCATGCGACATCGCGCGGCCGAGCTCGGTGATCAGGCAACCCTGATTGCTGCCGAATCCATGGCCGAAGTCCTGCCGGCTTGGGCAGATCGCCTGGAGATGGTGGCCCCGACAAGTTGGGGCATGCGCACCCTCGCCACGCGTCATAACGTCCCCATGCTTCCCGCACGCGGTTTCGTGACCAGCGAGACCGACTTCGACGAGTGGGCCGAGCGTCGCGCCGGTAAGCGACTGCGTATGGAGGACTTTTATCGGGAGGTTCGGCAACGCACGGGCATCTTGATGGACGGTGACGAGCCGATCGGTGGGCGCTGGAACTTCGATCACGACAATCGTCTGCCACCCCCTCGTGGTGCCCGAACCCTCGACCTGCCGCCCGTGTGGCAACCGCAGGAAGATGACATCGATGCGCAAGTGCGCCGGGATTTGGATCGTTGGGAAGCGGAGGGCGCCGAATTCATTGGCCAGGACGGGCCGCGCCGATTCGCAGCCACCCGCGGCGAGGCGCTTGCCGCCCTCGAGGACTTCGTCGAGCATCGGTTGGCAACGTTCGGGCCCTACGAGGACGCGGCGCTCACCGACGACTGGGTGATGGCCCACTCGTTGATATCAGCGCCGATGAATCTCGGCCTGCTCGATCCCCTGGAGGTGGTGCAGCGGGTGCTCGACGCCGGGAGCGCGCAGAAGGTGCCTTTGTCGAGTGTGGAGGGCTTCGTCCGACAAGTCATCGGGTGGCGTGACTACGTCTGGCATCTGTACTGGTACCTCGGACCTGACTACATCGACCAGTCAAACGCGCTCGACGCGCATGCTGAACTACCCGATTGGTTTGCCAACCTCGATTCCGCCAGCGAAGTGTCGGCGCGGTGTCTGAGCGTCGGCCTGGGGGACGTTCGCGCGTACGGCTGGACGCACCACATTGTTCGCTTGATGATTCTCGGAAACTGGGCCCTACAGCACGGTTACGACCCGGTGGCGTCCACCCGATGGTTCACCGATGCTTTTGTCGACGGTCACGAATGGGTCATGGCAGCGAACGTCGTGGGAATGGCGCTACACGCCGACGGGGGCCGCATGGCAACCAAGCCCTATGCCGCCGGTGGCGCCTACATCAAGCGCATGACCGACTTTTGCGGTGGGTGTGCTTATCGCCCTAATGTTCGCGTCGGCGATCGCGCATGCCCCGTAACCGCGGGGTACTGGGCGTTCCTGGATCGCCACCGTGAGCGCTTCGCTCGACATCCTCGGATGGCGCAGCCGGTGCGCGGTCTGGATCGGCTCGTGGATCGCGAACAACTGGTGGAGGCGGAGGAGCGACGGGGGAGTGGCGCACCGTGACCACCTGGACGACGCAGCCGGTCAACTCGCTCGACGATCCGCGGCTAGCGGCGTTCGCTCATTTGACCGAGGTGGATCTGCGACGTCGCTGGGAACAGGAGCATGGCCTGTTCATCGCCGAAGGACATCTGGTCATCGAACGCGCCGTCCAGTCGGGCCTCGGGCTTGAGTCGGTGTTGACGTCTCCTCGTTGGCTGGACCGTCTAGGCGACATTCTGGGCGCATGGTGTGGGGATGTCCTCGTCGCCGACGAGGAGATGCTCAAGCGGATCTCGGGTTTCCACGTACATCGCGGCGCCCTGGCCGCAGTGCGACGACCCCCGTTGGTGCCCGTAGCGAGCCTGCTCGCGGGGGCGGGTCCGATCCTGGTGCTCGAGGAGCTCGTTGACGCCACCAATGTCGGACTCGCCATTCGGTCGGCCGTTGGCCTTGGGATCGAGGCGGTGTTGCTGTCCCCGGGGTGCGCGGATCCGTTCTATCGGCGAGCGGTCAAGTCGTCGATGGGGGCCGTCCTACAGGCCCGCTGGGCACGGAGTGAATCGTGGACCGATGATCTGCGGTCGCTCACCGCGGTTCGGGATCTAGTGGTGCTCACTCCAGCCGGTGAGCTACTCATCGATGAGGTTCTCGCCAATCTCCATCCGGAGCGCGTGGCTCTCCTGCTGGGCTCCGAGGGGCCGGGAGCCAGTCCCGCAGCATTGCGCGCGACTGCTCGACACGCGAGGATCCCCATGCACAGCGGGGTGGACTCGCTCAACGTGGCCGCGGCGACCGCCGTTGCCTGCTTCGCCCTCGATCAGGCACGGAGGAGCTCATGACCGACGGCCGACTGATCTTGATCCGGCACGGTGAAACCGAGTGGAGCCGCAACGGTCGACATACCGGTCGCACGGACATCCCCCTCACCTCGGACGGCGAGGCCCGTGCACGCACCTTGGTCGATCGTCTGACGACGTTCGACCCGGCTCTGGTTCTCTGCTCACCGCTGGAGCGGGCGCGGCGCACCGCTGAGTTGGCCGGGCTCACTCCCAGCGCTCTCGTCGACGACCTCCTGGAGTGGGACTACGGCGATTGGGAGGGGATCACCACGCCACAGATTCGAGAGCAGTTGGGGGATCCGAGCTGGACGATTTGGGCACGACCGATCCCCGGTGGTGAGCAGGCTGAGGACGTCGCCGTTCGGACCGCAAGGGTGATTCGGCGGGTCCTGCCAATTCTCGGTGAGGGTCGCGATGCCGTGCTTGTCGCGCACGGGCACCTGCTGCGAATCCTCACCGCCACCTGGCTTGGTCTTCCCGCCGTCGATGGGCGACTGTGGATCTTGGACGCTGGATCCGTGTCGCTTTTGGGCTATGAAAGAGACCAACGGGCGATCGTCGCGTGGAACACCTGACCGCACGTGCCAAGCGGTACGGTCCTCGGCCCCGTAGCATGGGGGGATGACCCTCACCCGGTACGCCGTCGTGGCATCGATGGCGACGATCGCTCTCGTCGCTTCGGCCTGCACCTCATCAACAGATGGCGACAGTGGGGGATCCTCACCTGCTGTGGCATCAGCCACCCAGGCCGATGAACTGGTACGAGACTCGGCGTCGGCAGCCGAAGGCGCCGCACCGGCAGAGGTGCCGCCAGGCCCCGGTTTCGTCACCGTCGGACTACCCGCGGCCTACACCCCGACAAGCGCGGGAAGTGCAACCGACGACTATCGCTGCTTCGTGTTAGCGACCAACCTGCCGGATGACCGGTTCATCACCGGAGTGCGGTTCGTGCCGGGAAATGCCGCGCTGGTCCATCACGCGATTTTGTACCGCGTATCTCCCGGACAGGAAGAGGCTGCGGCCAAGCGGGATGCTCAGGACCCGGGTGAGGGTTGGTCGTGTTTCGGCGGCCCGAATCTGCCGGCTACGGCCGACTCCGATGCCTTGTCTTCCCTTAGCGGCACACCGTGGCTGGCGGCTTGGGCTCCCGGTGGTCGAGAGGCCCGTTACCCCGAGGGCACCGGCGTTTTCGTGGAGGCGGGTAGCAGCGTCATTCTGCAGGTGCACTACAACCTGCTCGCTGGCAGTGGTGACGATGCGACGTCAGTTGAACTCAACACCGTCGGAGCCGAGGAGGATCTTCGTCGCCTGGAGACGATGCTTCTCCCTGCGCCGGTGGCATCGCCACTCCGGCCGATGCCGCCCTGATGATGCAGCTCGGCGCCGAGGGGAACTTCGTCGGCTCCGGCATCTTCAAGAGCGAGGATCCGGCAGTCAGGGCACGGGCGATCGTCGAGGCGACGACTCACTTCGCCGACCCGGAGAGAGTTGCCGCCGCCTCCGAGCAGCTCGGTGAGCCGATGGCCGGGATCGAGATGTCGACCCTGGGCGAGGCCGGGCGCCTTGCCGACCGGGGCTGGTAGCAGGCCGCCGGCCGGTCGGCCGAACGGTCCTCCACGGATCGGCGTCCTGGCCGAGCAGGGGGGCTTCGCCTCTCACCTCGAGCACCTTGCCTCGGTCGGGGCCATCGGGTCGGAGGTCCGGACTCCGGGGCAGCTCGTCGGACTCGACGGTCTGATCCTTCCTGGCGGGGAGAGCACCACGATTTCGAAGGCGCTCGCTC
>JALQUH010000204.1 GCA_023263845.1 Candidatus Nanopelagicales bacterium | reverse complement strand
TGTCGGCCGACAGCTTCTGGACTTGCTCCACATTAAAAAAAACGTTCTCCACGCCTCCTTGAAGGTACTTTCGTCTTCTTGAATCGTCAACGCATGTATGACACCTTGTAGGTCCATTTTGTTGTTCTCCTGCTGAAAGGGCAAGTAGCTATGCTAGTCTAGCATATGATTCTGTTTAGCTGCTCGTATTATCCTCCACATGAAGTTTTCACGAACTCCTTGGAGGGTAGAAATAACATTGTCTAATTTTCTTAGAGCATCTTCGCTAATCTTACTCATCTGAATTAAAGATTTGACATCTTCTGCTGATGAAGCTAGCGTGCGTATCTCTGTCTCTGAGAATAGCGTGGCCTTCTTTTTTATATCATCTGGTGTTCTCATAATACTTTTACCTCATGTCCTTCATTCTCGTAGTGCTTCTTTCTAGCTCTTGAGTGATCTGCTAGGTATTTCTCTTGATCTAGGAAATCGTACACATAAACCCGATCTTTGGATTCATGTGTACGAAGGGCTCGTCCTAGTGCCTGAAGAGTAGCTATCTCAGATTTCATTCCTCTGGCGTTGATGAAGTGAGTAATCTCTCGGATATTGACTCCAGTTTGGAGTATCTTAGTTCCAATGAGAATGCTAGATCCTCTATGGCTTCTGAATCGAGAAATACTTTGATACCTTTCTCCGACTGAGTTCGCACCTTCAAGAAACTGGCATCCTTCTCCAAGTAAGTTTTCCAAGGTTCTTCCATGCTCAAGTGATTTGGTAAGAATAAGTATACGGGCTGATTTTTGTCTAGATCTAATGTCATCACAAATCTCCTTTATAATATTATTGCGTGAATCGTTATTCACGATGTACTCTTCATAGACATCTAGGAACCCCATATCCTCGTCGACGAGTATCAGGACACCAACCACGCTCAGTACATGCTGATTCGGGAGCTCGTTGGCGACGGCTCGGATGGAGTGCCGCCTGCCGAGTTGTGCGTGGTCGGTGACGCGGACCAGTCCATCTACGCCTTCCGTGGCGCCACCATCCGAAACATCGAGGAATTCGAGCGGGATTTCCCTGACGCGCGGACCGTCATGCTCGAACAGAACTACCGTTCGACTCAGACCATCCTGGACGCCGCGAACAAGGTCATCGCGCGCAATACCGGCCGTCGACCGAAGCGACTGTGGACCGACTCCGGCCCGGGCGACGAGATCGCCTTGTACGTCGCTGATGATGAGCACGATGAGGCACGCTTCGTGGCCGACGAGATCGACCAACTCGTCGACACCGGAGGGATCCATCCCGCCGATGTTGCGGTCTTCTATCGGACGAATGCTCAATCGCGCGCGATCGAAGAGATTTTCGTCAGGGTTGGGATGCCGTACACGGTGGTCGGGGGGACCCGCTTCTATGAGCGCCGGGAGATTCGCGATGCCATCGCGTACCTTCGCGCGATTGCCAATCCCGATGACGACGTTTCGCTGCGCCGCATCCTCAACGTGCCCAAGCGCGGTAT
Organism: Candidatus Nanopelagicales bacterium; assembly: GCA_023263845.1. Lineage (GTDB taxonomy): Bacteria > Actinomycetota > Actinomycetes > S36-B12 > S36-B12 > Mxb001. The sequence goes on along the minus strand of JALQUH010000204.1, from coordinate 8,686 downwards.
CGGTGACCGAGCCGAGGAAGTGATCGACTCCTTTGCCCAGCGCGAGCGAATCTCCTTCGGGGCAGCCATGGATCGCCTTGATGACATCGGCGGGCTGGCCACTCGATCGCTCACACAGGCCAAAGCGTTTGCCCAACTCATGTCGGATCTGCGCACCCTGGACGAAGCAGGTGAGGGTCCCGCGGTGATCTTGCAGGCGGTCCTTGAACAAAGCGGCTACCTCGCCGAGCTCCAGTCATCCACCGACCCGCAGGACGAGTCCCGCGTGGAGAACCTCGCCGAACTCGAGTCCGTGGCCGCCGAGTACGAGCGCGACAACGATGAGCCGACGCTGGCTGGGTTCCTCGAACGCGTCTCGCTCGTGGCCGACGCGGATGAAATCCCGGATGACGACGAAGGCGTGGTCACCCTCATGACCTTGCACACGGCCAAGGGTCTGGAGTTCCCCGTGGTCTTTCTGACCGGCATGGAAGACGGTGTGTTCCCGCACATCAGGTCACTGGGGTCGGAGCCGGAGTTGGAGGAGGAGCGACGCCTCGCCTACGTCGGCATCACCCGGGCACGACAGCGCCTCTACCTCACTCGCGCCGTGACTCGGTCGGCCTGGGGCACACCGTCTCACAATCCAGCCTCGCGCTTCCTCGACGAGATTCCACCCGAGCTTCTCGATTCACGACGGGATGAGCCGGAGCCCACGTGGACGCCCACGCCACCGTCTACTCGCGCGACCGGCTTCGGCCGTCCGCAGCCCACCTCGGGTACCGCGCCCGTTGTCTCGCTGAACGTGGGGGAGCGGGTCACGCACAAGACCTTCGGCCTGGGGACGGTGGTGGAGACGAGCGGTGTGGGGGACCGTGCCGAGGCCACGATCGACTTCGGCAGCGCCGGAACGAAGCGCCTGCTGCTGCGGTACGCGCCGGTGGAGAAGTTGTAGGCCCGCTAGCAGCCGAAGTTCTTGCAGGCCCACCGCGGCGGGTCAGCCGGGATCCCCGGCCGGTTGCCGGTCCACAGCCCCGCGGGGTGCGTCGGCGTGAGCGCAGTTCCCACACGGACCTCGAAGTGCAGGTGGGCGCCGAATGCGTTGCCCGTGGCCCCGATCTTGCCGATGAGGTCACCGGCCCGCACCCGCTGCCCCCGCTTGACCTTGATTTTCGACAGGTGCGCATAGCGTGTCTGGGTGCCGTCCTGGCGCATGATCATGACGAGGTTGCCGTAGCCGGCGTCGTTGTACGTCGCGTACGTGACCTTGCCGTCGGTGGCTGCGTAGACGGGATCACCGAGGTCGCCATTGAAATCGATCCCGGCGTGGCCGCGCGGCCAGTCCGAACTCACCGCGCCGAACTTCCCACTGATGGGGGTACCCCAGGTGACCGGGTAGCTGTATGCCGGGCCTGAGTATTCCGGCTGCTCCTGTTCTTCCGAACCCTGCCCGGCCGACGAGCGGACTGCGGTCACCGAGGCGATGTGGGCAACGCCGGCTGAACCATCGAGGCGCAGGTCGGTGTTGGTGCTGCCGCCGCTGCCGGGCTCGGCGGGGAGGGCCCCGGAGCCACCTGCGCCATCCACGGGGCCGGCGGCCTGGGCCGATAGGGCCGAGACCCAGGGCACCGCGGTCAAAACGATGGCCGCCTGGCCCAGGACGAGCACGCCTACGCAGGCGATGGGCAACAGATGGCGGCGCACCCCCCGGGTTTATCAGGTTTGGGGGTCATGCGGCAAACCAGTGGGGCAGTTGTTACTCATGTGCTAACTGGAATCTCTAGGGGCGAGAGTTCTCAGTGGGGTTGACGTGGGACCCGACCCAGGAGGAAATCTCTTCCATGGACGTGCCGGGACCGAAGATCTCCGCCACGCCGAGCTCCTTCAGGCCCGGGACGTCGGCCTGGGGGATGATTCCGCCCCCGAAGACGACGATGTCGGTGGCGTCGCGGCTCGCGAGTTCAGCCATCAATTCAGCAAAGAGCACCTGGTGGGCGCCGGACAGGATCGAGACACCGATAGCGTCGACGTCCTCTTGGATTGCCGCGTCGACGATGTGCTCGGGGGTTTGGTGCAGTCCGGTGTAGATGACCTCATAGCCGGCGTCGCGCAGCGCTCGAGCGACCACCTTGGCCCCGCGGTCATGCCCATCAAGGCCGGGCTTGGCGACCAGGATGCGTGCGGTGGCGGACATCGCGCCCCTTCCCTCGTGCCGGCAACGTGCGATCTCCAACGATAGGGGCTTAACGCGCGAGGTCGGCACAAGCCCCTACCCGTGGTCGCAGGACATACCGCTCATGGGCGCGCTAACGTCGTCGGGTGGTCGCCCAACCCGTGCCGGTGCCGCCGTACGCGACGATCGACGGGCTTGGTCGCCGTGCGGTCATCGGTCTGCGCGACAGCGCGTCCTGGGTAGGGCGCTCCCTGCTGCGACCGGGTGCGGTCAAGGGCGTTGCGGTCGAGACCGCCTGGGTGGCCGCCCACCTCGCGATGTATCCCATGGGCCTGGTCGAAGAACAGTTCCGACTGCAGCAGGAGCGCCATTCCCTGGAGGGGCTCCCGCCAGCCCAGCGCGGGCTCCTCGTCGGCGATGTTGTCGCTGCCGGGATGCCGATCGTTCTTGTGCACGGTGTCATGGATAACCGCTCCATCTTCACCGTCCTGCGGCGCGGCCTGCATCGCCGCGGCTTTGGCTCGACCTACGCCTTGAATTACTCCCCACTGACCGACGACATCCGTTCCGTGGCGGTGCGTCTCGGTGACCTCGTCGAAGAGGTGTGCGACGAGACCGGACACGATCAGGTGCACGTCATCGGTCACTCCATGGGTGGACTCATTGGCCGCTACCTCGTCCAGCGTCTGGGCGGCGATCAGCGCGTGCACACGTTGGTCACCCTGGGCACGCCGCATCAGGGCACGCTGCCCGCGCACCTCGTGCCGCTGACGGTGGCCCGGCAGATGCGTATCGGTGGAGACCTCATCACCGAACTCGACGAGCCCGCGCCTGGGTGTCGCACGCGCATCCTGGCCGTCTGGTCCGATATCGACCAGTTGGTCATTCCGCAGTCCAATGCCCAGGTGCTGCACCCGGACTTGAGCGCGCGCAACATGCTGGTGCGTGGAGTGGGACATCTGTCACTACCGGTCGATGGTCGCGTCGTTCGCGAGATCGGATCGATGCTCTCGCTCCTCGACGAGTGATCAGGGGTCGTGTCGGGAGGCACGACTTTGCTCAGTAGGCTGACGCCACCGTCCCGCCGAAGGGTTTTTCTGTGGATCTGTACGAATACCAGGCAAAAACACTGTTCGACGCACACGAGGTGCCGGTGACCGCCGGAGAGGTTTGCGTAACCCCTGATGCCGCTCACGAGGTCGCTCGCAAGATTGGTGGTCCGGTTGTCGTAAAGGCGCAGGTGAAGACCGGTGGTCGCGGTAAGGCCGGCGGCGTCAAACTCGCCGACACTCCGGACGACGCGCAGGCCCGTGCGACCGACATTCTCGGAATGGATATCAAGGGCCATACGGTGCACAGGGTCCTGGTGACCGAGGCCACGGATATCGCCGAGGAGTACTACGTCTCCTTCCTGCTCGATCGTGCCAATCGCGCCTTCCTGGCCATGGCTAGCGTCGAAGGCGGTGTGGAGATCGAGGAGGTCGCGGCGACGCGGCCCGAAGCGCTCGCTCTGGTGCGGGTTGATGCGATTGATGGCGTCGATGCCGCGAAGGCACGCGACATCGTCGACCAGGCGGGATTCCCGGCGAATATCCGGGACGAGGTCACCAACGTCCTCGTTCGGCTATGGGACGTCCTCGTCAAGGAAGACGCGACCCTGGTCGAGGTCAATCCACTCGTGCTCACCGCGGATGGTCGAGTGCTCGCCCTCGACGGCAAGGTCACCCTCGACGACAATGCCCACTACCGGCATGCGTCGCACGCCGATCTGGTGGATCGCGAGGGCACGGACCCCATCGAATTGCGGGCCAAGGAACTTGACCTGAACTACGTCAAGCTCGATGGCGAGGTCGGTGTTGTCGGCAACGGCGCCGGACTCGTCATGAGCACGCTCGATGTCGTGGCCTACGCCGGCGAGCAGTTCGGCGGCATCCGCCCGGCGAACTTCCTGGATATCGGCGGTGGCGCAAGCGCGGAGATCATGGCCAACGGTCTTGACATCGTGCTCAACGACCCGGACGTCTACGCGGTCTTCGTCAACGTCTTCGGCGGAATCACCGCATGCGACGCGGTGGCCGATGGCATCGTCCAGGCGGTCGAGATGCTCGCGGCCAGGGGTGAACCGATCACCAAGCCGATCGTGTGCCGGATCGACGGCAACAACGCCGAAGAGGGGCGACGCATCCTCACCGACTTCAACCATCCACTCGTGGAGATGGTGCAGACCATGGACGATGCCGCGCGTCGCGTGGCCGAGTTGGCCGCAGCGGGCCGCGACGGGAGCGCATCATGACGATCTGGCTCGACGCGGGCAGCCGCATCCTCGTGCAGGGCATGACCGGCTCGGAGGGCACCAAGCACACACGCCGTATGGTCGCCAGTGGCGCCGACGTGGTGGCCGGTGTGACACCGGGCAAGGGTGGTCACGTGGTGGACGGCATCCCAGTCTTTGGCGCCGTAGGTGAGGCCGTTGTCGCCACGGGTGCCAACGTGTCGGTGGTGTTCGTTCCGCCGCGATTCGCGCAGGCCGCGGTGGAAGAGGCCGTCGACGCGAAGATTCCGCTGTGCGTTGTCATCACCGAGGGCATCCCGGTACATGATACGGCGAAGTTCTTCCAGTACGCGCAGAACGCGGGGTCGACGCGCATCATCGGACCGAACTGTCCCGGGATCATCTCGCCCGGGCAGTCGAACGCCGGCATCATTCCCGCTGACATCACCGGGGCGGGGCCGATTGGACTCGTATCGAAGTCCGGCACGTTGACCTACCAGATGATGTACGAGTTGAACGACATCGGCTTCTCGACTGCTGTGGGCATCGGCGGTGATCCGATCATTGGCACCACGCACATCGACTGCCTTGCGGCGTTCGAGGCGGACCCCGCCACTGAGGCGATCGTGATGATCGGTGAGATCGGCGGCGATGCCGAGGAGCGGGCCGCGGCGTTCATTGCGGAGAACGTCACCAAGCCGGTGGTCGGCTATGTCGCGGGCTTCACCGCGCCCGAAGGCAAGACCATGGGGCACGCGGGCGCGATCGTGTCCGGTTCGGCGGGCACCGCCGTGGCGAAGAAGGATGCTCTCGAGGCGGTCGGGGTCAAGGTCGGTCAAACGCCGAGTGAGGCCGCCCGCCTCATGCGTTCCATCCTTCGCGGCTAATTCCGCGGAATGGGGAATTGGGCGTGCCGTTACGCGTGTGACGCCTGTCATCCTGCGAGGCTTAACGGGTGAGCCTTACCGAACGCCGTCCCGATACCGGACGGCGTTCGCATGACCGGGCCGAGTCCCCGGGAAGCCCGCCCCTGCCCCTCGTCGTCGCCGGAGCCCTGGCCGGAGCCGCCGCTGCCCTCCTGAGCTACGCCGTCCTGGCCATCGTCGCCCTGGCCGCGTGGATGCTGGATCCGGCTGCCCCCTGGGAGTGGTCCCACATGCTGGAGGCCGCATCGGCGGGGTGGCTGGCCGGACAGGGGGTCCCCCTCGTCATTCTCGAAACCCCCGTGAACCTGCCGCCGGTTGGTTTCGGGCTGCTGTGCGTCGTCGCCATCATGGCGGCCACCCGGTGGGCGGCCGGTGCCGCCGCGGTCGCGCGGCGTGGCGAGGCGGTGGCCGTGGCCCTGAGTGCCGCCGTGCCGTACGGGCTCAGCGCAGCCGTCCTCGCTGGCCTAGGTCGGCATCTTGGAGCGGTGCCCTGGCAGGCCGGCGTCATCGCCGGGTCGATCGCCCTCGTCGTGGCCCTGGCCACCCTCGTCGTTCGTGTGCGATTGATCGAACCACGTCGTGCGCCCCGCATGCTCGTGGATGCGTCGGCGGCCGCGCTCACCGCTGTGCTGGTCATGGTCATTGCCGCTGCGTTCGCCCTCGGCGCGATGATCGTCATTCATGCCGACGAGGTCGCTCGGGTGCTCGGTGGCCTCGGTCTCGGTGCTGCGGGGGGACTGCTCGTTGTGGCGCTTTCCCTGGGCTACCTGCCGGTGGCTCTCATGTGGAGCCTCGCCTACCTCCTTGGGCCCGGGTTCGCGGTCAGTTCCACCACCACCATCTCCGCGTTCGGTCCGGCTGGTTCGGCCGCACTCCCGGGCCTGCCGATCCTCGCCGCGATCCCCCCGGATCCGCCCGGCGGTGCGGTCCTCCTGCCGCTCGTCGGCGTTGTGGCCGGTGCCCTCATGGCTGCGCTGCTCCGCCGCCGTGACTGGAACGGTCTGCCGGGACTGGCGGCCGCCGCGGCTGCGGCCGCGCTGGTGGGCCTCATCCTTGCCGCGCTTGCTCTGGTCTGCTCCGGTTCACTGGGGTCGGCGAGCCTGTCGCTGCTCGGCCCCACACCCATCTACGTTGGGCTGGCTGCGTTCGGGACCACGTTGCTGGGCGGCGCGGCAGTAGTCATCTGGCCACCGAGGGAAGGCGGGCCCGATCTCCATGGCTAGTACGACGCGACCGGCCCCTGCGCGCCGTTCGCGGACCCAGGCGGCGAGAGCGGCGAAGCGACCTGCCGCAACGCCGCACACTCTCGCCCCCATGTCCTTGCGCATGGCGGGAGCCGCCATAGACCTGGCGCTGCTCGTCGTCGTGGCGGGCCTCGTGGCAGCCTGGCTCGCGCAGCGCGTGACGGGTGTGGTGCAGGTGCGCGTCGATGACGCTGGTGCGATGTCGGTGTTGACGCCCCCGAGTCTGCCGGTCTGGACGGGAATCGCGGTGTGGATCGTGCTCTCCGCGCTCTACACCGTGCCGCTCATGGCCATCTGGGGCCGCACGATCGGTGGCTGGTGCGTCGGGATCCGCGCCGTGCGCATCGAGACGGGCGGCCCGCTGGGCTGGAGCGCCTCCGCGCGGCGGTGGTTCCTGCTCTACGGGATCGCAGGAGCCGCCAGCTTCCTCCCCGTTGTCGGCAGCCTCGCGTGGCTTCTGGTGCTCGTCATTGGACTGTCGCCGCTGTGGGATTCGGCTCGCCGCCTACGCGGATACGCCGATCACTGGTGTGGCGACGTGGTCGTGCGCGCGCCCTGGCACCGCTGAGGCTGACTCCGACGTACCTCACTAGGCTCGCAACGTGGCTGCGCGCATTGTCGTTCTCGTCTCCGGTAGTGGGACTACTTTGCAGGCCCTCCTCGATGCTCACTCCCCCCACTTCACCGTCGTCGGCGTCATCAGCGACGAGGCCTCGGCCGGCGCCCTCGAGCGGGCCGCTCGGCACGGCGTCGCCACCGAGGTCCTGCCCACGACGGCGTACGGCGACCGGGCTGCCTGGGATGCCGGTCTGGCGGATCTCGTCGCGTCCTTCGAGCCGGACTGGGTGGTGTGTGCGGGCTTCATGCGCATCCTCGGAACCGCCGCACTCGATCGGTTTCCTGATCGCATCGTGAACACCCACCCGGCTCTGTTGCCCGCCTTCCCGGGTGCGCATGCCGTGCGCGATGCGCTCGCGTACGGCGCCAAGGTGACCGGCTGCACGGTCCACATCGTCGATGCCGGCATCGATACCGGCCCGGTCATCGCGCAGGCCGCGGTGCCGGTGCAGGAGAGTGACGACGCGGATGTCCTCCATGAGCGCATCAAGCAGGTTGAGCGATCACTGCTCGTCTCTACGGTGAGCGCACTGGCCCAGCACGGATGCACCATCGACGGCAGGAAGGTGACCATTCCATGACGACGGACCAGAGCCTCCCAGACGTGGATCGACGGCCGATCCGGCGCGCGTTGATCTCGGTCTACGACAAGACCGGGTTGGCCGAACTTGCGCAGGCCCTTTCGGCGTCGGGTGTTGAGATTGTCTCCACCGGGTCGACCGCCGCTCGGATCGCCGAGGCGGGCGTGGCGGTCACCTCGGTATCTGACCTGACCGGTTTCCCCGAGTGCCTCGATGGCCGTGTCAAGACTCTGCATCCACGCGTGCACGCCGGCCTTCTCGCTGATCTGAGATCTGCCGACCATCGTCAGCAGCTCGTCGATCTCGACATCGCGCCCTTCGAACTTGTCGTCGTCAACCTCTACCCCTTCGTCGACACCGTCGCCTCGGGTGCCTCGCCGGAGGAGTGCATCGAGCAGATCGACATTGGCGGGCCGTCCATGGTGCGGGCCTCGGCGAAGAACCACGCGAACGTGGCGACGGTCGTCTCGCCCGGCCGCTACGACGATGTCATCGAGGCTTTGACCGCCGGTGGCTTCACCCTGTCCGAACGCCAGCGGCTCGCCGCAGAGGCCTTCGCGCACACCGCGTCGTACGACGTCGCCGTTGCGACGTGGTTGGGCAATGTTGTGGCCCCAGACCCGGAGGGTGAAGGCTTCCCGTCGTGGCTGGGACAGGCATGGACCCGCCGTGACGTCTTGCGATACGGCGAGAACCCGCATCAGCGGGCGGCGCTCTACGCCGCGGACTTCTCCCGGCCAGGTCTTGCGCGTGCCGAGCAACTCCACGGCAAGGAGATGTCGTACAACAACTACGTCGACGCCGTCGCCGCGGTCCGGGCGGCGCACGACCACGGTGACCAGCCGACGGTCGCCATCATCAAGCACGCCAACCCGTGCGGGATCGCGGTGGGG
>JALQUH010000157.1 GCA_023263845.1 Candidatus Nanopelagicales bacterium | reverse complement strand
TGCTGCTGCGCATCGAATTCACCGACCCCGGTGTCGCCAGCACTCTGGAGATGTGCGCGGCCGTCGTCACGGCGATGGCCGATCAGGGAATCCCGATCATGGTGGAACCGCTGCCCTACCTGAAGGATGAGCGGGGCCGGGCCTACCTCGATACCCGGGATGAAGAACTCATCCGCGCCGTGGCCATCGCCTCGGGGCTCGGATCAAGCAGTGCACACACCTGGCTGAAGATTCCCGCGACGGATCGCATCGCGGAGGTCGCCGCCACGACGACGATGCCCATCCTGCTGCTCGGTGGCGATCCGGGAGAAGGACGCCAGGCCGTCGTCGATGGCTGGGCGAAGGCGATGCAACAACCCAACGTCCGCGGCCTCATCCCCGGTCGCACCCTGCTCTACCCCCATGACGGCGACGTTGAAGGAATCGTGACCACCGCGGTCGAGATCGTGCACGGAAAGGAAGCGCCATGAGTTCAGGCTCCACCGATTCGGGTTGGTACCACCCCCACGGCACACTCGCCCACGATGGCGGACCCATGTCCATCACGGTCGAGGAGGCGGGCTGGGCCTACAGCGGACTCACCGTCATCGACCGCGACTTCAGCATGGACCTCGAGGATCGCGAGGCCGTCATCGTGCCACTGTCGGCGCGAGACGTCGCCGTCGTCATAAGGGTCGCGGGCGAGGAGAGTTCGTACACGCTGACCGGGCGCGACGGTGTGTTCTCCGCGGTCAGCGACTGGCTCTACGTCACGCGCGGCGCGCACATTGATTTCCGCAATGTCTCCGGTGAGGTGGCGATCCTCACCGCGAAGGCTCGGGCCGATCATCCGGTGGCGTACACCGCCGCGGCCGACGTACCCGTCGAGGTGCGCGGCGGCGGTCAGGCGTCTCGGCAGGTCACCAACATCGCCACGCCCGACTCCTTCACCGGCGCCGATCGCATCAGCGTGTGCGAGGTCATCACTCCCGGGGGCAACTGGTCGAGCTGGCCCCCGCACCGCCATGACGGCATCGGTGACTGTCCGACGAGCAATGAGGAGATCTACTACTTCCGCATCGGCACCAACGACTCTCCGCACGGCGATCCGCTGGGCCACGGCCTCTTCCACGTCTACACGGTGGACAACTCCGTGGACGAGACCGTCGTCATCTCTGACGGCGACACCTACCTCGTCCCCGAGGGGTACCACGGCCCGACCGCCGCAGCGCCGGACTATCCGATGTACTTCCTCAACGTGCTGGCCGGTCCAGCCGAAGACAGGACCATGGCTTTCTGCGACGATCCGAACCACCACTGGATTCGCGGCACCTGGACCGAGCAGGATGACCGCCTCCCGATGACCTCGGCGGAAGGACGTGTTCGATGAAGCACATCGGCGTGGCCGTGCTCGGTCTGGGTTGGATGGGTCAGGCGCACTCGCGCTCGGTCCTGCGCATTCCGTCGCTCTTCCCCGATCGCTCCTGCGATCCGCAGCTTGTCGTCTGCGCCGACACCGAGGCCGATCGCCGCGAGCGCGCCGTGCGCGACTTCGGATTTGCTCGCGCGACCGCTGACTGGGCCGAGGCGGTCGCCGACCCCGAGGTCGATGCCGTGTGGGTCACCGCACCCAACATGCTGCATGTGCCGATGATCGAAGCGGCCGCTGCGGCGGGCAAGGCCATCTTTAGTGAAAAGCCGATCGGTGGTACTCCGGCGCAGACCGTGCAGGCCTACGCCGCGGCAAAGAAGGCCGGCATCCTCACCGGAGTTGGCTACAACTACCTGTGGTCACCGCTGGTCATCCACGCTCGCAACCTCATCGCCTCTGGTGCGCTCGGGGAGATCACGCACTACCGTGGCCGTTTCCTGTCGATGTACGGCTCGGATGAAATGGGCCTGCTCACCTGGCGCTTCATGCTCGATCAGGGCGGCTACGGGGTGAGCTCAGACATCCTCAGCCACTCGGTGTCGCTGGCCCAGTTCCTCGTCGGCGACATCGCCGAGGTCGTGGGAATGAAGCACACCGTGATCACACACCGGCCGATCCCCCAGGGTGCCGCGAGCCACTACGGCCGCGGGCGACCGGAGGACCCCA
>JALQUH010000140.1 GCA_023263845.1 Candidatus Nanopelagicales bacterium | reverse complement strand
GCGCACGATCAATTTGGAGATGGTGGTGGACTCGCCACCGGGGATCACCAGACCCTGAACGGAGGCGAGGGCGTCTACGTCACCTACGGCTCTCGCGGCCGCGCCCACGGCTTGCAGTGCGTGCAGGTGCTCGCGCACATCTCCCTGTACGGCGAGAACGCCAATCGCTGGTGCGACGGTCACCAGCCGCGGTCTTCGAGGCGGTGATGCACGGGGATATCCGCCACATTGATCCCCACCATCGCCTCACCAAGGCCGCGGGACACCTTGGCCACCAGATCGGCGTTGTCGTAATGCCGAGTCGCCTGCACGATGGCTTCCGCCCGCTTGACGGGGTCTCCGGACTTGAAGATGCCGGAGCCTACGAAGACGCCCTCCGCGCCGAGCTGCATCATCATGGCCGCGTCAGCCGGGGTGGCGATGCCGCCCGCGGTGAAGAGCACGACCGGCAGCTTGCCAGAACGCGCAACCTCGACCACCAGGTCGTACGGAGCCTGGAGTTCCTTGGCGGCGACATACAGCTCATCCTCCGGCAAGGAGGACAGACGGCGGACCTCATCGCGAATGCGGCGCATGTGCGTGACGGCGTTCGACACATCACCGGTGCCAGCCTCACCCTTGGATCGGATCATGGCCGCACCTTCGGTGATGCGACGCAACGCCTCTCCAAGGTTGGTTGCGCCGCAGACGAAGGGCACCGTGAACTGCCACTTGTCGATGTGATTGGCATAGTCGGCTGGGGTCAGTACCTCGGATTCGTCGATGTAGTCGACTCCGAGCGACTGAAGTACCTGCGCCTCGGCGAAGTGACCAATCCGAGCCTTCGCCATCACCGGGATGGTGACGGCATCGATGATTCCATCGATCATGTCCGGGTCGGACATGCGGGAGACACCGCCCTCGGCGCGGATGTCGGCAGGGACGCGCTCGAGAGCCATGACGGCAACCGCGCCGGCGTCCTCAGCGATCTTGGCCTGCTCCGGAGTTACGACGTCCATGATGACGCCGCCCTTGAGCATCTCGGCCATGCCTCGCTTGACCCGGGTGGTTCCGGTAGCAGCAGTGGAGTTCTCGGACACGGTGACCTCTCACACGAAATGGCCCTCAGCTGTGACGGCCCTGACAGGGTGTTCGGGACATCGTAGTCGGCCGACCCCGGGTCGGCCCACCGTGGGGACGGGCTACTTGATCGTGGGCTTGCTGGTCTTGTCGAGCAGCACAATCCACTCCTGGCCGATGGCAAACGGCATCAGGCTGCCGTCAGGGAGTGTGAACGTCGTCCCGCTGAGCATGTCGGGGCGATCCCACGTTACCGACCACATCCGACCGTCCCGCAGCACGATCGCTCCGCCACTACCCACGGTCTCGATGAAGGGCGTTTTGCCACCGTACTTGTCCCCGAACCCAGAGTCGGTCTGGGCCACGGACTGGATGACCGCCGTCGCCGCACGCTGTGGACCGCCCTCGGTCGACCGCGACTCCTCGCCGTTGAGCCCGACGATGAAGTTGCCCGCCTGCGGATCCCAGGTGAAGGAGACTTCCGATGACGGCCACGTTGCCGTCACCTTCGCGACGGGAGTCCCTCCGGGCGGTGGGTCCTGCGAGAAGACCAGGCCGATGTCCTGCGCGAGCGCCGCGTCTGGCGCGGCCGCGAGCAACGCCACGGGATCGGCCAGGTGGTCGACCGGGGCAGGCCGACCGGGGTCGTTGCGGAAGGCATCGTAGATGCGCTCGGCCGAGACGTCGTACAGATTGGCGGCCGCGATATACGGCTTGAGTTTGGACTGCATGCCCGAATTGCTGAAGGCTACGGCTCCGAAGGGAGCGAGCATGTCGATGTCACTGATGCGGGCCGAACGCACCGGCCCAATCTCCGGCGGCAGGGATGAGTTGAAAATGGCGAGAAGTCGAGTGAGGTCCCACTCCACCTCCTCGACGTAGACCAGGTCCGCCGACTGCAGTCCAGCATGCGGCTGGGCAGCGCGCGTGTTGTCAATCTTGATGGCGAGAACCGGCTTGCCTTCACCTCCGGGTAGTCCCGAGAACGGCGAGGCCCCCGCGGGGATGCCGTACGCGGCGGAGGACGCCGTCGGCAACGGTGCCGGCGACGGCGTGGGCGTTGGACTCGGCGAGGGCGACGGCGTAGGGGTCACGCTCGTGGCCATCGGTGCGGCGTCCCCTCCCGAGCACGCGGCCAGCAGGGCTGCACCGACGACGGCAATCAACACGATGACCGGGCGAGCGGTCGAGGAACGGCGAGGCACTCGACCACGGTACGTCGGTTGGGGCTAACGGTCGGTGAGCGCCCTCGGCGGCGTGTCGTCCATCTCCATGGTTTGGGGCCACGGGGTGTGCCCAGCGAGCCGGAACCAGCGAACGGCGCGGTGTCGACGTACCTGTCGACAGGCGCGGACAGCATCATTGTGGAAGCGACGCGAAAGCTGGACCCGGGCGCACGTGCTCGTGAGTTCGTTGAGCATGTTCATCGCCTCCGGCGAGTCGCGAAGATCTTCGAGTTCGGTGTCGTCGGGAAGGACCTCCGCAAGCACGCGGGTCAGATTGCTCTCCGCAAGCCCGCGCGCCACAGGATCGGCCGAATCGGCCGTCCTGGCCGCGTGGGCGCTCTCGGCCAAGACGACGGTGGTGGCGGGGTCGAACAGTCCCGACGACGCCAGGTCCAAGATGAGCGCCGACCGCCGCAGCAGCTGAACGTCTAAGGCATGTTCCGCAGCATCGACGCGTCTATGCAGGGCATCGAGTCGGCCCGCGGTCATGCTGAAGTAGAGAGCCACCAGGACGACGATGACTCCCGCAATTGCGAACCACCACCAGCTCACGTCGTCTCCCGTCGACGGCCCGCCCAGCGGCCCACGATTTGGCCACGCAGGTCCTCGGTGACCGGGCCTTGCCCGGC
>JALQUH010000098.1 GCA_023263845.1 Candidatus Nanopelagicales bacterium | reverse complement strand
GGGGTTGGCTGTGCTTTCGCGTGGGTTTCGATCCCCCCGCGCACTCGTTGATGCGCATCGACGCCCCGTACCGGACTACGAGGCGGGCCCCCGCGCGGCGATGTCGGGAGCGACGGCGATGCTCGACGTCAGCGATGGACTCCTGCTGGACGCGGCGCGCCTTGCGCGCGCATCTGGCGTGTGCATCGACGTGGATTCCACATCGATACCGATCCCGGACGCGGTCCAGACCACGGCCGCGGCATACAACCTCGATCCGCTCACCTGGGTGCTGGGCGGGGGTGATGACCATGCGCTGTTGGCGACGTTCGCACCGGGGGAGGTCCCCGACGGCTTCATCACGATCGGACAGGTGGTCGAACGCATAGAGGACGATGTCTGTGTTGACGGTCAACCCGCGAACCCGCAGGGCTACGAGCACTTCGGGGCATAGCCGCCCCGCTTGCGGGTGGGATGAGCGTGCGGGCGACAGATGAGGTCGTGCCCACCTAGGGGGTGAACGGATTGGTTCGCTGAAGTCGGCCGCGACTAGGCGCGGGTGACCTTGCCGGCCTTGAGGCAGGAGGTGCACACGTTCAAGCGCTTGGGTGTGCGGCCGATCATCGCGCGAACGCGCTGGATGTTCGGGTTCCAACGACGTGAGGTGCGCCGGTGTGAGTGGGAGATCGAATTGCCCCAGCCCGGGCCCTTGCCGCAAACATCACAGGTGGCAGCCACGGTACTTCTCCTCAAGGATCAGGGGCGCTCAGGAACTTCCCGGCCCACGACAACCCCCTGAGGGTAGCCGAGGGGGAGTCCGAACCCCAAACCGGGCGTCCGTGGGGCCGGATACGGTGTGTCGGTGGGGCCAGCCCCACGCGACGCGGGAGGTGGCCATGGCAGCGGATCGCCCGTCGGTCCTGCACGCCGCCTCCGTCCGTGCCTGGGGTGAGCAATCCTTGGCGGCACTCGGTGAAGAGCGCGCGGCGATCGACGCCCTCAACGTCTTCCCGGTCCCGGATGGCGACACCGGAACGAACATGTTCCTCACCGTCGAATCGGCGTGTGCGGCGATGGAGGAGGTGTGCGAACCCGGGGGTGCCCGCCTCGCCGATGTCGTGGTCGCGATGACCCGCGGCGCCATGCTCGGCGCACGGGGCAATTCGGGCGTCATCTTGGCCCAGGTCATTCGCGGCGTCGCGAGCGCGCTCACCGGATCACGCGATGGTGACCAGCTGACGGCGGACCACATTCGTGTGGCCCTTCGACGGGCCAGCGACGAGGCCTACGCCGCGGTGGCGCACCCGATCGAAGGTACGATCCTCACGGTGGCGCGTGCGGCCGCCGAGGCCGCCGAAGCACATCCTGGCGAAGACCTCATCGACGTCATTGCCGCCGCCGTCGAAGCCGCACGCGCCGCACTGGAGCGCACTCCCGAGCAACTCCCGGTCCTGCGTGATGCTGGGGTGGTCGATGCCGGCGGTGCCGGTCTCGTCGTCGTCTACGACGCCTTGCTCGATGTCGTGTCCGGCGTGCGCCGACGCAGGCCGCGCCGCGACGCGCGCCCCAAACTTCCCGCACCCGCCCGTCCCTCGCACGGCCTGCCGCTCGCCGATGGGGGCGCTCCGGCGTACGAAGTGATGTACCTCCTCACCGCGTCGGGCGCGGCAGTGGAGGCGTTGCGCGAAATCCTTGATGGCCTCGGGGACTCCCTCGTGGTCACAGGCGCGGACGAGTTGTGGAACGTCCACGTGCATGTTCATGACGCAGGCGCTGCCGTCGAGGCCGGCCTGCGCGCCGGAACCCTCGATCGCATTCGCATCACCTACCTCTTGCCAACGACGCCGGAGATACCGCTCGAAGGCCGGCGGCTCGTCGTGGTGACGCACGGTCCCGGCGTGGAGGCGCTCGTCATCGACAGCGGCGGTGTGCCGGTGCCCGCGCGCCCGCGGCGGCGCCCGTCAACGGGCGAGTTCGCCGAGGCAATCGACGCTGCCCACGCCGCTGAGGTCATCGTCATGCCGAGCGACTCCGATTCGTTGGCGGTATCTGAGGCGGCGGCCGAGCAGGCGCGCGCCTCCGGCGTTCGGGTGTCGGTTATCCCGACGCGATCGGTGGTGCAGAGTCTCGCGGCCATCGCCGTACACGATCCGGCGGCGCGATTCGATGACGATGTGGTGGCCATGACGCGGGCCGCGGGCGCGACGCGATACGGCGCCGTCACCGTGGCCTCCCGTGAAGCCCTCACCATGGCGGGGCCGTGCCTGCCCGGTGACATCCTCGGGGTTGCCGACGGTGACATCGTCGAGATTGGCAGCGATGTGCCGACCGTCGCGCATGCCGTGGCCGAGCGCCTGCTGTCCTCCGGCGGCGAGCTAGTCACGCTGGTGGTGGGGGAGGACGCGGAGCCCGCTCTCCTGGAGAACCTCACCGAAGTCCTCGGTCACGTCCACGCTGGCCTCGAGGTCATCGCTCTGGATGGCGGCCAGCCCCTGTGGCCGGTCATCATCGGGGTCGAGTAACCCATGGCGCGTGTGACACCGGCCGCGCCGGTGGCCGATGTTGTCGGTGGCCGAACCGCGAAGGCGCTTCGCGATGGGCTAGGGATCGAGACCGTCGAGGACCTTCTGCGTCACTACCCGCGTCGGTATATCGATCCCGGCGACCTCACCGACCTCGATGCATTGGCCACCGGCGAACACGCCACGGTTCTCGCCGAGGTGAAGTCCGTCAACACACGGCGTATGCAGCAACGCAAAGGCACGATCACCGAAGTCGTCGTGTCCGACGGTCGTGGCCGCCTCACGCTGGTGTTCTTCAATCAGGCGTGGCGGGCGCAGCGACAGTTGCAGGTAGGGCGACGCGGCCTTTTCGCTGGCACCGTGTCGGCGTACGGGGGCACACGGCAACTCGCGCATCCGCGATTCGTGCTGCTTCCGGCCGACAGTGACCTCGAACCGGACAGTGAGGCCCAGGCGGCCTTCGCCGACCTGCTCATTCCGATCTATCCGGCGACCGCGGGCCTGCCCAGTTGGAAGATCCAGCAGGCCATGCGACTTGCCCTCGACGCGGTCGACGCGATCGCCGATCCGCTCCCCGCAGACGTACGCGCGGCGGAGGGATTCATGTCCCTCGATGAGGCCCTTCGGCAGATCCACCGACCGGTGGATCAGGAGGCGATTGAGGCGGCGCGGGCGCGGCTTCGCTTCGATGAGGCCTTCGGGCTGCAGGTGGTCTTGGCGCAGCGTCGAGCCCTTCTGGAAGGTCAGTCGGCCCGGCCTCGAGTGGCCACGAAGGACGGTCTCCTCGCTGCCTTCGACGCGCAGCGTCCGTTCCCACTCACCGGAGCCCAGGAACGTGTCGGCGTCGAGATCGCCGCTGATCTCGAGACGGACCATCCCATGCACCGCCTGCTGCAGGGCGACGTCGGCGCAGGCAAGACCTTGGTGGCGCTGCGCGCCATGCTTCAGGTCGTCGATGCCGGCGGGCAGGCGGCCCTGCTCGCGCCGACGGAGGTGCTGGCCCAGCAGCATGTGCGGACGCTGCGTGCCTTCCTCGGTCCGATGGCAGAGACGGGGCTCCTGGCAGGTTCTGGCCCCTGCACCCGTATCGCCTTTCTCTCCGGTTCACAGGGTGTGCGTGAACGTCGTGAGGAACTTCTTGCCACTGCCAGCGGCGAGGCGGGCATCGTCGTCGGCACCCACGCCTTGCTCGAGGATGCCGTTGACTTCGCCGAACTCGGCCTGGTCGTGGTTGATGAGCAGCATCGCTTCGGCGTGGAGCAGCGTGCTGTGCTGGGAACCCCCGACCGCGATGGCCAGCGACCGCACACCCTCGTCATGACGGCGACTCCAATACCGCGCACGGTCGCGATGACGGTGTTCGGCGACCTCGAGGTGAGCGTTCTCGATGAGTACCCGCCGGATCGCGGGGTCATCGCTACCCACGTCGTTGCTCCGCGGGAGAAGCCCGCGCACCTGGCACGCGCCTGGACGCGGGTGCGCGAAGAAGTCGAGGCAGGTCGCAAGGTTTTCGTCGTGTGCCCCCGGATTGGTGACGAGGTCGATGACGCACCAAGTGACGCGGAAGCCCCGACGATGTCGAGTGTTCTCGAGGTCGCCGACGAGCTTCGGGATCGATACCTCACCGGACTGCGGATTGGGATCCTCCATGGCCGCATGGCTTCGGAGGAGAAGGATGACGCCATGCGCCGCTTCACCGCCGACTCCGCCGACGAAGGCGCGATCGATGTTCTGGTGGCGACGACGGTGATCGAGGTGGGTGTCGACGTCCCAGAGGCCTCAACGATGGTGATCTTGGACGCGGACCGGTTCGGGATCTCGCAGTTGCATCAGTTGCGCGGTCGTATCGCCCGCGGCGGGGGAGACGGGTTGTGTCTTTTGGTCACCGCGGCCGACGTTGATTCACCAGCGCGGGAGCGACTCTCGGCTGTCGCGGCCACGACAGATGGGTTTGAACTTGCCCGCGTGGACCTGCAGGCCCGCCGCGAGGGCGACGTGCTCGGCACGGCGCAGTCAGGTCGTCGCTCGTCGCTGCGCTTGCTCGAGGTGGTACGCGATGAGGACATCGTCGAACGTGCACGCGTGGCGGCCACATCCCTGATCGAGCACGATCCGACCTTGGCCGATCATCTGCTCCTACGGGATCAGGTTGCGGCCCTGAGCGAGGATGACCGCTCAGACTTCCTGGAGAAGGGCTGAGGTGCGCATCATCGGTGGGCAGGCAGGTGGCCGGCGGCTGGTGGTGCCGTCGGCCGGCACGCGGCCGACAACCGACCGCGTCCGCGAGGCGCTGTTCTCCAGCCTGGACGCGCTCCTCGGGGACTGGTCCGGCCTTCGCATCCTGGATGCCTACGCCGGCAGCGGAGCGGTCGGACTCGAGGCCCTGAGTCGTGGGGCGCGTTCGGCAACCTTCGTCGAGCGAGATCGGCGCACGGCCGCGATCCTGCGCCGCAATATCGAGACCGTTGGCTTGCCCGGTGCCTCAGTGATCGTCGCGGACGCCCAGCAGGCGGACCTCCCGGGCCCCTACGACCTGGTGTTCCTCGATCCGCCGTATGCCGCTGCGGACGAGGAGGTCGCTGGCCTGCTGGACCGCCTCGCGGCCATGGGTGCGGTACCGCCCGAGGGGTTCGCCGTGGTCGAGCGGGACGTTCGCTCGGGCGCACCGTGGCCCCGTGAGGGCTGGGACGCACTGCGTCGACGCGACTACGGGGAGACCTCCCTTTGGTACGGTCAGTTCGCGTCCTAGCCGCTGGTTCGGGAAGGGAGTATCGATGCGCGTTGCGGTGTGCCCCGGCTCCTTCGATCCGGTCACCAATGGGCACCTCGACGTCTTTACGCGCGCGGCGAACGTTGCCGATCGAGTGGTGGTCGCTGTTCTGGTCAACCGATCGAAGTCGAGCCTGTTCACGGTCGATGAGCGAATCGACCTGCTTCGCGAGGTAGTTGCGCCTTTGGAAAACGTCGAGGTCGACTGCTTTCACGGCCTTCTCGTCGACTACTGCCGCGAACACGGTATCGGCGCCATCGTCAAAGGCCTACGCGCGGTCAGTGATTTCGATTACGAGTTGCAGATGGCTCAGATGAACTACCGGCTCGCCGGTGTGGAGACGCTCTTTGTCTCGACCAATCCGCTTTACAGTTATCTGTCGTCAAGCCTGGTCAAAGAGGTGGCGACGCACGGCGGGAGCGTGGCGGGACTTGTGCCCGATCCGGTCCTGGAACGACTGCGCGAGCGCGTTGCGGCGCAGGCTTCGGCGAAGGAGTAGGCGTGGACGTTGATCAGCGGCTGGAAGAACTCGCGATTCTCATCGAGGAGGCGAAAGCGGTACCTCTGTCCGCCTCATGCATGGTCAATCGAGCCCAGGTTCTTGACATGATCGAGGACATTCGAGAAGCACTGCCCGAGTCATTGAGCGACGCCGACCAACTCTTGGCCGAGCGTGAGGCTGTCGTTGCCGAGGGGCGGATCGAGGCCGACCGGCTCGTGGCGGAGGCGCGAGCCGAGCAGATGCAGATGCTGTCCCAGCATGAGGTCTACCTCGTTGCCGTAGAGGAGTCCGAGGCGCTGAGGGCCGAGACCTTGGATGAGGTCACTCGGATGCGCCGTGAGACCGACGATTACATCGATGGGCGCCTGGCCTCCTTCGAGATCACCCTGCACAGGACCCTCACGGCCGTGGAGCGGGGCCGGGACAAACTCCGCGACCAGGCGGAGTACGACGAGGAGGTTGAGGTCGTCGAGGAGATCCTTCCCTGACGACCGGTTTCGCCCTTACGCCCCTGCTGCCGTATTCTGTCGGGCGGCCCGATCGAGTGATCGGATCCGCTGCAGCACTGTCGGAGGAGTCCTGACCGCGCTCGACCCCCGCGCTCCCTACGTCGTGGACATTCGCGACCTGGGCCGCAGGGCGGGAGCGATGAAGGAGATCACCCGACAGGTCCCCGCTGCGGCGGGCCTGGGATCTGGACTGGCCAAGGTGCCCGAAAGCACCGAAGTCGACCTCGACCTGAGGTTGGAGTCGGTGGTGGAGGGGGTCTACGTCTCCGGAACCGTCCGGGTGGATGTCGCTGCCGAGTGCGCGCGCTGCCTGGAGCCGGTTGCCTGGGAGCAGACCGCGGACATCGAAGAGTTGTTCGTCTACCCGCCGCAGGACGCGCACGGACACGTGACGGCCGAGGTGGATGACGAGGATGACGATGCCCCACCCTCGATCGAGGGAGACCTCATCGACCTCGAGGCGACGGTTCGAGACGCAGTGGTTCTCACACTGCCGATTGCGCCGACGTGCCGGGAGGATTGTTCGGGCTTGTGCACCATGTGCGGTGCTCGGCTCGACGACGATCCCGGACACAGCCACGAGACCACCGACCCGCGCTGGGCAGCCCTCGGCGCATTGCTCGACGAAGAGAAGGACGATTGACGTGGCCGTTCCCAAGCGGAAGACCTCCCGCTCCAACACCCGGCACCGCCGTTCGCAGTGGAAGACATCCGCTCCCACGCTGGTGGCCTGCGCACGCTGCGGTGAGTCGAAGCTCGCCCATACCGTGTGCCCGACCTGTGGCACCTACGCCAAGCGTCGCGTTCTCGACGTCTGAGGCCGTGAGCGATCGCGGCGGCGCCCCGGCAGTCGATGCCGACTGCGCCGGCGCGGTTGACGCTGGACTGCGACGGGTCCTGAGTTTGGGCCCGGGCGCCCCCGTCCGTGCGGACACCCCTCTCCACCTTCTCGGCGTCGATTCCCTCGCCCTGGTGTGTCTGGGCGACGTGCTCAGTGAATCTGGCTGGGCGCTGGACGAAGCCAGGGCACGGTCGGCGGCCACGGTCGCCGATCTGTCGAACGCCTGTGTGAGGGCCTCGTGACGCCGCGGGATCTGCTCGCTGACCACCTCGGGGGCCCCCTCGCGCTCCTCGATCTTGCCCTCACCCACCGTTCCTACGCGTACGAAAAGGGCGGGCTACCGACCAATGAGCGGCTGGAGTTCCTTGGGGATTCAGTTCTCGGGCTCGTCGTCACCGAAACCCTCTACCGCAACTACCCCGATTGCGCGGAGGGTCAGTTGGCCAAGATGCGCGCTGCTGTTGTGAACGCTCGCGCACTCGCCGATGTGGCGCGCGATCTCGGCGTCGGAGACTGTCTCCTGCTCGGCAATGGCGAGGAGATCACCGGTGGTCGCGACAAGTCCTCGATCCTCGCCGACACTCTCGAGGCACTCGTCGGGGCGGTCTTTCTCGAGCGTGGACTGGCTGAAGCGGAGAGGCTCATCCATCGCCTCTTCGACCCGTTGATCGAACGGGCCGCTGATCTCGGCGCCGGCCTCGATTGGAAGACGTCGCTGCAAGAACTCGCCGCTGGACGTGGCCTTGGCGCCCCGGATTACGTGGTGCAGGAGTCCGGACCCGATCATGACAAGCGCTTCACGGCGCGCGCGGTCTTGGCCGACCATGTGTACGGGGAGGGCGCAGGCCGATCCAAGAAGGAGGCCGAACAGCAGGCCGCAGAGGAGGCTTACCGCTCCCTCGATGGCAGTGGTGACTGACGCGACCATGCCGGAGTTGCCCGAGGTTGAGGTGGTGCGGCGGGGGCTCGAGCCCTACCTTCGAGAACGCCGCATCGATGGAGTCTCGGTCCATCACGACCGCGCCATCCGCCGCCACCTCGCAGGCGAGCGCGACTTCATCGATGCCCTGACCGGGCGCCAAGTGGAGACGGTGAGCCGCCGGGGCAAGTACCTGTGGCTGCCTCTCGACGACGGTCGAGCGCTGGTGGCTCATCTGGGCATGAGCGGTCAACTGCTCTTGCCGCCCCCGGACCAGTCGGATGAGACACACCTGCGCGTCCGCTTGTCGTTCGCCGGCGCTGATCGCGACCTGCGCTTCGTGGACCAGCGCACGTTCGGCGGGCTGTTCGTCGACGATCTTGTCGATGATGGCGATGGTGGGGCGGTTCCCGCCTCGGTCGCGCACATTGCCCGCGATCCGCTCGACCCCAAATTTGACGACCGAGAGTTCTCCCGTGCCTTGAGAGCTCGGGACTCCGGGATCAAGCGAGCGCTGCTCGATCAGTCGCTCATCTCGGGGATCGGCAACATCTATGCCGATGAAGCCCTGTGGCGAGGCCGCCTGCACTACGACCGACCCGCCCGAACCCTGAACTCGCGTCAGGTGGCTGAACTCCTCGGCCACGTCCGCGATGTGATGACCGAAGCATTGGCCGAGGGGGGAACGTCGTTCGACGATCTTTACGTCGACGTAAACGGGTCCAGCGGCTACTTCGACCGCTCCCTTCAGGCCTATGGCCGTGAAGGCGAACCGTGCGAGCGCTGTGGTCGGCCCATCGTCCGGGAGCCCTTCATGAACCGCTCGTCCTACCGCTGTCCGACGTGCCAGCGACGGCCCCGGAGCGCCTAGTCCACCTGGCGGCCGCACCGTGGGTAGGGTGGCGGCACCTGCCCTGCTGAAAGGTTGTCCGCGTGTACTTGAAGAGCCTGACCCTTAAAGGGTTCAAGTCCTTCGCATCGGCGACCTCGCTGGCCTTCGAACCCGGGGTCACCTGCGTCGTGGGACCCAATGGCTCGGGCAAGTCCAACATCGTCGATGCCCTGGCCTGGGTCATGGGTGAGCAGGGGGCGAAGTCCCTGCGCGGCGGCAACATGGCCGACGTCATTTTCGCCGGCACATCTGGTCGCGCACCTCTTGGTCGTGCCGAGGTGGCTCTCACCATCGATAACACTGACGGTGCGCTGCCGATTGACTACACCGAGGTCACGATCTCGCGCACGCTGTTCCGTAACGGCGGTTCCGAGTACGCCATCAACGGCACCCCGTGCCGGCTACTCGACGTTCAAGAGCTGCTGTCGGACTCAGGTATCGGCCGCGAGATGCACGTCATCGTCGGTCAAGGGCAATTGGACGCCATCTTGCATGCCTCACCAGAGGACCGGCGTGGCTTCATCGAGGAGGCCGCCGGCGTCCTGAAGCATCGCACGCGCAAGGAGAAGGCCCTGCGCAAGCTCGAT
>JALQUH010000017.1 GCA_023263845.1 Candidatus Nanopelagicales bacterium | reverse complement strand
AGAAGGCTCCGGCGAAGAAGGCTCCGGCCAAGAAGGCTCCGGCAAAGAAGGCCGCCCCGGCCAAGAAGGCTCCGGCCAAGAAGGCTCCGGCAAAGAAGGCCGCCCCGGCCAAGAAGGCGGCTCCGGCAAAGAAGGCCGCCCCGGCCAAGAAGGCGGCTCCGGCGAAGAAGGCCGCCCCGGCCAAGAAGGCGGCTCCGGCGAAGAAGGCCGCCCCGGCGAAGAAGGCGGCCAGGGCCGGCCAACGTCGACTGGTCGTGCGCGAGGACGAGTCTCCGTGGACTCCCGCGGAAATCGCCGAAGTTCGCAAAGAACTCAAGAAGGACGTGCAGCGACTGCAGGAGGAGATCGAAGTCACCGAGGCTGACATCGCCGAACTCGTCGCCGACTCTGGTGATGGCGCCGGTGATGACCAGGCTGACGCCGGCAGTAAGACCTTCGAACGCGAGCATGAGATGTCCCTTGCCAACAATGCGCGCGACATGCTCATCCAGACCGAGCACGCCCTCGAGCGAATTCGCAATGGCACGTATGGCATTTGTGAATCCTGCGGCCGGCCGGTGGGCAAATTGCGACTACAGGCCTTCCCTCGGGCGACGATGTGCGTGGCCTGCAAGGAGATCGAGGAGCGGCGTTCCTACTAGAAGGTCTGCGGCGATGGGCGGAGTTCTGGCTTCTTGGCACCCACCGACGGCCCAGCATTACCCTGGACAGGTGAACGTGGCATTGGTCGATGAAGTCACCGCGAGCAATTCCGCGCTGCGACGCTTCCTCCACGGGCTCCCGGGAGTGGATCAGGTGGGAGCCGACGGCCGGGCCGCCATGCTCTCGACGCGTTCGATCAAGACGTCGGCGAAGGAGCAGGCCATTGATCTGGCGATCTCCATGGTCGACCTCACCACGCTCGAGGGCATGGATACGCCGGGCAAGGTGCGCGCCATGTGCGCGAAGGCCCTTCGTCCTGACCCGTCTAGCGCCGGAGTCCCACACGTGGCTGCCGTCTGCGTCTACGGCGACATGGCTGGGATCGCCCGGGAGGCGGTTGGGGATGTGCTGCACGTGGCCGCGGTCGCGACGGCCTTCCCTTCGGGACGCGCCAGCCTCAACGTCAAGCTTCACGATACGCGCGATGCCGTCCTCGCCGGTGCCGACGAGATCGACATGGTCATCGATCGCGGTGCCTTCCTCGCCGGCCGTTACCTCGAAGTGTTCGAGGAGATCGTGGCGGTCAAGGAGGCCTGTGGGTCCGCACACTTGAAGGTCATCTTTGAAACAGGCGAATTGCGTACCTACGACAATGTTCGTCGCGCGTCCTGGCTGGCCATGCTTGCCGGTGCCGACTTCATCAAAACGTCCACGGGCAAGGTGTCCCCGGCCGCCACGCTGCCTGTCACGCTGATCCTGCTCGAAGCCGTCCGAGACTGGCATCGGCAGACCGGATCGCTCGTGGGCGTCAAGCCCGCGGGCGGGATCCGCACCGCGAAGGACGCGATCCGTTATCTCGTTCTCGTCAATGAGACCTGCGGGCCGACCTGGCTCACCCCGGACCTCTTCCGCTTCGGTGCTTCCAGCCTGCTTAACGACCTGCTGCTGCAGCGGCAACGGATGGCCACCGGCCATTACTCCGGCCCCGACTACGTCACGATCGACTAGGAGTGCGATGACCTTCGAGTACGCTCCCGCGCCCGAGTCACGGGCCGTCGTCGATATTGCCTCGCACTACGGGCTGTTCATCGACGGCCAGTTCACCGACCCCATCGATGGGGGAGCGTTCAAGACGATCAACCCGGCGACCGAAGAGGTCCTCACCGAGATCAGCGATGCCGGTTCCGCCGATGTGGATCGTGCGGTCGCGGCAGCGCGTTCGGCCTACAAGTCCACCTGGTCGAAGATGCCCGGACGCGAGCGGGCCAAGTACCTCTACCGCCTGGCACGCCTGATCCAGGAGCGGTCCCGCGAACTTGCCGTCCTGGAGACCCTGGACAACGGCAAGCCGATCCGCGAGTCGCGCGATGTGGACGTCCCGCTCGCGGCCGCGCACTTCTTCTACCACGCCGGATGGGCCGACAAACTGGAGTACGCCGGGCTCGGACCCAGGCCCCGCGCGTACGGGGTCGCCGGCCAGATCATTCCGTGGAACTTCCCTCTGCTCATGCTCGCCTGGAAGGTTGCTCCCGCACTAGCCACCGGCAACACCGTGGTGCTGAAGCCGGCCGAGACCACCCCGCTCACCGCCCTCGCCTTCGCCGACATCTGTCAGCAGGCCGACCTCCCGCCGGGCGTCGTGAACATCCTCACGGGAGGTCCCACCGCCGGGCGGCTCGTCTCGGAGCATCCGGACGTCGACAAGGTCGCCTTCACCGGCTCGACCGAGGTCGGCAAGCAGATCCAGCGCGCCGTCGCCGGTACCGGCAAGGGGCTCACGCTGGAACTGGGCGGCAAGGCCGCCAATATCGTCTTCGATGACGCGCCCCTGGATGAGGCTGTCGAGGGCATCGTCAACGGCATCTTCTTCAATCAGGGGCACGTGTGCTGTGCTG
>JALQUH010000001.1 GCA_023263845.1 Candidatus Nanopelagicales bacterium | reverse complement strand
CAGCACAGCCCCCACAACGCTAGCCGAGCACGGCGCCGAATCGCTGAAGCCACAACCAATCCGACGAGTGGCAGTGTGAAGAGCGGATCGATGACCGAAACGTTATGCCAGGCGAAGCGGGTATCCGTTAGCGGCCACAGCATCTCGTGGATCAACCACGCCGCCCGAATCGACGTTGACCTGACGGGAGCCACCGACAATGCGGTGACCATCACCAACCTCGTCGTGTCCGATCAACTCCCCGACGTCAGCGGCATCATCAGTGCCACCGGAGACCAAGCCGGGGCAGACTCGCTTACCCTCAGCAGCATCACGATGAACCGCATCAACCAGCGGAGTTTGCCTCCCGGTAACAACTGGAGGGGAGGTGCTGTCAGGGCCGCATCCCTGGACCGGGTGACCATGTCCGGTGTGTGGGTCGGCAACAGCCTCCTGCAGGGGTCCGGGGCGGTGTGGGTCTCGGCGAACCAGATCACGTTGACCGAATCGTCGTTTACCGGCAACGAGTCCTACGCCAACCTCAGCGATCGAGATGAGCGAGCGACGTGCGACAGGCTCCGCTTTGGGGAGCCCAATGGCCCTGCGGGAGCGGCCGCAGTACTGCGCGCGCGGACCAACATCACCGTGAGCAACACCATCTTCTGGAACAACACTGCCGAGTGTGACGGCGGTGCGCTTTGGCTCGGTCAGGTGGCCTCTCCGGCCGATGATCCGGTGGCTGTTTTCTTGCGGGATTCCAGCTTCGCCTTCAACACATCGCGGAGTGGGTCCGGTGGCGCCATCGCCGCGTATGACCTCAATGTGCTCAGCCTGGGTCGGACCCCGGTGATGGTCGGGCAGGCGCAGAAGGCCGGTGGCGCAATCGACGCACGGGAAGTCGAAGATCTCTCCCTGACGGACTCGGGCTTCACCTACAACACCGCCGCGACCGATAACGGCGGCGCCATCCACGCCTACACGTCCAACAACACGTCACGGGTCTCGATCACCAGGTCCATCGTGAAGGGCAACACCGCCGACTACTCCGGCGGCGGTGTATGGGCGACAGCCGGTGAGGTGATGCTCGTCGATAGCCAGGTCCTGGACAACACGGCGACTCGAGGCGACGGCGGCGGGGCCTACCTGCTCGAGCCTGACACGGTCGCGCCAGACCCTAATTCCTCCTCCGTGGTCGTCTCCAGATCGACACTGAGCGGGAACAGCGCCGACGCCGGTATTGGTGGCGCCCTGCGCTCCATCACGGTCAACCGATTCACGGGAGTCACCAACTCGACGATCTATGACAACGACGCCCGCGTCGCCGGCGGCATACAAACTCCGTCCGGTTTAGCGACGATCACCCTGTCCACGATCGTGTCGAACAATGCCGAGCAGGATGGCGGTGCCGGTGTCTTCCTCGCCGAAGGCCTCGCATCGATGGTCACCAACAGCATCATCTGGAACAACGCCGGTCCGAGCGGCCCAGGCGCCGAGGGCAGTGACGTGTTCGTACCCGGAGGCAACGCCACCCCGGCCCTCATCCGTCACGTGATCCACTCGTCAGCAGACAGCGTCAACCGCTTCGTACTCGAAGGCGACATCGTCGGTGATCCCCTGCTCTCACCCCTGTCGGACAACGGTGGTCCCGACCTCGTCTTCGCGATCCCGATGAAGACGCTGGCCCCGCTGCCCAATAGTCCAGTGCTCAACGTGGGAGGGCTCACTGCCATACGTATCGACCAGACCGGTCGGCCGCGCAACCTTAATTTCCCCACCCTCGGATCGGTCGAGAACGCCATCCGCGCGGCGAGCGCCCCGCAGCAGGTCACCGCGACCGCCGGCGACCGGCAGGCCGAGGTCGGCTGGCAGCCCCCGGACGACAACGGCGACTCGCAGGTGACGGGGTACGTCGTTCAGGTGTCGGAGGAGGGCAGCGGGGTGTGGACAGACGGGCCTACCCCGCCCGCCAACACCCGCGCCGTCCTTGTGCCGGGTCTCACGAACGGAACGGCGTACGTCTTCCGGGTCGCCGCCGTTACGGCGGCTGGCCGCGGCGCCTTCTCCGCCACCGCCGGTCCGGTGACTCCCCGCGCGGTCTCCCTCGACGCACCCGGGCAGCCGAGCGGAACCCCGAGCAACCGGTCGGTCGAACTGAACTGGGCCGCGCCCGCCAACGCTGCGGTGGCCGGCATCACCGGCTACCGCGTCCAGATCTCCGAAGACGCCGGTGCGACCTGGCGAACGGTCGTCAATGACTCCGGCACTGCCCTAAACCGCACGACCATCGCGGGGCTCACCAACGGAACGGCGTACGTCTTCCGAGTAGCCGGCATCAACCGCGCCGGTGAAGGGGCATACTCCATTACCTCCGCGGCGGTGACCCCCACCGCCGCACTGCCCAGCGCCCCCGCACGACCCACGGCCACGCCCGGCGATGAGTCCGTGGATCTGGTCTGGGCAGCCCCCGATCGCGCGGGTGACTCACCGATCACGGGCTATCGCGTGGAGTCGACGACAGACGGGCAGAACTGGAATGTCGTCGCCGCGAACACAGGACAGACGACGAACTGGAACGTCGCCGGCCTGGTGAACGGAACCGCCTACACCTTCCGTGTTGCCGCGATCACTGATGACGGCACCAGCCCATACTCAACGAACTCCAACGCGGCAGTTCCGGTGTCACCGGTCGCGCCGCAGCCGCAACCACCCGCTCCACAGCCGGTCCCCGTGCCACCGCAGCCGGTGGGCCCCCCGACGCCCGTTCAGCCCGAGCGCCCCCAGCCCGGTAATCCCCCGGCGGTGCCGCTGGACGTCGAGGCACAAGCCGGAGACCAATCGGCCAAGGTCACGTGGACGGCGCCGCAGAACGACGGCAGCTCGCCGGTCACGAGCTACTGGGTGACCGCAGTGCCAGGAGGCCAAGGCTGCTCTGCCGAGGCTCCAGCCCTCACGTGCACCGTGGAGGGACTGGTGAACGGCACTGACTACACGTTCGTCGTGGAAGCGCAGAACGACTCCGGCTGGTCCCCGACCAGCGAGCCCAGCGCGGCCGTGACCCCACCCGGGGATAACTCAATCGAGATCACCGGCGAGCGGTGCCGGGTCAAGGGGAAGAAGGGTGTCTGCGTCAACGGATTGACCGTGGGAATCGCCGAGGGCGGTGCCATGGTCCCCTACATCAAGTTCCCAGGGCAGATCTCCTACGCCGCCGGCGTTGCCCGCCCGAAGGTGACCGCCGACGGCACGTTCTACTGGCAGCGCAAGACCGGTAAGAAGATCTACATCTACTTCAAGGCTGAAGACGGCGCAGTGAAATCGAATCGCATCGTGCTGGATGCACCGCCCAAGAGGTGAAGTAGGCGGCCATGGCACAGTGACCTTCTGAACTTTCGGGAGGATCCATGGCGACGCTGACGGGCCTGCTCTTCGACGACGGGGCGAAGGCGACGTCGCTCGACGATGTGAGCGACCAGCTCTACCTGCGGACAAGCGAGGACGAAAGCTTCGACAAGCTGATTCGCTACGCCGTCCTACTCGTCCTGTCCACCGCGATCGCTACCGGCGGCATACTCACCAACTCCACCGCCACCGTCATTGGCGCCATGATCGTCGCCCCACTCGGTACGCCGATCCAGGCAATCGGCCTCGCCATCGTGACAACGCGGCCCCTGCAGATCATTCGGTCGGTCAGCATCCTTCTCGGATCCGTGGCGGTGGTGATCGGGCTGCCCTGGGTTTTCACCGCAGTCCTGCACATCACCGTCAACGTCGAAGCCAACGGCCAGATCTCCGGCCGCGTGACCCCCGGAATCTTGGACCTCTTCGTCGCCATCGCCACCGGTCTCGTGGGTGCATTCGCGACCGCTCGCAGTGACCTGTCCGGCGTGCTCCCCGGGGTCGCGATCGCCATCAGCCTGGTCCCGCCCCTGGCGGTCGTCGGCATCTGCCTGTCGCAAGGGGCCTGGCATGAAGCCTGGGGTGGCTTCCTCCTGTTCTCCGCCAACGCCGTCGCCATGATCATCTGCGCCATCGCGGTCTTCACTATTGCCGGATACGGTGCCGCAGCCCGCCGCGATCGCAAGGCTGTCAAGCGCCCGCTGCTCATCGTCAATCTCGCGCTGCTGCTCCTGATCGTGATTCTCAGCGTCGCCTCGATCCAAAGCTTCGTCCAAAGCGTCGAGACAAGCCGCGCCACTGCCGCCGCGAAAATCTGGCTCGACGGCTCCGGCTACGAACTCGTCGCCGTCAACTCCAAGAACGGCGTCATCACCATTGACATCCTCGGTTCAGGACCGCTTCCTGACTCTTCAGGTTTCAACTCCGCGAATGATCGCGTGCTGTGGTCTCAGCCCACAGTCGAGGTGCGCGTCGTGAATGGCTCGGAAGTCACCCTCGATCCGGGCAACTAGCCGCCAGCACGCTGAGCGCACCGGCCCTGTGGACGAGGCCTATCCGAACGCATCTCCGGGGACGACGTAGACCAGGCTCGACCACTTGGCCTTGTCGCCAGACTCGACCACCAGCGAGTTGCCCTTCAGCACCTTCACCGTGACCTGTACCTGGACCGAATTGCCGCACCCCGCCGCCTGGCTTAATTCAAAGTCCGGCACCCACAGGACATTGACAGCATGATGCTGCTGCCACGTGATCGTCCATGCGCCCGTCCCCGTGACCTTGTTGCCGGACTTCGTCGCGCAGGTGACACCTTGCTCCGTGGGCAACTGCTTCGCCGTAATCGACAGCCTCACCTTGGCTGAGCCGTTGGTCTTGACGGACTTGGCTGAGCCGCACGCTGTTGGATAGTCGTCCTCGATGCAGTTCGTCATCGACAGCATCGCCCCGACCTCCACCGACTGGCCGCCATCCTCGGACACATCGAAGGTCTCGGTCAGCACCAAGGACTTGCCTGGCGCCACCAGTTGGTCACCACCGGGCGGTTCTTGAATGGCCTGTGCCCACGCTGGCAGTGCAGCGGTGACCAGGAGGAAGGAATGTTCCTTCGGATCCATCTTGCGGGTGACGATCTTGACCTTGCCCGTCCCCGGAGACCCGTTGCAGTCCCCCGGATCGCACATCATGACGTCGGACTGGCAGGTGTAACTGCCGGCCACGTCCGTGTTCAGCATCATGTCGACGGTGATCGAGAACTCGCCTCCACCGGGCCACACATTGCGACCGCCCTCAGCCTCCGTGGTCGCCCCGGACGGACTCGTGCACAGCAAGGTCACGCCGAGGAAGATCTCATTCGGCGAGGTGCCCTTGGCATCCATGACAACCAGACCGGTCGACACGAATCGTGACTCGCCGGCATCGGCGTCAAACGTCGTCGAGAAGAAGGCGGTGTGTTCATCGGCGACATTGAGCACTCGGGTTGTCGGCGTCCGATCAACCGTGCCGCCGGACGAGGCGGCCGGGGCGGTATCCGCTCCGGCTGGGACGGCAACCCCGAGGGCCGCGACAAACAGAGCGAAAGCAATCCCCGCGCGCACCAACATGACCCCAGGGTAGGACCAAACCGGCCCTGATGTGACCCGGGTGACGGATGGGGAATCTTGCCCGGTGTCCGATGTTCGACGTCCTGAGCCGCTACTGCCGCGGCAGCACGACCCGCGCGAGCAGACCACCCTCAGCGGCTCGATCGAGCGCAATGGTGCCGCCGCAGTCCTCGACGGCCGAGGCCACGATGGCGAGGC
>JALQUH010000250.1 GCA_023263845.1 Candidatus Nanopelagicales bacterium | reverse complement strand
CCATGATCAGGCGGACCCGAAGCGGCTCGCCCTTTGGTGTCTTCGTTCTCCAAGTCAACGGCTCTCGATCCTCTGGCTTTGTGTAACTGTATCGCTTGCGGCAATCGTTCCCGCGCGGACCGCAGAGCCGGGTTGGCTTCTTCGGAGTCGTGGTGTAGACGCGCGTGCAGACACCGCGGCGCTGCGGGCTGCCCTTGAGCGCGGGCGTCTTGTTCTTCGCGACCTTGTCCTGTCGGCCCTTGCGGACCAACTGCTGGATCGTGGGCACTTACGACTCCATCCTTCGACTCATTCCGATGTGTCCGTTTTACACTGGTTCCTCCCACACCCGCGGTCGGGTGTGTCGCCCCCCTCCCGGCGGGAGGCGACCTCTTGCGAAGCCGGAGGATTCCAGCGCACGCGGCCAATTGCTTGGCCCGGCACGCGCGGGAGCCCGGGTAGGCCCCGGGCACGAGGGACAAAGATACCCGAGTGGTCGACGAGGACCAAATCCGGGGGGGTCCGGCCCCGGCCCATGCTCGCAGGAGGCGAATTCGTTAGTTCGTCGAAGAAGCCACCGAGAGGAAGGCGGCGAGCAGGAAGAAGACGGCGAAGCCCACGATGATGAGCGCGTAAAGGCCGATGTTGATCCAGGAGATGATGCGCGTCGCGGTGTTGAGCCCCGCTCCCCCGACGCGGCCGGCTGACTCCTCGATCTCGGCCGTCGAGGACCGGGCGAGCACCAGGGCCACGATCGCGAGGATCACCGGACACAGGAACCACGAGCCGATGGCCAGGACCAGGCCGATGATCGCCGATGTCGAGGTGGGTGGCGGTGGCGGGTAAACCGGGTAGCCCGCCGGCGGGTACGGCTGGCCGTAGACCGGCGGAGCAGGTGGCGGATACGACCCCGGAGCCGGTGGCGCGGGGTAGCCGCCCGGAGCGGGCGGGGCCGAATGCGGCGGCCAGACGGGCGGCGCGGGGCTTCCGGCAGCGGGCGGGGCGGGCGGAGCCGGTGGCGCGGACGGCGGTTCGGTGCCAGGGCCGCTCGGGGCGGTCTGGCCTGTCGACTCACTCGACACTGACTCTCCCCCGGCTCCGTTCGGGGTCGTGGGCTCCTCGGCGGGCGGCTGCTGGTCGCTCATGGCTCCACTGTAGGCGAGGCGGGTGGCGAATCCGGCCCGAAAGCACGAAGGGGTGGGCTCGATGCCCACCCCTTCGTGCTTTTCTGACCCGCCAATCAGCGGTAGTTGCCGTAGTCGAACTCCTCCAGCGGAACAGCGGGGCCGGAGTTGGCGGCGAAGCCGCCGTAGTCGAAGTCGTCGTACCCGGTGAAGGTGGCGTACATCGCCGCCTTCGCCTCCTCGGTCGGCTCCACCTTGACGTTGCGGTAGACCGGCATGCCGGTTCCCGCCGGGATGAGCTTGCCCAGGATGACGTTCTCCTTCAGGCCGAGCAGGGGATCACTCTTGGCGTGGATCGCCGCATCGGTCAGGACGCGGGTTGTCTCCTGGAAGGAGGCCGCCGACAACCACGACTCGGTAGCCAACGACGCCTTCGTGATACCCATGAGTTCTGGACGACCAGCCGCCGGCGTGCCACCCTCGGCGACCACGCGACGGTTCTGCGCCTCGAACAGGCCCCGCTCGACCAGTTCACCGGTAAGGAAGTCCGAACTGCCCGAGTCAATGATCGTCACGCGCTTGAGCATCTGTCGAACGATCACCTCGATGTGCTTGTCGTGAATCGACACGCCCTGCGAGCGGTAGACGTCCTGCACCTGGTCGACAAGGTGCAACTGCACCTGACGCTGGCCAAGGATGCGCAGCACCTGCTTGGGATCGACGGCACCGACGGTGATCTGTTCGCCTACGGCGACAGAGCCGCCATCCTCCACGAGCAGACGCGCGCGCTTGCTCACGGCGTAGGCGATCTCCTCCGAGCCGTCATCGGGGATGACCACGACCTTGCGCGCCTTGTCGGACTCCTCGATGCGAACCTTGCCGGCCACCTCGCTGATCGGAGCCACACCCTTGGGGGTGCGGGCCTCGAAGAGTTCGACCACGCGTGGGAGACCGTGAGTGATGTCCTCACCAGCGACGCCACCGGTGTGGAAGGTGCGCATGGTGAGCTGGGTGCCCGGCTCGCCGATGGACTGTGCCGCGATGATGCCGATGGCCTCTCCGACGTCCACCAACTTGCCCGTCGCGAGCGACTCGCCGTAGCACATGCCACAGGTACCGACCTTGCTCTCGCAGGTCAGTACCGACCGTACGCGGATGTCGCCCACCCCGGCCTCGGCGATCTGCTCGAGGATGTCCATGGTGAGCAGAGTGCCGGCCGGTACGACGACCTTGCCGTTAGCTTCCACATCTCGGGCCGTAGCACGCGAGGCAACAGCGGTATCCATGTTGTCCAGCAGACGCATCGTGCCGTTCTCGCCGGCCTCCGCGATGGTGACGGCCAAACCGCGATCGGTGCCGCAGTCGACCTCGCGCACGATCACGTCCTGCGAGACGTCGACGAGTCGACGGGTGAGGTAGCCCGAGTCCGCCGTGCGCAGCGCCGTATCGGCCAAGCCCTTGCGAGCACCGTGGGTGGAGATGAAGTACTCCAGCACCGACAGGCCCTCGCGGAAGTTGGACTTGATCGGCCGAGGGATGATCTCACCCTTTGGATTGGCCACCAGGCCTCGCATACCGGCGATCTGGCGGACCTGCATGAAGTTACCGCGAGCACCGGAGTCGACCATCATGAAGACCGGGTTCTGACGCGGGAAGTTGTCCTGCATCGCGCGGGCGACCTCGTCGGTCGCACGCGTCCAGATCTCGATGAGCTCCTGGCGGCGCTCGGAGTCAGTGATCAGACCACGGTCGTATTGCGTCTGCACCTTGCTCGCGCGCTCTTCAGCCGCTGCCAGAAGTTCGGCCTTCGCCGGAGGGGTGACGACATCCTCGATGGAGATCGTCACGCCAGCGCGGGTAGCCCAATGGAAGCCGAGCGCCTTGAGCGCATCGAGGGTCCGCGCCACATCGACCTTCGGGTAGCGATCGGCGAGTTGGTTGACCAACGCACCGAGTTGCTTCTTGTCCACCTGGTAGTCGACGTAGGGGAAGTCCTCCGGAAGCGCCTCGTTGAAGATTGCACGACCGAGGGTCGTCTGCAGTACGAAGGGATCGCCCGACTGCCAGCCCTCCGGCGCCGTCCACCCATTGGGCGGCGTGACGTCGGTAAGACGCAGACGGACCGACTGCTGCAGCGTGAGCAGTCCCTGGTCATACGCCATGACAGCCTCGGACAGCGAGGAGAACGCCGGGATCTCGTCGCCTCCGACCGGCACGCCCATCGTCAGGTTGTAGATGCCGAGCACCATGTCCTGAGTCGGCGTCGTGATCGGACGACCGTTTGCCGGAGACAGGATGTTGTTGCTCGACAGCATGAGAATGCGGGCCTCGGCCTGCGCCTCTGCCGACAGCGGAAGGTGAACGGCCATCTGGTCGCCGTCGAAGTCGGCATTGAACGCCGTGCAGACGAGCGGGTGGATCTGAATGGCCTTGCCCTCGATGAGTTGCGGCTCGAAGGCCTGGATGCCCAGGCGGTGCAGGGTGGGGGCATGGCGTTGAATGAGTCTCCGCAGCCGGCGTAAATACATCACCCCATAGGGCAGTCGAGCTGGCTTGCGGAAGTTGAACAACATTTGAAGGATAAGTTACAATGAGGTCCATACTGGAGCCCGGC
>JALQUH010000177.1 GCA_023263845.1 Candidatus Nanopelagicales bacterium | reverse complement strand
GAGATTCCCTGTGCGGCGAGAAGCGTGTCGGCGCTCAACTCAACCACCGCTTCCTGCGTCGGTACTGCTTGACGTCGCGTAGTGAGCCGCGTTCGTCCCCGCGGAGTCCAAGGTAGAACTCACGAATATCGTCGTCCGCGCGGAGTTCGTCAGCGGGCTTGTCCATGACCACGCGACCAGTCTCGAGGACATATCCGTGGGTGGCGATGGAGAGTGCCATCGTCGCGTTCTGCTCGACGAGCAGAACCGATGTGCCGTCTTCGTTGATTTGCACGATGAGATCCCGAAGTTGCTGGACGATCTTCGGAGCGACTCCGAGTGAGGGTTCGTCGAGGAGCACGTAGCGCGGCTTGGACATGAGCGCGCGACCGATGGCCAGCATCTGCTGCTCACCACCCGACAGATAGCCGGCCGTTTGCTTGCGGCGTTCGGCAAGGACGGGGAACATCGCGTACGCACGATCCAGTCCTTCGGCGATGTCAGCCCGCGCGGCAGTGTGGCCACCTGCTTTGAGGTTCTCCTCCACGGTGAACTCGCGGAAGATTCGACGGCCCTCCATGACCTGCCCGATTCCGGCCTTGACAATGTGCGGGGCGGCCATGGATTCGATGGCGGCCCCGTCGAGGCTGACGCGCCCCTTGGTGATTCGGCCACGGTGGACGTCCAGGAGGCCGGTGATGGCCCGCAGAACGGTGGTCTTGCCGGCGCCATTGGGACCGAGGAGGGCCACGATGGAGCCATCGGGGACCTGGATGCTGACCCCCTTGAGTACCTGGATGACATCTTCGTAGACGACCTCGAGGTTCTCGACGGTCAGCACCGGATCTCGCTCCTCCCTCGAGCGAACTCGCCCATGGCCCGTCCCTATTGATAGGGCCATCTTGCCAAGGATTTCCCGATCCGCGCGGTGAACTTCGCATGCGCGGGGCGAAGAATCCTGGCAGAGTGCCATGTCAAGCCCAGGGCGTCCGCCGGACAGGGCGTGAAGGAGGAATCGTGGTGTCACATCGAGTGGTGAAGACACTGGCTGGTGCGGGGGTCGTCGCCCTGGTGCTGGCTGGCTGTGGGGGCGGCGGAGGCGATAGTTCGCCGACCGAGGATTCCTCGTCGTCCGAGGGGGCCAATCCTCGAGGCGACATCGCCTTCGACATCGGTGTCACCGACGAGCCATGTCCGGAGGCGATCAACCCGAACAACGGGTGCATCTACCTCGGCGTGCTCTCCGATCTCACCGAGGGTCCCTTCGCGCCGCTGGCGACGCAGGTGGTGACAGGCCAGCAGGACTTCTGGACCTACGTGAATCAGCAGGGCGGCATCTCCGGCTTCGACGTCAACATCGCGGCTAACGCGCGCGACAACAAGTACGACCCGGCCGTGCATAGCCAGGAGTACCGCTCGATCGAGTCGAACATTCTTGCTCTCGCCCAGACACTGGGCACTCCGCAGACGCAGGCGATCCTGCCCGACATGGAGGCCGACAACGTGATCGGCGTGCCAGCCTCGTGGTGGTCCGGTTGGCAGTTCCCGGAGACGGACGGTGGAGTCCTGCTCGAGTCGGGCTCGTCGTACTGCATGCAGGCGATGAGTGGCCTGGACTGGTGGACCGAGAACAAGTCGCCGATTAGCAAGGTCGTGGCGGTCGGACCGCCGGGAGACTTCGGCGGGGACTATGCCGCCGGCGCGAAGGCATGGGCATCGGCGAACGGCGTCGAATTCGCCGGCTTCATCGAATCGGCCCCTAACGCTATCGCTGGCAATCAGGACGCGGCCGTGCAGCAGATCCTCGAGTCAGGTGCCGACATGGTCGCCATCGGCACAGGTCCGGCCGAGGTCGCGGAGATCGTTGGCAAGTCCGTCGCCTCCGGCTTCAAGGGCCAGTTCCTCGGGGCTGCGCCCACGTGGAATCCGCTGCTCCTGAAGACGGCGGCGGCGCCCGCACTCCTGGCTGCCTTTACCAATGTGGGCACCACGGGCTCCTTCGGCACTCCGTCCGCAGCGATGGACGCCATGCAGGCCCAACTCGGTGAGGGGGTGCTGCCCGCCAATGACGGCTACACCTACGGCTGGGTGTGGCAGTACCCGCTGAAGGCCGCGCTGGAAAAGGCCGCTGCCAACGGCGACCTCACGCGCGAAGGCCTCGTGGCCGCCGTGCAGGGTGGCGTCGAGGTCGATTACGAGGGCGCCCTCCCCAACTCGCTCGTCGGTGGTCCGCCCGCGGATGTCGATCGCTCCGTGTCCATCAACATCCCGTCGGAGGATGCCGCGCTCGGCATCGAGACCCTCCTCGTGGGCTACGTCGGCAAGACAGCTGCCGCGTACGACTACAGCGCTCCCTGCTCGGGTGCGTGACCCAAAGCAACTCCTGATCTGAGACGACTCAGGGGCGGACCCGTACGGGTCCGCCCCTGAGTCGTCTCCTCCGGCGTTAGTCTCGTGAGGGTGAGCCTGCCCGAGAATCCTGTCCCCGGT
>JALQUH010000170.1 GCA_023263845.1 Candidatus Nanopelagicales bacterium | reverse complement strand
TAGAAGTCGAGTCTATCAAAGGCATCGTCAACAACCAGCGCTTTGTAAGCGAGGGCAAAGGCGGTAGCGTGCAATGGTCTTCGGACTGGCAAGATATACAGCTAAGGCTAACAGATGGCACGATCTTAAACCCTGCTGATGGGGGCGAAAGCGGATTTATTACAAACATCAACACGCCACAACCCGAAGTTGTAGGCACGTATGAGATTAACCCACGTGATACAAGGCGCTTTAGTGATTATTTAACGGTTACACGCCCTGCTGACATCGCTGAGATTGATTGGATTCAAGCAGGCGGAGTTTGACATTTTGTACGGCACTGGAATTTCCCGTGAGGGAAGCCACATTGATTTCGGTGTCGAGCACGATATCGTCAAGAAATCGGGAGCGTGGTACACCTACGAGGGTGACCAACTCGGCCAGGGCAAGGAAAACTCGCGCGCGTTCCTGCGCGACAATCCCGATCTGGCTAACGAGATCGAGAAGCGCATCCTGGAGACCTTTGGTGTGGGCGCCAAGATGGACGAGCCGGCCGCTGACCTCGATGCGCCGATCGACGTCGTGCCCATCGACTAGGGGCGCTAGATCATCGAATCCTCTGTGAGTTGCGCATGAGCACTGCTTTCGATGCACCACCCGCAGGCCCGGATGACATCGAGTCGGACCCGGAGAACGTCGCACGATTGATCGTTCTTCGCCGGCTGGATGCGCAGCCGCGCACGCGGGTGGAGCTCGAACGCTACCTGGCCACCAAGGGGATTCCCGAGGATGTCACCGCCAAGGTGCTCGACCGGTTCACCGAGGTCGGCCTCATCAATGATCGTGCCTACGCCGAGGGCTGGGTGCGGTCGCGTCACGGCTCGCGTGGTCTAGGTCGGCGAGCCGTCGCGCAAGAATTGCGCCGCAAGGGAGTCGCGGACGACGTGATTGCCGAGGCACTCGACCCCATCGACGAAGACATGGAGCGCGTCCGGGCTCGCGAACTTGCCGAATCCCGCTTCCCCCAGGTGGTCGGTCTGCCGTATCCGACACAGGTGCGTCGTCTCCTGGGTGCTTTGACTCGCCGGGGCTACGACGTCGGGCTCGCCTCATCCGTCGTCCGCGAGGTGATCGCGGAATCCGAGCAGGACGCGTCGAGGTATTAGTCCGTGGAATCGGGAGTCGACTGACGCACGGCCTCATCGAGCCACGGACCCAGACTCTTGGTCATGGAGTTCGCTAGCCGGCCCATGAGACCGGTCAGGGTGGCCAGCTCGTCAGCGTCGAAGACCTCGGCGGCGTGGGTGAGGTAGCCGATCCGTAGGCCCTGGACGAAGTCGACCACCTGTGAACCCAGGGCCGTGAGGTGGACCGTCACCCGGCGGCCATCCTGCGGGTCCGATCCCCGCTCCACCAGACCCTCTTCCTCGGCCTCGTGCACCAGCCGGCTCACGGTCGAGCGCTCGAGGTGCAGCGTGGTGGCAAGCTCGGTGATGGTCACCTGACCGGCCCGCTCCAACTCGCGCAGGGCTTCGCACGCCAATACCTTGGACAGGTCCACGGGTCGCCCCAGCGCCGGCATCGGCACCGCCGAGGTCGGGGGGCGAAGGACTACCCGCCGCATTTCCTGCATGGCGTGGTCGAGTCCAGCGATCTGCACGGCGCGCCCCGCCTCATTTGCGTGTGCCACACAACTAACGTAGCGTGGTTGTCAACCGCTGAACACTGTGTCACGACCGCTTAAGGGGAAGTCATGGGAGCGCTCTCGCGCTGGGCCGTACGTCGACCGATCTGGGCACTCATCGCCTGGTTCATCGCCTTTGTGGCGGTGGTCGGCATGGGAGTGCGTTTCGGCGGTGAACTGAACGACTCCTTTGAACTTCCCGATACCGAGTCCAAGGTCGCGACCGATCTGCTGATTTCCAGCGGTACCGACACCAGCCGCCTGGACGGCGGCGCCACCATCGTGTGGTCGCCCGAGGTTGGTAGCGCGGTGGAACCTGCGGTGGCCGAGAGGGTCGTGCCCGTCCTGACCGCTATCTCTGAACTCGACTCGGTCACCTGCGTCACCAACCCGTTCGACCCGCAGGGTGGTCCGATCGGCCGGGATTGCCCGACCGGTGGAGGCCTGGACCCGGCGGCGCTGTCAGCACTGACACCCGAGGAGCAGCAGATCCTCGCCGCGCAATTCTCGACGATCAGTCCCGACGGTCGCGTGGCCTACGCCACGGTCTCTTTCGCCACCACGGCCGATGGTTCGCTCGACGTCTCCACCGCAGACGCCAAGGCCATCATCGACGATGTGAAGACGTTGAACTCCGACGGACTACGTGCGGGCGCTCAGGGTCAGGTGCTGGAGTTCGCCGGTCAGGAACCGCCGAGCAGTGAGGCGATCGGTCTCCTGGTCGCCATCATCATTTTGCTCATCGCGTTTGGTGCGGTGGTCGCCGCTGGGCTACCCATCGTCGTCGCCGTTCTCGGTCTGGCGATGGGTCAGATGGGTGTCCTCATCACCGCCAACTTCCTGGATGTCGCAACGTTCGCCCCGACCCTTGCGGCGATGATCGGCTTGGGCGTGGGTATCGACTACGCGCTCTTCGTCATGAACCGCTACCGCCAGGGCCTACTGCACGGGCACACGCCAAAGGAGGCTGCGCTGGAGGCGGTGCAGACCGCCGGACGAGCAGTGGTCTTCGCCGGCAGCACGGTCATCATTGCGCTCCTCGGACTATTCGTGCTTCGCATCAACTTCTTCAACGGCCTGGCGGTGGCCGCGGCCGTGACCGTCTTCGCCGTCATGCTGTCGGCGCTGTGGCTGTTGCCGGCGCTGCTGAGCCTGCTGGGCAACAAGGCGCTCGCCCTGCGCCTGCCGTGGGGCAAGAAGCCGGGCGCTCTCGTCGGGCATCCGGAGGGCAAGCGCTGGGCCCACTACGGCCGCTTCCTGCAGAAGCGGCCGATCATTCCCGCCCTCCTGGCCCTCGCCTTCGTCGTCTTGCTGGCGCTGCCGGCGTTCGGTCTGCGCCAGGGTTTCGCCGACGATTCCGGCAAGCCCGAGGGTTCCTCGGCCCGGATCGCCTACGACCTGCGCGCGGAAGGCTTCGGCCCCGGGGTGAACGGGCCCTTCCTGGTCGTGGCTGACCTGTCCGGGGCGACGAGCCCGGATGCCTATGCGCAGGTCATCGCCGGGCTATCCCAGACCGAGGGTGTGGCCGGGACCTCACCCAGCTTGGAGTCCCTGCCGATCTTCGCCAAGCTGTCACAGGGCGACGGTTCTGGTGCTTCACAGCAGACGGTGCAGGCGATCGCCGTGTACCCGACTACGGCTCCACAGGACGAGGCGACGGCTGAACTTCTGGAGCGGCTGCGGTTCGAGACCGATCCGGCGATCGAGCAGGCCACCGGTGTGAAGTTGTACGTGGGTGGCACTCAGGCGATCACCAGTGACTTCACCACGGTCCTCGGCGACGCACTGCCCGTGTTCCTGCTGATCGTCGTCGGTCTGGGCTTCTTGGCGCTGGTGCTGCTCTTCCATTCGCTGGTGGTGCCGCTCACCGCTGCTTTGACGAGCCTGCTGTCCTTCGCCGCTGCGATGGGTATCACCGTGGCCGTCTTCCAATGGGGCTGGCTGGCCGGACCGCTGGGTGTGGTGAGCACCGGGCCAATCTTCCCCTTCTTGCCGATTATGGTCTTCGCGATTCTGTTCGGGCTGTCGATGGACTACCAGGTGTTCCTCGTCACGCGCATGCAGGAAGAGTGGGCGCACACCGGCGACAACAAGGCCGCAGTACGTCGTGGCCTTGCCGGATCGGGCCGCGTCGTGGTCATCGCTGCAGCCATCATGTCGAGTGTCTTCCTCGCTTTCGTGCCGAGCACGAACAGCACGATCAAGCTCTTCGGCCTTGCGTTGGCATCTGCTGTGCTCATCGATGCGTTCATCGTGCGACTCGTCCTTGTGCCGTCACTGATGTCGATGCTTGGCAAGGCGAACTGGTGGTTGCCGGGCTGGCTCGACAGGATCCTGCCGACCATCAACGTCGAGGGTGGCGAGGGCGAGATCGAGGACGACGAGCCGGATGCCGTTGACGAGCGCCAGACCGTCGGGGTCTGACCCGTACCCTGTATCCGTGACCCGGACGTTCCAGGTGCGCACCTACGGGTGCCAGATGAACGCCCACGACTCTGAACGCATCTCCGGTGTGCTCGAAGCCGCGGGCTATACGCCCGTGTGCGAGGGTGAGCAAGCTGACGTCGTGGTGTTCAACACCTGTGCGGTACGAGAGAACGCCGACAACCGCCTCTACGGCAACCTCGGCCATCTTGCACCGATCAAGGCGGGGCACCCTGGGATGCAGATCGCCGTGGGCGGCTGCATGGCCCAGAAGGATCGTGGCGAAGTCGTGCGGCGCGCACCGTGGGTGGATGTCGTCTTCGGCACGCACAATCTCGGTTCGCTTCCAGCCCTGCTTGACCGCGCTCGAGTCGCCGAGGAAGCGCAGGTGGAGATCCTGGAGAGCCTCGACGTGTTCCCCTCGACCCTGCCGACGCGGCGCGAGTCGGCGTACGCCGCCTGGGTGTCCATCAGCGTCGGCTGCAACAACACGTGCACCTTCTGCATCGTGCCCGCATTGCGCGGCAAGGAAAAGGATCGCCGTCCGGGCGACATCCTCGCCGAGATCGAGGCGCTCGTTGCTGAGGGAGTCATCGAAATCACGCTCCTGGGCCAGAACGTCAATGCCTACGGCGTGGAGTTCGGTGACCGAGGCGCCTTCGCGGATCTGTTGCGGGCATGCGGTGACGTTGAGGGACTGGAGCGGGTGCGATTCACCAGCCCGCATCCGCGCGACTTCACCGACGATGTGATTGCCGCGATGGCGGAGACACCCAATGTCATGCCGCAATTGCACATGCCGTTGCAGTCGGGTTCGGATCGCGTGCTCCAGGCCATGCGCCGCTCCTACCGCGCCGAGCGCTACCTAGGAATCATCGACCGGGTTCGTACGGCGATGCCCGATGCGGCTATCACGACGGACATCATCGTGGGTTTTCCCGGCGAGACCGAGGAGGACTTCCAGGCGACCCTCGACGTGGTGCGCGCCTCACGCTTCTCCAGTGCCTTCACGTTCCAGTACTCCCCGCGTCCTGGCACTCCGGCAGCGACGATGGACGATCAGATCCCCAAGCACGTGGTCCAAGATCGCTACAACCGGCTCATCGCAGTCGTGGAGGAGATCGCGTGGTCGGAGAATCAGCGCCTCGAGGGCCGGACCGTCGAGGTCCTCGTCGCCGAGGGAGAGGGCCGCAAGGACGACGCCACCGCCCGCATCTCCGGCCGTGCCGCGGACAACCGTTTGGTGCATGTGCAGCCCGATCCCTCCTTGCCGGTTCCGCGACCTGGTGATCTGGTCACCGCGGAGGTCACCTACGCCGCGCCGCACCACCTGGTGGCCGATCGCATGATGGATGTGTGCCACACCCGGGCAGGGGATGCCTGGCAGGTACGCACACAAGCCGTCGAGAACCCCGGGGTCGCCCTGCCCATGCCCACGGTCCCTGCCCGGTGAATGCGCCCATGCCTCGCAAGGTGTGCCCTGGGGCGCGATGCCTGACCGGCGCAGCGCCGTGATCATCGCGCTCGTCGGCCCGACGGCTGTCGGCAAGTCCGACCTGGCCATCGCGCTGGCGCGTCGGGTCGACGCCGAAATCGTCAGCGCGGACTCGATGCAGGTCTACGTGGGGATGGATATCGGCACCGCGAAGGTGCCGCCGGCCGAGCGGGGCGGCGTACCGCACCACATGATCGATGTCTGGTCTCCCGAACACGATGTGAGCGTCGTGGAATTCCGTGACCAAGCGCGTGCGCATGTGCGGGACATTGAACAGCGGGGGCGCGCGGTGATCGTGGTGGGCGGCTCGTGGCTGTATGTGCAGGCGATTCTCGATGAGATGGACTTCCCCGGCACCGATCCGCAGATCCGCGCGCGCCTGGAAGCCGAACTGCTTGAGGTGGGGCCAGCGGTGATGCACGCACGCCTGGCTGAGCGTGATGCGGCCGCCGCCGATGCCATCCTGCCGACCAACGGTCGACGGATCGTGCGGGCACTGGAGGTCGTCGAACTGCGCGGATCCTTCACTGCGCGCCTCCCTGAGCCCCAGCCGTGGCGCACGA
Source organism: Candidatus Nanopelagicales bacterium (assembly GCA_023263845.1). Lineage (GTDB taxonomy): Bacteria > Actinomycetota > Actinomycetes > S36-B12 > S36-B12 > Mxb001. The sequence continues at coordinate 5,354 of JALQUH010000170.1, read as the reverse complement.
CGCACTGGATCGGACTGTCCTGTGATCGCCTGGTGCTTGATGCACGCATCGCCGAGCGAGTCGATCGCATGTGGGCAGCGGGCCTCGTGGACGAAGTCCGTCGGCTGGCACCACGGCTCGGTCGTACCGCGCGCGGTGCCTTGGGTTATCGGCAGGTGGTCGAGGCGCTGGAAAGGGCCGGAGATATCCCGGTAGCGGCCGCGGCAGGGCACCGTGATGGTGATGAGTCGGCCACCGCACCATCGCAAACTTCTGGTGATGTGGAGGCGCTGCTTGAGCGTGCGCGCCTGGCGACGGTTGAGGGGACGCGTAAGTTTGCGCGACGACAGGAGCGACGGTTCCGCCAAGATCAGCGCGTGCACTGGGTCCCTGCGGGATCCGGCGTCGACGAGGTTCTTCGGCGCTTCGTCCCACCAGACACCAATGTGCCTCACGCAGACGGCGCGCACTGAGACGGCACGGGAGCTAGGGGATTTCGACGTAGTACTCGGTGCCGAGCAAGCGCGAGTAGATCGGCCTCGGGAGCTTGGTGAGCACGGCGAGTGTTCGCACAGAGTCATCGGCCGCGGCCTGACTGGCGTGCGCGGCCATACTGGCTCGCTTCACCGCAAGTTGACGACGCACATCGACCCGGTGCGTGATGTGCTCGCGAGGAGTCCACGCGCGGTCGAACTCGGCCGGATCAAAGCCGGCGGGCGTCAGATGCAGGCGGTTCGCGAGGTGCACGGCCTTGGCGATGGGCTCACGGGGCAGCGTCGCTTCGAAGAGGCGAAGGCGCCGAGGTCCGCTGTCCTGGAGGGGCTGGCGTCCTGTGACGGCGTCGGCGGCGCCACGCACGACCGCGTGCACCCGCAGATGATCGGGGTGTCCGTAGCCACCCGAAGGGTCGTAGCCCACCAGGACGTCAGCATCCTCTTCGTCGATGACGTCGACCAGGCGCTGCACCTGCTCGCTGAGGTTGCCGGTGGCGAATCCACCCTCACGCAGGCCGTGTAGCCCGGAGTCGGCGTACGCCCAGTTGACCAACCGAGCGGTGCCGAGCAGACCGGCGGAGTGTTCGAGCTCGGCGGCTCGCGTCGCAGCCAGGTCATCGGCGAAGTCGGTAGAGGTGAGCCCGGCCGCGCCATCGGTGGCCGAGACGAGGATCACCCGGTGTCCCTCGGCGGAGGCTCGCGCCATCGTGCCGGCGGTGAGGAGCGCCTCATCGTCCGGATGTGCGTGCACGAAGATGAGGGTGGCCATGGCGGCAGTCTGCCGTAGCGGGGGCTCGCTGCCTCGCGAGAGGGCAAGGCATGGCTGGCTGGACGGACAGTCGCCCACCCATAGGCGGGGCGCGGGCCCCGCGGAGGTGCGCTCGCCCGGTAGCGTCTAAGGGTGCGCATTGCCCATGTCTCGGACTGCTATCTGCCGCGCACCGGCGGCATCGAGACCCAGGTTCGATCCCTCGCCCTCGCTCAGCGAGACGCCGGGTACGACGTGCAGATCATCACCGCCACGCCCGGACATGGGCAGGTGCGTTCGGGCCGGGATGTCGTGGACGACCTGCGGATCCATCGAATCGCCGTCGATCTCCCGGGCGAGATCCCCATCCATCCCCGCACGCGAGCCGAGGCGATCCGGTCGCTTCGGGAGGACCCGGCCGACGTACTACACATTCACGCCGGCGTCATCTCCCCGTTCGCCTGGGGAGCTCTGCGGGCGGCACGGGAGTTGGATCTGCCGACCGTGGTCACGGTTCACAGTGTCTGGGGTCCACTGGCTCGACCCGGGTTCAAGGCGTCGGGCGCGCTGCTCGATTGGCGGCGCACCGTCATGAGCGCGGTGAGTCACATGGCCGCTGAACGCATCGAATCGGCACTCGGTGTCGACGTTGCGGTCTTGCCCAACGGCATTGATCCGCACGTCTGGCGCGCGATCACCCCGTTGGGCGTTCAGCCCGGCACTGTGCGCCCGGTATCGGTCCTACGCCTGGCACCGCGTAAGCGAGTGGGAGCGCTGCTGCGAGCCCTTGCGCGCGCGCAGGTCCTGCTCGGACCGCAGATCGCGATGCGCCCAACGATCATCGGAGACGGGCCGGAGCGGAGTCGGTCGGAGCGCATGGCGCAGCGTTTGCATCTCGATGCGACCTTCACCGGCCGCCTGTCGCGCGAGGAGATCATGGAGCGCTTCGCCTCTTCGGATGTCTTCATGCAAGCCTCGGTTCGCGAATCCTTCGGCATCGCGGCCCTGGAGGCACGAACCTTCGGACTGCCGGTCGTGGCACGGAGCCAGTCCGGCACGGGGGAGTTCGTCACCGATGGCATCAACGGAGTCCTCGCTCCGGATGATGACGCCCTGGCGGCGGGGCTTGCCCGCCTCGGTGGCGATCCGGATCTGCTGGCGCGGATGGCGACCTACAACCGCACCCACGAGCCCGCGCAAACCTGGCCGTCAGTGCTCCGAGCAGCGCGCGAGCTCTACGAACGCGCCGGCGCTCGCTGATCGGCGTTCTTTGGGCACATCACCGGGCTAAGACCCCGAATCTGCCCAATGAACGCCGAATCTGCCGTGGGAACGAAGGCTCCGTGGACTCGTCGGCCGGTGCCGTCCTGTGCACCGCTTAGGCTGGCCCCGTGGCCGACGATATCCGCGTGCTCAAGGGGCATGGCACGGGCAACGACTTCGTCATCCTGCCCGATTTCGATGGTGCGCTAGACGTCACCGCGCAGATGGTCGGCAGCCTGTGCGATCGCCGGTTCGGGCTCGGTGGCGACGGACTGCTGCGTGTCGTCCGTTCCGAGCGCTGTGATGACCCACAGGCGCAGGGCGCGGAGTTCTTCATGGATTACCGCAATGCCGATGGTTCGCTCGCCCAGATGTGCGGCAACGGCATCCGCGTCTTCGCGCGATTCCTCGTCGATGAGGGTCTCGCCGATCCGGCGGGCATGGAGATTGCGACACGGGGAGGCGTACGTCACGTGCGTCGCCTCCGTGACGGGGAGTACGCCGTCGGGATGGGTGAGGCGCGCGAAGTCGGCGGGGTCGCCTCCGTGATGGTGAGCAACCGTTCCTACCCGGCCGTCGGGGTGCACCTGCCCAATCCGCACGCTGTTGCCTTCGTCGGCGCGCTCGATGCTGCCGGACCGCTGCTGTCCGCCCCCGAGGTATCGCCGGAGCACCTGTTCCCCGAGGGCGTCAATGTGGAATTCGTCGTCGAGGTGGCCGCCGGTCATATCGAAATGCGTGTGCACGAACGAGGAGTCGGCGAGACGTGGTCCTGTGGCACCGGTGCCTGTGCGGCGGTCTGGGCGGCACGACGTCGCCCCGGGGCAAGTGACAGTGAGATCTATCGAGTGGACGTTCCCGGTGGCACCCTCCACGTGCGAGAGGTCGAGGGCCAGTTCGAGCTCATCGGTCCGGCGGTCATCGTGGCGGACGGCGTACTCGACGCGGAGTGGGCCGCCGCGTGGCGCTAGACGACGACACCCCCACCGGGGGCACGCTCGACCTTGAGGAACGACACGCACTGCGCCGTGTTGTGGGGTTGTCCACCGAACTGGAGGACATCACCGAGGTCGAGTATCGCCAGGTCCGTCTGGAGCAGGTCGTGCTCGTGGGCGTGTGGACTGAGGGCACCGCGTGGCATGCCGAACGCAGTCTTCGTGAGTTGGCCGCGTTGGCTGAGACGGCCGGAGCTGTGGTGCTCGAAGGCGTGATTCAGCGTCGCGATCGACCTGATCCGGCGACCTACATCGGATCGGGCAAGGCCCGCGAGTTGCGCGACATCGTGGTGGCTAGCGGCGCCGACACCGTGATCTGCGACGGCGAACTCAGCCCGGGGCAACTGCGACACCTCGAGGATGTCGTCAAGGTGAAGGTCGTCGATCGCACGTGGTTGATTCTCGACATCTTCGCTCAGCACGCGCGTAGCAAGGCGGGACGGGCACAGGTGTCGCTTGCCCAGATGGAATACCTGCTCCCGCGCCTACGCGGCTGGGGTGAGTCGCTCAGCCGCCAGGCAGGTGGGCGTGCCGGCGGTGCCACCGGCGGCGTTGGCACCCGCGGCCCTGGCGAGACCAAGATCGAGACTGATCGTCGGCGTATTCGCGATCAGATGACGGTGCTGCGACGACAGCTCAAGGACATGCAGCGGGTACGCCGTACCCAACGCGGGGCCCGCGAACGGGCGGGCACCCCCGGCGTCGCGCTAGCCGGTTACACAAACGCCGGCAAGTCCAGCCTGCTCAACCGACTCACGGGGGCTGGGGTTCTCGTCGAGGACGCCCTCTTCGCCACCTTGGATCCGACGGTGCGTCGTCTGGTCCTGCCGAGTGGACGCGACTGCACCATGGCCGACACGGTCGGATTCGTCCGTCACCTGCCGCACCATCTGGTGGAGGCCTTCCGGTCAACCTTGGAAGAAGTGACCGAGGCGGACCTGGTCCTGCATGTGGTCGACGGTTCTGATCCTGAGCCTGAGGAGCAGATGTCGGCGGTGCGCGAGGTGCTCGGCGACATCGGCGCCGGGAACCTGCCCGAACTCATCGTCATCAACAAGGCCGACATCGCTGATCCCCTGCACCTTGCGCGCCTGCGTCGGATGGAACCCGACGCGATCGTCGTGAGTGCGCACACCGGCGAAGGCGTCGAGGAGTTGCTGGCCGCGATCGACGAACGCCTGCCGCATCCTGAGGTGGAGATCATCGCGATGGTGCCCTACGACCGAGGTGATCTTGTGGCGCTCGTGCACGCGCGCGGGGAAGTCATTTCGGCCGAGCACGTCGCCGAGGGCACCCGACTGAGGGCACGGGTGCGCCCCGATCTTGCGGCCCGCCTGGAGCGGTACGCCGACCCCGGTGGCACGGCGAGACCACCCGGTGAGTGATCTCGAAGAGGGGCTGCACCTGGCGGCGGCCGCCCTCGGCAGTGAGCCGCGCGCGGGTCAGTTGCAGATGGCCCGCGCGGTTGCCGACGCCCTCGAGGCCGGCGAGGCTCCACCGCGTCTGCTCGTGCAGGCCGGCACCGGCACTGGCAAGTCCCTGGCCTATCTGGTGCCCGCCGCACTCCACGCCGTAGCCACCGGCGAAGCAGTAGTCATCGCCACCGCCACCCTGGCGCTGCAAAAGCAGCTGGTCGACCGCGATCTACCGGTGGTGGCCACGGCACTTGAACCGCTCCTCGGCCGTGAGGCGACGTACGCCGTGCTCAAGGGTCGGCACAACTACGTGTGCCTTGAGCGACTGCACCGCACCGAGCCCGGAGAGGATGAGGAGACTGACGCGCTGCTCGCCGTGCCGAAGTCAGCGTTGGCGCAGCAGGCGATGGCGGTGCGCGAGTGGGCATTGGAGACCGAGACCGGTGATCGCGACGACTTC
>JALQUH010000114.1 GCA_023263845.1 Candidatus Nanopelagicales bacterium | reverse complement strand
CCTCGTCCCGCTCGGCCTCGGAGAAGGTGAGGGAGTCGGAGAGGGTCACCGGCTCGACCAGCGAGGCGATCAGGTGGTAGCCGTCGGACAGCCTCGGACCGAGGTAGAGACAGAGGTTGATCTTCGCCGGGGCCTTCTTAGCCGCGGACTTGCGTGCGGTGGTCTTCTTTGCGACCGCCACGTTGCCTCCAGTTGTTCGTTCCCTGCCCCCTAGCAGGGCGTTGTGAGACCTACTGTTGCAGATATGCGACCTATTTCGCGACAAGGACGCAATTCGCTGCGTCGGTGTGTCGCGATGGGCATTGTGCCCCTCGGCGTGCTAGCCGGTGTGATCTGCGCTACGTCGACGCATCTGGGCGTGGACATTCGTTGTTACGTCGTATCGCCAGAGTGCCGGAAGTGACGCGGCGACAAGTCCTACGGCCACGATGCAGAGCACCCCGCCGCTCGCGAAGGACGTACGCAGTCCGGTCAATTGGGCCGCGGTTGTGCTCCGGATTTGGCCGAGCATGGGTCCTATGGAGTAGCTGAGCATTTCGATGCCGGCCATGCGACCGCGTACCTCGTCAGGAATGGATTGATTCCACATGAGGAGCCGGAAGTGCCCGCTCATCATGTCGAAGAAGCCCGCAATCGCCAGGAGTCCGATGACGACGCCGATGTTGGGGGCGATTGCCACGAGTCCGATGGCGCCACCCCACAGGGCCGCAGCAAGAATGATCGCCCTGCCGTGATGACGGATGCGTGGCGCCCAACCACTCGAGAGACCAAACGCTGCGGCGCCGACGAAACCTGCCGCGTACAGAAGACCGAGCGCCCACGGCGCCTCAAACTCTTCGGCGAGGAAGGGGAACAGCGCGAAAGGGAAGGCAAATGTCATCGCAGCGAGGTCAATTGCGTAGGTGCCCAGGATGTCCTTACGTCTCCACGCGTAGCGCAGACCCGTCCAGATGTGGGCGAGTCCGCTATCGACATTGGCCGAAGGGGCGGTGGAGGGCACGACTGACGGCAGGCGGAGGAAGACGATGAGCGCGATAAGGAAGCTGGCGGCGTCAAGGCCGAAGGCCGCGGCCGGACCCCAGACAAAAAGGATGAGACCGCTCACGGCGGGTCCGGCGATGGCGGCGGAGCTCATCCGCAATGAGTTCAATGCCGACGCGGCGGACAGATCGTCATAGGACACAAGACGTGGCAACAGCGACTCCAACGACGGACGCTGAAGTCCGTCAACGCTCGCGAACGCCATCGCCGCGATGTAGATGACCACAATGTTGGGTGACGGCATGAGGGCATTGATTGTGAGGACGATCGCGATGGACCCAGCCGCAATTTCACCTGCGATGATCATGCGCCGCCGGTCGATGCGATCAGCGAGCGAGCCGCCATAGAGTCCGAAGACGATGAGCGGGACAAGCTCGACGAGGCCGATCACGCCAACCGCAACGAATGAGTCGGTTAACTCCGCGATCTGATAGGGCAGCGCGACGTACGTGACCATGGAGCCCAGTGAGGTGATGACCCCACCGGTGAACAGAGTCCGGAACCCACGCGAATGGCGCAGTGGACTCAGGTCGAGTCGAATGCGCCGCGTGGTCACCGCCTAACGATAGGTGTGCTCTACATCGGGAAAGACCCCGGCTCGGACGTCGTCCGCCCATGCCTGCGCCGCACCCGACAAGACCCCGCGCACGTCGGCGTACTGCTTGACGAATCGGGGTAACGGTCCGGGCGTGAGTCCGGCCATGTCCTGCCACACGATGACCTGTGCATCTGTCGATGGTCCAGCGCCGATACCGACGGTGGGAATGCTCAGGACCTCGGTGACGTGTGCGGCCAGATCAGCTGGCACGGCCTCGAGGACAACGCAGAAGGCGCCGGCCGCCTCGAGGGCCTTGGCGTCCCGTAAGAGGATGTCCCCGGCCTCCCCCCGACCCTGCACGCGGTAGCCGCCGAGTGCGTGCACCGACTGGGGTGTCAGGCCGAGGTGCCCCATGACCGGGATGCCCGCTGCCACCATGGCCTCGACCTGTGGCAGCACATGCCGACCACCCTCGAGTTTGACCGCGTGGGCGCCGGCTTCCTTCATGAACCGTGTCGCAGTCTCGAGAGCCTGTGGCATCGAGGCCTGATAGGAGCCAAACGGCAGATCAGCGATCACGAGGGCGGTCTTCGACCCGCGAACAACCGCGGCGACCAAGGGAAGCAGATCGTCGACGGTCACTGGGAGCGTCGAGTCGTATCCGTAGACGACCATGGCCGCCGAGTCACCTACCAGGAGTGCAGGTATGCCCGCTTCGTCGAAGATCTGGGCGGTCACGGCGTCGTAGGCGGTGATCATGGGCCAGCGCTCACCTCGGTCGGTGGCGGCCTGAAGATCGTGGATGGTGGTGCGGCGGGCGGCAGATGCCGTCGGCACAGTCGACATGGCAGAACTCCGATCTCGAGGCTCCCGTGCGGAGTCCCCGGACGCGCCTATGGTCCCACAGCGAATGTCTGAACGCGAGGGTGCCGCGGGTCACATCACCCCCCGTGTCGTTCAAGCGCCCTGCGGCAGGGAGTATCGTGCGCGGGGCCCGGGGGCTCCCGGTCATCAGACGCCCGGAGAGGTCGATGTCCCCCGATTCCTGGATGACGAACGGTGAGGGTCACCCGCGCCGGTGGGCCATTCTCGGCGTACTCGTCGTGAGCCTGCTTATCGTCGTTCTCGACAACACCGTCCTCAACATCGCGTTACCGACCATTCAGCGGGATCTTGAGGCCTCCGCCGGGGAGTTGGTGTGGGCGGTAGACAGTTACATCCTGGTCTTCGCGGCGCTGCTCTTCACCTGGGGCGTCCTCGGTGATCGCTACGGACGCAAGCGAGTCCTGGTCATCGGCCTGGTGATCTTTGCCGTGGCATCCGCGGCGTGTGCCTTCGCGGCCACGCCGCTCATGCTCATCGGATTCCGAGCTGTGATGGGCGTCGGCGGCGCAGCGGTGCTCCCCACCACGCTCGCCATCATCACGGTGGTCTTCCCCCCGCACGAGCGGGGCAAGGCCATCGGCGCCTGGGCAGGGTCCGTCGGCGCCGCAGTAGCGCTCGGACCGGTGCTCGGCGGCCTGCTGCTGGAGAACCCTCAGTGGTCGAGTTGGATCACGGGAAACGACTGGGGTGCGGTCTTCCTCATCAACGTCCCGATCGTGCTCATCGGCCTGGTGGGCATCTGGCGGGTTGTCCCCGAGACGCGCAATCCACATCCCCAGCGGCTGGACATCGTGGGCCTGGTCCTGTCCATCGTGGGACTGACCCTTCTCATCTACGGAATTATCGACGCGTCGCAGACGCTGAGCTGGGTGGCGCCATCGGTCGTCCTGCCGATCATCGCCGGAATCGTGGTCCTCGCTGTCTTCCTCTGGGTCGAGGCACGTAGCGATCACAAGAGTTTCGATGTCTCATTGTTCAAGAACCGCGGGTACGCCGTGAGTTTGGCTGCGGTTACTTTCGCCTTTTTCGCCCTGTCCGGGATCACCTTCACGCTGCCGTTCTATCTGCAGATCCTGCGCGGCTACACGACCTTGACCGCGGGACTGTGCTTCTTGCCGTTCGCGATCGGGCAGATCATCGCGGCACCACGCAGCGCCAAGATGGTGTTGCGCTTCGGATACCGCAGAGTCATGACCGTGGGCCTCATCCTCGTGGCCGCCGCCATGGCGTCGCTCTTCTTCGTCGAACTCGATACGCCACTGTGGATCGTTCTTGTTGGGTTCTTTGTTTTCGGTTTCGGTATGGGCAATGTCATTGCGCCGGCCTCGACGGTCATGCAGAACGTCCTTCCCCTAGCGCGGGCCGGAGCCGGATCGGCTGTTCAAAACACGGTGCGACAGGTGGGTGGTGCGCTCGGAGTTGCCATCATCGGGACGGTGTTGGCGACCCAGTACGCGTCCCGCATCGCATCCGATCTGAACCGGTTGCCTCCCGATGTTCCGCAGGAAGCGAAGGAAGCCGCAGCAAACTCCATCATTGCAACTGACCAGGTGCTCACTTCGCTTGAAACGGCCGGTGCTCCCGCGGATGTCATCGAGCCTATTCGGGTCAGTGCCTTCGAGGCTTTCCTCAGTGCGTCGCACACGACGTACCTCGTCTCGCTCACGATTGTTCTCATCGCTGCCGCCATCGTCGGGTTCGGACTGCCCAACATCTCGCCTCCGCGCAAGGAGGCGCTCGTACCCCCGGACAGCCCGGTCGACGACCTCGTGCGAGCCGAGCAGGAGCGGTACGCGCATGAGGTTGCGGAGGAGACGGGCGAGGACATGCCACCTGATCGGCGTTCCTAACAGGCGACGTCCTCGGTCACGTCTCCTGCGATGTCGGAGCGCTCTCGCGCCAGCGGTTGGTCACCGGTAAGCGGCGGTCGCGGCCGAAGGCCTTGAGCGAGATCTTGGTCCCGGGCGGGTACTGACGCCGCTTGTACTCGGCCGCATCCGTCAATTGCAGGATGCGCTCGACGATGGCTGCTTCGAATCCCTGCTCGATCAGATCCGCAGCCCCACGGTCATGCTCGACGTAGTCATCGAGGATGTCGTCGAGTAGGTCGTACGGCGGCAGGGAGTCCTGGTCGACCTGATCGGGGCGAAGTTCTGCACTTGGCGGCTTGGTTATGGAGTTGTCCGGAATGGGAGGCACCTCACCCCGTGATGCGGCGTCCTGATTGCGCCAGCTCGCCAGCGCCCAGACCATCGTCTTGGGGACATCTTTGATGGGGGCGAAACCACCGACCGCATCGCCGTAGATTGTGGAATAGCCGACCGAGATCTCACTCTTGTTGCCGGTCGCGAGAACCAGGTGCCCCTCGGCATTGGACAGGGCCATCAAGGTGGTGCCGCGCACACGTGCCTGGAGGTTCTCCTCGGCGAGTCCGGCGAGAGCGAGTTGGCCCTGGAAGGCATCCACCATCGGTTCGATGGAAACCGTGCGGAAGTGCATTCCGGTGCGCTTCGCGAGATCCTGCGCATCGGACCGCGAGTGCTCCGACGAGTACACACTGGGGAGACTGACTCCGTACACGCGATCGGCGCCGACGGCATCGCACGCGATGGCGGCGACGAGGGCGGAGTCGATGCCACCGGACAGTCCAAGAATCACCGAGGCGAAGCCGTTCTTGTTGACGTAGTCCCGCAGGCCCAGGGTCAAGGCCTCGTAGACCTCGGCGAGATCGTCAGGTCGCGCGGCAATTGTTGGGAGGCGAGCGTCCGACGGCTGGGCGAGCGAACTGAGTTCCACCCCGCGCGAGCCCCCGGCGGGAAGCTCGAGGTCGCAGACCATGATCTCGTGCGCGAAGGGCTTGGCCCGAGCGAGAAGGGTGCCGTGGGGGTCCACGATGAGCGAGTCCCCGTCGAAGACGAGTTCGTCCTGCCCGCCGATCATGTTGACGTAGGCGAGCGTTACCGCGTAGTCGCGGGCACGCCGCTGGCACAACTCAAGGCGCACATCGTCCTTGTCGCGCTCGTAGGGTGAGCCGTTGAGCACGATGAGTAGGCCGGCGCCGTGTGTTTGCGTGATGGGCCCGCCGGCATCACGCCAGAGGTCCTCGCAAATCGCGAGGGCGATCTCGATGCCACGAACTCGGATGAAGCATGGCTCGTCGCCGGGCACGAAGTACCGAAACTCATCGAAGACGCCGTAGTTGGGCAGATGGTGCTTGGCGTAGCGGGCCCGGACTTCGCCATGCTGGATGACGGCGGCGGCGTTGATCGGTCCGCGGTGCGGTTGTCCCAGTCCACTCCCGGTGTCGTTCCGGTCGAGGTAGCCCATGATGACGATTCGCGCACCGAGGCCGTTCCGGTCAAGATCCTCGGCAAAGCGCTCCAGTGTGGCGCGGGAGGCATCCTGGAAGCTCGGCCGAAGCGCGAGATCCTCGATGGGATAGCCGGTGAGGAACATTTCTGGGAACGCGATGACGTCCGCGTCAAGGTCGGCAGCAGCCCGGACTGCGTCGAGGGCTTGCTCGGCATTGCCCGCCAGATCGCCCACCGTGGGGTCGGCCTGGGCGAGGGCAAGGCGCAATCGGGGCACAGCATGAGCGTAGTGGGGGACATCTGGACGATGTAACGCGCCGGAAACACGGAGATGGGCAGACTGGACCCATGGACAAGCAGACGGATTTCGTGCTGCGGACGATCGAGGAGCGGGACATCCGCTTCGTCCGCCTGTGGTTCACCGACGTTCTCGGAACCCTCAAATCGGTGGCCGTCGCCCCGGCAGAACTTGAGGGTGCTTTCGCCGAGGGCCTCGGCTTCGACGGTTCGGCGATCGAGGGCTTCGCGCGTGTCTACGAGTCGGACATGCTCGCCAAACCGGACCCGTCGACGTTCGCGGTCCTTCCGTGGCGATCAGAGGCCCCCGGTGTTGCGCGTATGTTCTGCGACATTCTCATGCCGGACGGCACACCCTCGTATGCCGACCCGCGCTACGTCCTGAAGCGTGCGCTGTCGCGAGCCGCCGATATGGGGTTCACCTTCTATACGCATCCGGAGGTGGAGTTCTACCTGCTCAAGGGACTGCCGTCAGAATCGCCGCCGGAGCCGGTGGATCACTACGGATACTTCGATAACTCGCCGCAGTCCGTCGGTTATGACTTCCGGCGTCAGGCCATCACGATGCTGGAGGCCATGGGGATTTCCGTCGAGTTCAGCCATCACGAGGCGGGGCCGGGGCAGCAGGAAATTGACCTGCGCTACGCCGATGCCTTGACCACCGCAGACAACCTCATGACCTTTCGTACTGTCGTCAAGGAGGTTGCCATCGAGCAGAACGTCTACGCGAGCTTCATGCCGAAACCGTTTCGGGATGCGCCCGGTTCGGGCATGCACACGCACGTGTCACTGTTCGAGGGTGACCGCAATGCGTTCCATGAGGCTGGCGCGCCGTATCAACTGTCGAAGGTTGCTCGCTCGTTCATCGCCGGCCTTCTTGAGCATGCCCCCGAGTACACCGCGGTGACGAACCAATGGGTCAATTCCTACAAGCGACTCAATGGCGGCGCAGAGGCACCGGCCATGGTGTGCTGGGGACACAACAACAGTACGGCGCTGGTGCGCGTACCGATGTACAAGCCGGCCAAGGGCAATTCGACCCGTATCGAGTTGCGCTCCATTGACAGCGCCTGCAACCCCTACCTTGCCTTTGCCGTCATGCTCGCCGCAGGGCTCAAGGGCGTTGAGGAAGGCTATGAACTCCCCCCGGGGGCCGAAGAAGACGTCTGGTCCTTGACGGCAGCTGAGCGCAAGGCCATGGGTATTCGTCCACTTCCTGACACGTTGAACCAGGCGATTGGCGAGATGGAACGCTCCGAGCTCGTGGCGGAAACCCTCGGAGAGCATGTCTTCGACTTCTTCCTGCGCAACAAGCGAGCCGACTGGCAGGACTATCGGCGGCAGGTGACGCCCTGGGAGCTCGAACGGTTGCTTCCCACGCTCTGAAGGCGCCTCAACCCGGTTGCTCAAGCAACCCGCAGTCGAGCGGACGCGCTAGCGTCATCTCGTGACTGATCGCTCGACGTCGTTGACCGGGCTGCTGGCCCGCCGCGGGTTCGGTGATCCGACCCGCGCCGAGGCCGACCTTCTGAGCATCCCCGGGATCGAGCCAGCGCGGCTCATCGAGCCGCTCGGCGGCGCTGCCGATCCTGATCAGGCCCTGCGCGTGCTGGTCGAGTTGTCCCAGGCCGGGGTGAATGTCGCGCGCCTTGCCGCCGATGAAGCCGCGCTCCACGCCACCATCGCCATCGCGGGTACATCACGGGCTCTTGCTGATCATCTGGTGCGGCACCCCCGAGTTGTTGGCGAGTTGGGCCGGGTCGATCCGACGAGCCCGCCGTCGGCGGACCGGCGAACCGCGCTGCTTCGCGCGGTAGGCGCCGATCCCCACGACGTCGACCCCATCGCCCGGGCGGAGGGCGCGCTCGATGCCTTGCGCGTGGCCTACCGCGATGAACTCGTCGCGACGGCAATTCGAGACCTGGTCTATCGCGCCCCCCTCGACGTGGTCGGCGCCGAGTTGGCAGACCTGGCGGATGCGGCCTTGGAGGCGGGGCTCGCCATTGCTCGCGCAGAGTTGCCGGTTGGCGCCGAGCCCTGCCGGCTCGCCGTCATCGCCATGGGTAAGTGCGGTGGACGAGAGCTGAACTACGTCAGTGATGTTGATGTCATCTTCGTGACCGAGCCAATGCCAGGTGGCGATGAGGCGGCGGCGCTGAAGACCGGGACCCGGCTGGCGACGGGGATGATGCGCGCATGTTCGGAAGCCACGGCGGAAGGGTCGCTGTGGCAGGTTGATGCCGCGTTGCGCCCCGAGGGCAAGCAGGGCGCGCTTACCCGAACGCTGGCGTCGCATGTCGGCTATTACGAGCGGTGGGCCAGCACCTGGGAGTTCCAAGCCCTGCTCAAGGCTCGACCTGCCGCCGGTGATCGACAACTAGGAGAGGCGTATGTCGATGCCTTAGCCCCGTTCGTGTGGTCCGCGGCGGACCGGGACGGATTTGTGAACGACGTCCAGCGGATGCGCCAGCGGGTGGAGGATCACGTCCCGGGCAAGGACGCCGAACGTCAGTTGAAGCTCGGCCGCGGTGGCCTGCGTGACGTCGAGTTCGCCGTTCAGCTGCTCCAGCTGGTCCATGGCCGAACAGACGTCATGCTGCGCAGCCCCACGACCATGGAGGCGCTCGAAGCGCTGTCCCTGTGGGGTTATGTCGGCCGGGAGGACGGCGCCACGCTCGCGGCGGCCTACCGCTTCCTGCGCACCTTCGAGCACCGCATCCAGCTGCAGGGCCTCAAGCGAACCCACATCGTCCCAGAGGCGGAGGAGGATCTACGGCGCATCGGCCGTTCGCTGGGCTTTCGTCAGGATCCGATGGAGGAACTCTTCGAGCAGTGGCGGCGGCAGGGCCGCGAGGTGCGGCGGATTCACGAAAAGTTGTTCTATCGGCCGCTGCTCAATGCGGTGGCCCGGCTCGACGCCGGCAGCGCGCGCCTCACGGCCGAGGCAGCGCAGGAGCGCCTCACCGCGCTCGGCTATTCCGATCCCGAGGGTGCGCTACGGCACCTGCATGCGTTGACGTCGGGTGTCTCGCGTCGGGCGGCGATCCAGCGCACCCTGCTGCCGGTGCTCCTCGGCTGGTTCGCCGACGGCCCTGACCCCGACGCGGCCCTGCTCGGCTTCCGCCGGATGAGCGACGACCTTGGATCCACACCCTGGTACCTCCGGTTGCTGCGTGATGAGTCGCTTGCGGCCGAACGTATGGCGCGCATCCTCACCGCCAGTCGGTTCGCTTCGGACCTGCTACTGCGCTCGCCCGACGGTGTCTCGCTGCTCGTGGAGGATGATGATCTGCAACCTCGATCGCGGGAGAGCCTGGAGAGTGAGGCACTCAGCGCCGTGCTGCGTCACGAAAGCCCGGAGGACGCGGCTGCGGCCATCCGATCGATCCGGCGCCGCGAACTCTTCCGAATCTCTGCGGCGGATCTCCTCGGACGGTTGTCGACCGAGCAGGTGATGCTCGCCATCTCAGAGCTCACGACGGCGACGTTGGTCGGCGCCCTGCAAATCGCCGTCAGGTCCGCGGCGCAAGCCTCGCCAGACGGGCGCATCCCGACGCGCTTCGCCATCATCGCGATGGGCCGCTACGGCGGTCGCGAGATGGGCTACGCAAGTGATGCCGACGTTATGTTCGTCCATGATCCGCTCCCCGAAGCCGATGAGCAGACCGCCACGGACGCCGCGTTCGCGATGGCCAACGAGGTACGTCGACTACTCATGGCTCCGTCCGATGACCCTGCTCTTGTAGTTGATGCGGACCTTCGACCGGAGGGGAGGCAGGGGCCGCTGGTGCGCACCCTCGACTCCTACCGTGCGTACTACGAACGATGGTCAGCCCCGTGGGAGGCACAAGCCCTACTGCGGGCGCGCCCGGTAGCGGGTGATCCTGACCTGGGCGAGTCATTTGAGGAGCTCATCGACGCCCTTCGGTGGCCGGGCAGCGGGCTCGGTGCCGAGCCCCTGCGCGAGATGCGGCGGTTGAAGGCGCGCATGGAGTCCGAACGGCTACCGCGGGGGGCCGATCCGACCCTGCATACCAAGTTGGGTCGCGGTGGGCTCTCCGACGTTGAGTGGGTGGTTCAACTCCTGCAGATGCAGCACGGCTCCACCGAGTCCGGTCTACGCACGACCTCGACCCTCGACGCCCTCACTACCGCGGAACGAGTGGGTCTCGTGGTCGCCGAGGATGCCGCGGTCCTTCGTGAGGCTTGGTTGCTGGCGACCCGCGTTCGCAACGCGCACGTCCTGGCGCTGGGGCGTGCTTCGGACCTGGTCCCCGCTCAGGGACGCGACCTGGCGGCTGTCGCCTTCATCTGCGGATTCGACCCGCCGGCCGAACTGCTGGAGGAGTACTGGCGCGCCACGCGCCGCGCTCGCACGGTTGTCGAGCGATTGTTCTACGGCTAGCCCCTACACTCAGCCCGTGCTGATCGTCTGGGAAGTCGTGGGTTGGGGTGGCGCCGTACTTCTCGTCAGCGCGTATGCGCTCGTGGCCACGCATCGGCTTAATGCTCGCAGCAAGACCTATCACCTGATGAACCTCGGTGCCGCCGTACTCCTCACGGTGTACTCCATTGTGAAGGTCGCCTGGGCGCAGGTTGCTCTCAATGCCTTCTGGGGAGCCGTCGCGATTATCGGCATCATCCTGGCCGTTACGTCGGCGAAGGGGCTTACGAGCGCGGCGGTCGAACCCGATCCCGAACCCGGCGTAGAACCCGTCCGGGAAGGGTGATCCGCGCTTCGCGCTCGTTGCGACGCCTGATGAGTTCGGCCTCGTACTCCATCGCGTTGGCGGTCGCGAAAGCGCCCGCGGCGGCCACCTCCTCCGGGACCGCGCGGCGGTGGCTTGCGGCCGAGTCGGGGACTCGGAGATCCTCGAGGTCACCAAGGAGTGAGACGCCAGTCGTGCGCACGTCGTCGATGTCCGTGTCGGCCCAACCCTGAACGGTGCGAAGGAACTTCGTCGGCAAGAGCAACGGCGCGCCACGGTCGGGTCGATCGAGGAAGCCGCCGGAGAGTAGGCGCTGCTGCAATTCGTTCGTGGTCTTGCGATTCCAGCCTCGTCGTTTGGCCTCGACGTTCAATGCGTGGAGCATGATCGCCTCCGCACGGGTGGAACCAACATTCGCGATGAAGGCGGGCAGTCTCGGTGGTGTCTCCGGAAGGCCCGGGGCGTCGAGTGCCTCACGGAACCGATCCCACAGCAGCGTCGACGGGGCGCCCGGCTTAGGCAGGGTGACGATCTTGACGTGGTCCGGACCGACGAGCCCTTGCCAGCGACGCACAAGCGCGCCGTACGCGTAGGACCGCCAGAACGTCTGGTGTCGCTCGGAATCCCAGGCAGGCTGCATCTGCACCGGGGACTCGGTACCGCGCTCCCGTGATCGGCGCTTCAGATACGCCTTGTAGGCCTGGGTGTGGGTATTGCGCACGTGCTGCTGCCACGACGAGGGCAGGATTCGGCCAAGGTCACGCATCGTGATCACGACGTCGATCGTGGGGGACGCCAGGCCGTCGAGAAGACGTTGTGCGGCGTGCGGGCGCAGGCCGCCGATCATCTCGGCCGAGATGATGGCGGTGCCGTCCCAACCCTGGATGGCGCTTACGAGTCCGGTCCATCCGGAGCCGTCCTTGCCGGTCCACCGGTTGGACTCCTTGCTCTCCTCGTTGTGCGTCAGATCCGTAACCGCTCCGACGTGGTTGTAGTCCTCCTGGTCCCGGTAGTCGATCGGGTAGAGGACGCCGTGCGAGGTGAGGTCAGGGGAGAGGAGTTGCAGGACGCGCTGAAGGTACGTCGTCCCCGTCTTGCGGGGGCCGATATGCACGACGAGTCGCTGAGCCACACCGCGACTTTATCGGAGCCGACGCAAGCAGATGGGGACCGCGGTCTGCGGTCCCCATCCACTCATACGCGCGAGGCGATTCGACGCGTAGCTGGTGCCGGCGGACGGACCCCACGGTGGGGCTGAGCCGCCGGAAACAGGGTCGATCAGATGTCGTAGTACATCTCGAACTCGTGCGGGTGCGGACGCAGGCGGATCGGGTCGACCTCGTTGGTTCGCTTGTAGTCCACCCAGGTCTCGATGAGATCGGCTGGGAAGACGTCGCCCGCCTGCAGGTACTCGTTGTCGGCCTCGAGGGCGTCGAGAACCTCCGAGAGGCTGCCGGGTACCTGTGCGATCTCGGCAAGCTCGTCCGGAGGCAACTCGTACAGATCCTTGTCGACCGGCGCCGGCGGCTCGATCTTGTTCTTGATGCCGTCGATTCCGGCGAGCAGCATCGCGGAGAAGGCCAGGTAGGGGTTGCTCGACGGGTCCGGCACGCGGAACTCGATGCGCTTCGCCTTTGGCGAGGTTCCCGTGACGGGGATCCGGATACATGCTGATCGGTTGCGCGCCGAGTACACGAGGTTGACCGGAGCCTCGAAGCCTGGCACCAGCCGGGGGTAGGAGTTCACCGTCGGGTTGGTGAAGGCCAGCAGCGATGGGGCGTGCTTGAGGAGGCCGCCGATGTACCACCGTGCGAGATCGGACAAGCCGCCGTAGCCGCGCTCGTCATAGAACAGCGGCTCGCCGTTCTTCCACAGAGACTGGTGGCAGTGCATGCCTGAGCCGTTGTCACCGAAAAGCGGCTTCGGCATGAAGGTCACGGACTTGCCGTTCTGCCAGCCGACGTTCTTGATGACGTACTTGAACAGCATGACCTCGTCGGCCGCGTGCTGCAGAGTGTTGAATCGGTAGTTGATTTCCGCCTGGCCACCGGTGCCGACCTCGTGGTGAGCTCGCTCGACGGTGAGCCCGACCTGCTGCAGTGTCTTTACCATCTCGTCGCGCAGGTCCGCGTAGTGATCGACCGGCGGAACGGGGAAGTAGCCGCCCTTGTAACGGGTCTTGTAGCCAAGGTTGCCGCCCTCTTCCTCGCGCCCGGTGTTCCAGGCACCCTCGATGGAGTCGAGGAAGTAGTAGCCGGCGTTTTGGCGCGTCTCGAAGCGAACGTCATCGAAGATGTAGAACTCAGCCTCGGGTCCGAAGTAGACCGTGTCAGCGATACCGGTCGAGCGCAGATAAGCCTCAGCCTTCGCGGCAATGCCGCGCGGATCGCGACTGTAGGGCTCGTCGGTGAAGGGATCGAGAATGGAGTGGTTGATGACCAAGGTCTTCGCGTCGCGGAAGGGGTCGACAAATGAGCTGACGGGGTCGGGCATAAGTTTCATGTCCGACTCGTGAATCGCTTGGAAGCCGCGGATCGAGGATCCGTCGAACATCAGGCCATCCTCGAACGCATCGACGTAGGTCTCGGCCGGCACGTTGAAGTGCTGCATGACGCCGGGTAGGTCGATGAATCGCACATCGACAAACTCCACGCCTTCGTCCCGCATGAATTTCAGGACTTCTTCGGAACTGCTGAACATGACACCTCCTGCGCGGTTGCCCGCGACATGTATCGCCTCGTTCGGTCGCCCCACCACGGGGCCGAACCGGTGACGGCGGTTGCCGTCGTCGGGGAATGTAGGGACGGGGGATGACGAGTCGGTGTACCTGGTGTTTCGCCCGTGTTACGTCCGGGTCGAGCGAGCGGATCGCGTCAGGGCCCCCTAGCGTGGGGGTATGGCGAATGCACCGCGGGCCCAGGACCCGGCCAACCCCAATAGCCACTCTGACCCCGCAAGTCCCACCTGGTTGCCGCCCAACCTGGCGGGTGCCGAACCCTCATCGCTGCTACGTCGGGTTGGCGCGATCGCCATCGACTGGCTCGCCTCCATCATCGTTGCGCGCATCATCCTGCCCGGCGCCGAATACGGCAGTTCCGCGTCGGCGCTGGCGACGCTGGCCGTGTTCGCCGTGGAGATCATCGTTCTCACCTGGCTCACCGGGTCGTCCTTTGGTCAGCGCCTCGTCGGCATTGTCGTGGTGGGTCCAGGTGGTCAGCGCCTGAGTCTGTGGCGCTGTATTATCCGGACCCTGCTCATCTGCCTGGTGATTCCCGCGCTGGTCTATGACTCCAAACGGCGGGGCCTGCAGGATCTCGCGGTTGGATCGCTCGTGCTAGTTCGGCGCACGGTGCCGGGGATGAGTCGCTAGCCGCGCATCTGGGGGATGGAGATGAGGAGGCCGGTCAGGGCGTTCACGAAGAACGCGACGGGCGCCGCCACCACGATGGTGACCAGCCGAAAGAGGCCGAGCATCTTCCAGCCCGCCCCAGCCCGCCGCTACGCCAATCTCGTGTTGAACGCCTCGTGACATCCGCCGGGTCGAGGGCCCGAGCTTGCGCTCCCGAGTTTCAGGCCAACGGGGATTCAAGGTCACGTCTAGCGAAGCTTCCCGACTCTCAGGGGAGAGGACGATCCCGCTCCATCACCACTGATGACTCCGGAACCATCTATTACATTCAATTGTCATGAGCTGGGCCTCACCGTCCTGGCCGTCCGGAACGTGCGTCATTACGAAGTCCCCCACGGCGCTACAAAAATCAGTCGCCGAAATGTAGGCCGTGGAATCGAAGGCCGGACCCTTCGCCCAAACACCGTCTTCTGGGTGTGTGAGCAGGTAGGCGCCGCCTGAGCCAGCGCATCCCTCTTTGTCTGGTCCTGATGGCCTGACCAGGGCCCACTTTTTGGAGACAGGCTTCCCCTTCTTGGTGAAGATGCCGACCTGTAGGCATTTCATCGGTCCCGGTAAGCCAGCCGTTTTCACGATCCGGTCCCGTTTCGTGCTGGAGACCTTGACTATCTGGTAGCGCACGCTCCCCTTATTGGCAGAAGTAGCTGGGCCTGCGGACGCGGGCGCTGCCACGAACGCTGACGATGCGGCGAACATGACCCCCACCAGAGTCGGGGCCATGAAATTCTTCCAGCGCAACATGACAAACACTCTCCTTCGCCTCAGCGACCCCAAGGTTAGTTCATGCGGCCGGCCGAAGTTCGGTCGTCGCGCATCGTCCTGTCCGGCACTGAGTACGGAAGTTCCGAGTCGGCGCTGGCGGGACCTGCAGGATCTCGCGGTTGGATCGCTCGTGCTGGTGCGGCGCACGGTGCCGGGGATGAGTCGCTAGCCGCGCATTCGTATTAGTCCCACGCGCGCTAGCCGCGCATCGACTTGGGGATCTTGCCGCCCTTGGGCATCGGGCCCTTGGGCATCGGCACCGGTGAGTCCTTGGCGCTCAGGGCATCAAGGCGGCGCCGAATGTCATTGACCTCGGCGGGGCGGATGGTGCTCGGCAGGCGGGATAACTCCCGCTGCAGGCGCCCGATGCGCACCTGACCCTCCTCGGTTCCCACCTGAATCTCATAGATCGGCACTTCGGGCAGCCAGCGAGCGGTCTTCTTGCGCTCATTCGCGAGCAGGTGCGTCACGCGCTGGCTGGGGCCCTCGCCGATGAGGACGACGCCGCAGCGACCGATCACGCGGGACACGATGTCGGAGTTGCGGGTGACGGCGACGGCGGGGGTGACCGACCAGTTGCCGCGCATCTGCTCCACGACGGCAGCGGCCGCCCCGGGCTGGCCCTCGATGGAGGTGTATGCCGCGTTCATCGCGCGACGGCTGAACCAGAAGGTCGCTGCCAACAGCCCGAGTGGGATCGAGATGAGCAGGCCGGTCAGGGTGTTGACGAAGTATGCGATGGGCGCCGCAACGACGATGGTGACCAGCAGGAAAAGGCCCAGCATCTCCCAGCCCACCCAGCGGTGAGCCTGCTTGGTCATCCGGTAGTTCTGCCGCAGGGCAGAAAGGCGCTCGCGCATCTTGGACATGCCCCGCAGACTACCCGCGGACAATCGTCTGCGCTCCGCCCATATGCTGGACGGCGGTGCTCCGCCTACATGCGGGACGGTGGGACGAGCCGGATCCCCTCGCCGGGGCGGATAGGGGCCGGTCGGTCCACCCAGGCCACGATGCCGCGCAGTCCCATGGCGGCCTTGGGGAAGGACTCGGCCGGCGGGCCGCCATAGCGATCGGTCACCATCTGACCGGCGATCGTGCAGGGGGTGTTCTCGCCACCGGTCACTAGGACGGCGCCGCCGTCGAACACGAGTCGGGTGAGGCCGGGTAGGGCGGTGAGATAGGGGATTCCCTCGGTGCAGATGTTGTCCGCGATGACGCCGGCGGCGAGGTCATCAATTCCCAGTGCGGCGGCGATGCGGGCCAACTCGTCGAAGTCGACGATCGACAGTTGCCGATGGTTGCGGATCTGCGTGCCCCGTTCGTAGAGGTACTTCTGTCGCGCACCCGACTGCATGGTTTCGCCGTAGTGGCGATCGCCAACGGCCCCGCCCCAGTCGAGATCGAGTTGCGGCACGGCCTGCGGGGAGTCGATCCCCTCAGGCCAGATGTGGGTGGCGACGACGCGAGGGCTCACGAGGATTCCCGGGCGGCGACCGCCTCGCGGTACAGACGCCCTGCGCGGTAACTCGAGCGCACCAGCGGGCCGCTCATCACCCCCACGAAGCCGATCTCGCGGGCGCGTGCATCCCAGGCGACGAAGTCTTCGGGCGGGACCCAACGTTCGACCGGGTGGTGACGTGGGGTCGGTCGCAAGTACTGCGTGATCGTCACCAGATCACAGCCGGCGGCATGAAGGTCGACCAGTGCGGCATCAACCTCGTCGTCGGTCTCACCCAGACCAAGGATGAGGTTGCTCTTGGTGACCAGGCCCGCTTCGCGTGCCTGGGTGAGGACGTCAAGGGAGCGCTCGTAGCGGAAGGCTGGGCGCACTCGTTTGAAGATGCGTGGAACGGTCTCGAGGTTATGGGCCAGGACACTCGGCTCCGCGGCGAACACCTCGCCAAGGAGTTCGGGCTTGCCGCTGAAGTCAGGAATGAGCACCTCGACGCCGCACTCGGGGTTGAGTTCGCGGATCATTCGCACGGTCTCGGCATAGAGCCACGCACCCTCGTCCTCGAGGTCGTCGCGTGCGACGCCGGTCACCGTGGCGTAGTGCAGGGCCATCGTGCGCACTGATTCGGCGACTCGCCGAGGCTCGTCGCGGTCAAGGGGTGCCGGTCGACCAGTGTCGATCTGGCAGAAGTCACACCGTCGCGAGCATTGCTCGCCACCGATGAGGAACGTTGCCTCGCGGTCCTCCCAACATTCGAAGATGTTGGGGCAACCCGCCTCCACGCAGACCGTGTGCAATCCCTCGCGGTCGACGAGATCGCGGATCGCGGTGTATTCGGGACCGGTGCGCAGCCGCGTCTTGATCCATGGCGGCTTGCGCTCAATGGGTACCGCGGAGTTCTTGACCTCCAGTCGCAGTAGTTTGCGCTCGCTCATGCCGTCGACCCTACGCCGGTCAGTGCGGCCACGACATGACGCTGCACCGTGGGGCGTACGTCACCGACGGTTATTGGACCCAGCCCTTCCCAGGTGAGGCTGGTGACTCCGGCGTCGCGAATCCCACACGGAACGATCCGATCGAAGGCGCCTAGGTCGCAGTCGACGTTCAGGGCGAAGCCATGCTGCGTCACTCCTCGAGACACCCGCACGCCGATGGCCGCGACCTTGCGATCGGGGCCTCGGTCGTCGCCGGCGACCCAGACGCCACTTCGTCCGGGCACCGTGATGGTCGCCAGCCCGAGTTCGGTGCAGGCGGCGATCAGGCCGCTTTCGAGTCTGCGCACGTGAGCGACAACATCGAAGGGTTCAGGCAGGCGCACGATCGGATAGCCGACGAGTTGGCCCGGTCCGTGCCAGGTGATCTTGCCGCCGCGGTCGACGTCGATCACCGGGGTGCCGTCCTGGGGACGCTCCCATGGCTCGGTCCGCCGCCCGGCGGTGTAGACCGCCTCGTGTTCGAGCAGGAACAGGGTGTCCGCGCGCTCGCCGGCGGCGACCGCAGCGTGGGCTTGTCTCTGCACCTCCCAGGCCTGCCGGTAGTCCACGGGTAGTGGACCGAGCTCTAGGACGTCGACCATGCGAGCAGAGTAGCCCGGACAGCACATCTGACCTCGGAACCGCTCCCGAACGGACCCTGGGGGGCTATGGTGGCGCTACCTGCGGAGAGAGGATTCCATGGGAACGCTGTCCGCCTGGGCCATCCGTCGGCCCGTCATCGCCATCCTCGTCTGGGTGATTGCCACCGTCGGTGTCGGTGTTCTTGCTTTCTCGTTCAAGGGAACGTTCAACGACTCCTTTTCGCTGCCCAATACCCAATCGGCGCTTGCCCAGGACCTTCTTCAGGAGGTGAATCCCGCCGCCGTGGATGGCAACACGGCCGACGTGGTGTGGTCGCCGGCCTCGGGATCTGTGGAGTCACCCGAGGTCAAGGCGGAGGTGGACAGCCTGCTGACACAGTTGGCTGCTCTTGATGGCATCAAGTGCATCACGTCGCCGTATGACGACAAGACCTACGGCCCGGACTGTCCTAAGCCCACAAGCAACGCCATGACATTCCCGCCCGGGACGCCCCAGGACTTCCAGGACGAAGTCAATAAGGCCTTCGCCGACGGCACCACCGACGTCACCTATCCCGAGGGCACGCCGCAGTCGGTCCAGGACCAGTTGAACTCGCTACTCGAGGCCAACAAGGCCGCGATGGAGGCAACCTCGACGATCAGCAAAGACAAGCGTGTCGCCTACGCCACCGTGACGTTCGTGGGCGCAGGGACCTCGGTCGTGAGCCAGGAGTTGGCGGAGCAGTTCGTCGACGTCCTCGAGGCGACGAACTCCAACCAACTCCAGGTAGGTGCCACTGGGCAGATACTCACCGCGGCGGGCGCCGGGGATTCGGCGAGTGAAGCGGTGGGCGTCATCGCCGCACTTATCATTCTTGCGATTGCCTTCGGCAGCTTGATCGCGGCCGGTCTGCCGATCCTCATTGCGATAAGTGGCTTGGTCGTCGGGCAGTTACTCATCCTGCTCATCAGCGGTTTCCTCGACGTTGCATCCTTCGCTCCCGAACTCGCATCGATGATCGGCCTCGGCGTCGGTATCGACTACTCGCTATTCATCCTGAACCGGTTCCGGCAGGAGGTGCTCTCCGGTACTGCGCCCAAGGACGCCATTCATACGGCGACCCGGACCGCCGGACGCGCTGTCCTGTTCGCCGCCAGTACGGTGATCATGGCGCTACTCGGTCTCTTCGTGCTCGGAGTGAGCTTCTTCTACGGCCTTGCCATCGCGGCGGCGGTCACGGTCTTCGTCATCATGCTCGCCGCCCTGTTCCTGCTCCCCGCCGTGGCCAGCCTCCTCGGACGTCACACAATCGGACTGCGCCTTCCCTGGGCGCGGCACCCCAAGGTCAAGCCCCTCGATCAAAGCGCCTGGGCCTCGTATGGCTCCTTCCTGCAGCGGGCGCCGTGGTTGTTCGCGCTCCTTGCGCTCGGCTTGGTTGGCGTGCTGGCCATTCCGGCCTTCTCGCTTCGTCAAGGCTTCCCCGACAACGGAAGCGCCCAGCCGGGGTCGGCCTCGCGGGTGGGCTTCGACCTCATGGCGGAGGGGTTCGGTCCCGGTGTCAACGGACCGTTCTTCGTCGCCGTCACGCTCCCCACCCCCTTGGACGACACGGCACTGCGCACCACGGTCCGGGACCTCGCCCAGACCGAGGGTGTCGCGCTGACGCTGCCCAACGAGGACATGCTGCCCCTCTACGAAGCGGTCAAAATCGGCGATACCAAGGGCCTTTTCAGCGACAACGGCATCGTCACGAGTGTGTTGGTGCAGCCGACAACGGCGCCTGATGATCCGGCCACGAATCAATTGCTTGAGCGCTTGCGCACGCAGACCGCGTCGACGGTCGCTGCGTCGGGTGCTGCCATCTACGTTGGCGGGACCCAGGCCGTCACCCAGGACTTCACCGACGTTCTCATCAGCGTCCTCCCGCTCTTCCTGCTCATCGTTATCGGGCTTGGCTTCCTCGCGCTCTTCCTACTTTTCCGCTCGCTCGTCATCCCACTCACCGCTGCCCTCACCAGCCTGCTGAGTTTTGCCGCGGCGCTCGGCGTCACGGTGGCGGTCTTCCAGTGGGGCTGGGGTGCGAGCCTGATTGGCGTTTCCGCGACCGGCCCGATCCTGCCCTTCCTGCCCATCATGGTGTTCGCGATCCTCTTCGGCCTATCGATGGACTACGAGGTCTTTCTTGTATCTCGCATGCAGGAGGGCTGGCACGAGACCGGGGACAACCACGAGGCGGTTCGCCACGGTCTTGCCGGCTCCGGGCGCGTTGTCGTGGCCGCGGCGCTCATCATGAGTTCGGTGTTCCTTGCATTCGTGCCCATGCCCAATGACACGATCAAACTCTTCGGTCTGGCTCTCGCCTCAGCGATTCTTGTGGATGCCTTCATCGTTCGGCTCATCCTTATCCCCAGCGTCATGTCGATGCTGGGCCGGTCGAACTGGTGGTTGCCGGGGTGGCTACGACGCCACCTGCCGAACTTCAGCGTCGAATGACCGTTGTGGAGCCGGGCACCGTTGCCGTCATCTTCACTTCTGTGCGTGCTTCGGACGTCGATGATGGGTATGCGCAGATGGCCGAACAGATGGTCGAACTAGCTGCGCACCAGCCCGGTTTCGTTGGAGTCCAGTCCGTGCGCGATGCCGGTACCGGCGTCGGCATCACGGTGTCCTACTGGGCTGACGACCAGAGCGCTCGCGCGTGGAAGAACGTTGCCGAACATCGCATCGCCCAGGAACGGGGCAGGGCCCAGTGGTACGCCGACTACTCCGTCGTAGTCGCGCAGGTCTCGCGGGCGTACGGGCGCAACGGCTAGTGGGCAGGTGGCCACAGCACCCGCCGCGGATCACGAGTCGGGGTCACCGCCGGTGTTGGAGATGATGTTGCGCAACTGCTCATTCGAGGCAAGTTGGTCAGGGCAGGTCGACTTCGCCCACTCCTTGGCCGCGGCCGCCCACTCCGGCTGATCGGGGTACTCATCGCGCATCGATTGGAAGATGTCGAACGGTGCGGTGCCCGCGGCTAGTTGATCGCAGAACTGCTGAGCCTGCCCCGAATCCGAACCGCCTCCGCCGCATGCTGAGAGTGTGAGCGCGGCAGCTGAGCCCAGAGCAACGAGCGTGGTCCGTAACGTCGTAGTGAATGGCATCCAGCGATCGTGCCAGCGCTGCTCAGCCGCGGCAACCGACTTGCCTAGATGCGCCCCACCGATAATCGGGATTCCACTACTTCGCCGCCGATACGTTCGATTCTGTATGCCGCAGGGCCAGCGTCCGGATCTACATCGAGATCAGCGAGCACCTCGACCGGCTCGGTCCCTTCGTACAGTAGTCCGATTCGGTCGTCGGTGGCGTAGGACGTTGGCAACAGGCCCTCGCCGACGACGCGCTGCAGAAGAGGCCGGCGCTGAGCCTCGCTGTCGTAGTGAACGCCATTGCCATACGGGATGAGTCCGAGTCCGTTTGTGACGACCTCGAGCGTTGGTCCGAAGGAGTCCGTGGGGCCGCCCACATGCCAGCAGATCGAACCAGCGCTGACGCCGCCGAGGATGGTGCCGGAATCCCACGCCTCCTGCATCGCCTCGTCCACGCCGTGCAGGCGCCACAGCGACAGGAGATTCGCCACGCTGCCACCGCCGACCCACACGATGTCGCTGCGGCCGAGTACCTCGCGCGGGTCGCGATTTGGCATTTCGAAGAGGGCGAGATGGTCCACATCGCAGCCGATCGCCCCAAGGGCCGCGTAGGAGCGCGCGAGGTAGCTCTCGTTGTCCCCACTCGCTGTCATCACGAGGCAGACGCGTGGCCGGTCAACACCGGTCAGTCGTAGCGCTTCCAGCATGATGGCGCCAGGCTTCATGACACCCCATCGATCTGTCGCCAGAAATCCCCCGCTCGTGGCCAAGATTCGGCGCGTGGTCATGTGACTGATCCCTCCGCAAGGGCGGCCTCCGACGCGCGTCGGCCGCTCACCAGGGCTCCCTGGATGGACGAGGTGTCGCGATGATCTCCGGCGACGTAGATGCCGTCGCCGAGTGCGACGGGGCGCCGTACATCGAGAGGCACCGGCATGGCTGGCAGAGCGTAGGGGATGGCGTAGCGCGCGACGAGTTCCCAGCGCTCGGCGCGCGCGCCGTACAGCCAGCCGAGGTGATCGCGCACAGCTCGCTCCTGCGCAACCGTATCGCGAACGCCGAGCGCCGACGCGGAGACGAGAGCCACCCCCGGTGGCGCGTACGCGGGCGCGGCGTGGGAGGGGACGACGGTGTTGAGGAGGGGTCCGCGGCGCGCGCCATCGACGATGAGAACCGGGCGTCCTCCGGCCAGTGCCTCCGGAGGTGTGTCGGGTCGGTAATACCAGGTTGTCACCGAACGTGCGGCTGGCACGCGAACCTGCGGCAGCAACCGGCCTGCTGTCTCCGGATCGGTGGCCACGATGACCGCGTCAGCGGTGATGGTCTGCCCGTCGTCCAGCGTGACGAGGTGCGGCTGGACGGACCGCACGGGTGATTTGAGACGCACGTCGAGACCGGTCGCGAGCTGCTCGGGGATCGCCTGCATCCCCGCGGCTGGCAGCGACGGCGTTCCCCGCACGAAGGAGCGCAGCACGAGGTCGAGGAATCTGCGCGAGGTGGTGAGTTCGGACTCGAGGAAGACCCCGGACAGGAAGGGACGCAAGAGACGCTCGATGAGGGTGCCATCGGCGCCTGCACGACGCAGGGCCTCGTAGGCCGTGACGTCGGGCTCATCACGTAACGCGGCCGGGGATCGAAGAGTCCGGGACAGTGCGTACGTGCCGAAGCGAACGGTGGACCACGGCGACCCCAGGGGCGCCGTCAGCGTGGATGCCAGCCAGGAGGGTTCGCGACGCGGATCGGCCACCCGGGCTACCCGACGACGTCCGCGCGAAGCAAGGATGATCTGCGCACCTGCGACGAACGGCCGTAGGTCCAGGGCCGCGAGGTCAAGGACCCGCTCGGCCTCGGGGTAGGCCGGGTTGAACAGTTGGAAACCGCGGTCGAGTCGAAAGCCGTCGACGTGGTCGGTGCGCACGCGACCGCCCACAGCGTCGCTTGCTTCAAGGACCACCGTCTGATGGCCCTGCTGCGTCGCGTGCTTCGCGGCCGCGAGCCCGGCGAGGCCCGCTCCCACGACGACGATGTCCATGCCGTCACCGTAGCCGCCTGTGGATAACGAACGACCCTCGACTGGGATTCGTGGGCACGATGGCCCCATGACGACCACCGTGCTGCACGTGAACCTTCCTCCGGACCTTGCTCTGCGCGACCGCCACCGCCGCACCTGCCAGCGGATGGCTCGTATCGTGCATCCGGCCCTCGCGCCAGTGCGCGAGGTGACGATCGTCTCGGCGGGCCTGGCCCTCGAGATCGACGTGCCCGAGGGGGCGACGTTGCTGCCCTCGTCTATGAGCGGGCCTGAGGTACTGGCGGTGCTCGCACCGGTGGCCGCGGGGCTCGCGCATCTGCACGATGCAGGCTTTGCCAGCGGTGCCGTCGCCCGCGACTCCCTGCGCCGGCGACCGGATGGGTCGGGGGTCCTCGTCGGATGGCAGCCGGGGGGAGAAGCCCACGACGACGTCGCCGATCTTGCCGATCTCCTGGCCCAACTGCTTCCCGAAGGATCGGTTGGCGCTGATGTTGTCAGCGTCCTGGTCTGCGGTGCCGATCCGGACCCCGGCGCCAGGCCCACCATGGCCCGCATGGCGGCCGCCTTGGACCTGGCTGCGCGTTCGCACCCGGTGGTCGACGGTGCGCCGTCGCTGAGTACGCCGACGTCACCGCTCGCCGTACGCCGTAGTGCCGTCCCGGTGGTACAGGCATCGGTCGCCGCCACCGTGCACGTGGACGAAGCAGGTCTCCGGGGGCGTGGTCGACGGGAGTCCACCCGCGGACCCCGACACGCAGCATCGTCCAGCGCTCGATCGTCACGGTCGCGCTGGTTCGCCGTCGCGGCCGGTATCGCCGCCATCGCCGTCATCGGCGTGGGCGCGGTCGGCGCTGATGAGTCGGCTATCGGTACATGTCGGGTCGAGACAGCACCTACGGATGCTGGGGCGGGGGCGGCTAGTTTCCCGCCACCGCCTGCTCGATCGCAGACGCGATCGAGGGATCTTTCCAGGTGAAGCCGGTGCCCTCCAGCACGGCGGGGAGAACCCGCTGGCTGCCGAGCACGTCGGAGGAGAACTCGCCGAGCGCCACCTTCAAGGCGATGCTGGGAACCGGGAGCAGGGTGGGCCGACCGAGGACCTCGCCCATGGCCTTCGTGACTTCGGAGTTCGTCACGGGTACTGGAGCGGTGAGGTTGACCGGACCGGCGTAGTGATCATTGGTGAGCAACGTGATGAGCGCGGCCACCTCATCGCGCAGGGAGATGTAGGACCAGTACTGCCGCCCTGATCCGATACGACCGCCGAGTCCAGCTTTGAAGATCGGCATGATGCGCTTCCACGCGCCACCCTTCGAACTCACCACCAGACCGGTGCGCGCGAACGGTACGCGAATGCCGGCATCGACCGCCGGTGCTGCTGCGGCTTCCCAGGCGGCGACCACGTCCGCGAGGAAGCCGGCGCCCTGCGGCGTGGACTCGTCCACCGCGTGGTCGCCGGTGTCGCCATAGAAGCCGATCGCGGAGCCGCTGACAAGTACGTCGGGCCGCGGGTCCAGCGCGGCGGCGGCGCGGGCGATGGTGTCCGTTCCCTGCACGCGAGAGTTCAGAATCTCCGCCTTATAGTCGTCGGTCCAGCGGTGGTCGCCGACACCGGCCCCGGCGAGGTGCACGATGCCCTCGACACCGGCGAGTCCGGCGAGGTCGACGTTGCCGGTGGCCGGATCCCAGCGCACCTCGTCGGCAGCGGATGGGGCCCTACGCACCATTCGGATGACCTCGTGACCCTGCGACCGTAGATCTGGTACGAGCGCCGACCCAATGAGCCCGGAGGCTCCGGTGACCGCGACGCGCATCAGGCCCCGACGTCCGTGAACGAACCGTGCTCCAAGCGAGCGCGAACAGCGCCAAGGAAGCGAGCGGCGTCGGCTCCATCGACGAGTCGATGGTCGTAGGTCAGGGCCAGATAGACCATGGATCGGATCGCAATGACGTCGTCGCCATCGTCGGAGATGACGACGGGTCGCTTCACGACGGCTCCGGTACCGAGGATCGCTGACTGCGGGATGTTGAGGATGGGAGTGTCGAAAAGCGCCCCTCGGCTGCCGGTGTTGGTGATGGTGAATGTTCCGCCTGACAGCTCATCGGGCGACACCTTGTTGGTGCGGGTCCGCTCCGCGAGGTCGGAAATGCGGCGGGCCAGCCCCGCAACGCTCAGGTCACCCGCATCACGGACGACCGGAACCAACAGGCCACGGTCGGTATCGACAGCCACCCCGAGGTTGACCTCGCCGTGGTAGGTGATCGTGCCGGCGGTCGCGTCCATGGACGAGTTGACGATCGGATAGGCCGCCAGTGCCTCGATCGCGGCCTTGGCGAAGAACGGGAGGAAGGTGAGCTTGACGCCCTCCCGGGCTTCGAAGTCACGCTTGGCCCGGTCACGCAGCTGGGCGATCCGCGTGACGTCGACCTCAATGACCGTCGTCAATTGAGCCGAGGTCTGCAAGGACTCGACCATGCGGTCGGCGATCACGCGGCGCAGACGGGACATCGGCACCGTGGTGCCGCGAAGCCCAGACGCAGCCGCCGGGGCAGAAGTGGGCGAGGGGGCAGCGGGTGTTGTGGCCGGCGTGCCCGGCGCGGGTGCGGCGGGTGGTGGTGGTGGCATAGCAGCGGCGAGGACGTCCTGCTTGCGGATACGGCCGCCGACCCCAGTACCAACGACGACGGCTAGATCAACGCCCTTCGCAGCGGCGAGTTTGCGAACGAGCGGAGTGACGTAGGGCTCGTCGTCACCGTTGGGCGTGGCAACGACAGTCGCAGCGACCACCGGTGCGACGGGAGCGGGAGCAGCCGGGGCGGGGGCGGGGGCAGCGGGGGCGGGGGCAGCGGGAACTGCACCGGCCGCACCAATCACGGCGAGTTCGGCGCCCACGGCTGCGGTGGCGTCCTCGGGAACGCGAATGGCAAGCAGCACGCCACTCACGGGCGCGGGGATTTCGGTGTCGACCTTGTCGGTGGAGACTTCGACGAGGGGTTCGTCGGCGGCGACGGTGTCGCCGACCTTCTTCAGCCAGCGGGTGATCGTGCCCTCGGTGACCGACTCACCGAGCGCGGGGAGAGTGACCGACGTCGCGGCTCCGCCGCTGGCGACAGGCTGCGGCGCTGCGGGCTCGGGTGCAGCGGGCTCGGGTGCGGTGGGCTCGGGGGTCGCTGCGGCGGCAGGCTCCGGTGTGGGGGGAGCCGGCGGTGCAGCGACGGTTTCGCTGGCGTCGCCAATGATGGCGAGTTCCGCACCGACCGGAACCGTGGCGTCCTCAGGTGCGTTGATGGCGAGCAGCACACCGCTCACGGGCGCGGGGATTTCGGTGTCGACCTTGTCGGTGGAGACTTCGACGAGGGGTTCGTCGGCGGCGACGGTGTCGCCGACCTTCTTCAGCCAGCGAGTGATCGTGCCCTCTGTGACCGACTCACCGAGCGCAGGGAGAGTGACCGAGACCGACATGATTCCTCCGGGTTAGGCGTGTGCGTGCAGGGGCTTGCCGGCGAGAGCGAGATGTGCCTCGCCCATGGCCTCGTTCTGAGTGGGGTGAGCGTGCACCAGTGCCGCCACGTCTTCGGGGTACGCCTCCCAGTTGACGATCAGCTGGGCCTC
>JALQUH010000096.1 GCA_023263845.1 Candidatus Nanopelagicales bacterium | reverse complement strand
GTGCAGAAGAGAAAAGGGCAAAAAAGGAGGAAGAGAGCAGTCGTAGCAGCAGCCAAGCGTGCAGAGAGGGCCAAGAAGGTCACGCGCATCATCCTCACCCGTCCTGCGGTGGAGGCCGGTGAGCGCCTGGGCTTCCTTCCCGGCACGCTGTCGGAGAAGATCGACCCGTATCTGCGTCCGCTCTACGACGCGCTGCACGACATGCTCGACCCGGATTCCATTCCTCGCCTCATCACTAGTGGCACCATCGAGATCGCACCTCTCGCTTACATGCGCGGACGCACACTCAACGACGCCTTCATCATCTTGGACGAGGCACAGAACACCACGCCGGAGCAGATGAAGATGTTCCTCACGCGTCTGGGCTTCGGCTCCACGATGGTGGTGACCGGGGATGTCACCCAGGTCGACCTGCCGTCTGCCACGGTCTCCGGGCTCAAGGTGGTGCAAGGAATCCTCGACGGCATGGATGACGTCTCCTTCTGCCAGTTGACATCGGCGGACGTCGTGCGTCATCGCCTGGTCGGCCGCATCGTGGAGGCCTACGGTCGCTACGACGCCGAGGTGGCTTCAGCGCAGGGCCTCGAAACAAAGCGGCGCGGACCGCGCCGGGCCTAGCGCGATGAGCATCGATGTGTCCGACAGTTCGGGCGTGAACTTCGCCGATACCGAGCTCCTGGTCGCCCAGGCCGTCTTCCTGCTCGATCGACTCAAACTTGATCCGGAGTGTGAACTATCTATTGCGCTGGTCGACGAGGTGGAGATGGAGCGTCTGCACGTCGAGTGGATGGACCTCCCCGGGCCCACGGATGTCTTGAGTTTCCCTATGGATGAGTTGCACCCCGGATCCACGGACGGCCCTCGGCCGCTGGGGGTTCTCGGGGACATCATCTTGTGTCCGACCGTAGCGGCCCAGCAGGGCGCGGCGGCGGGACATTCGACGCTCGCCGAAATGGAACTCTTGCTCACTCACGGGGTGCTGCACCTGCTGGGGTACGACCACGCCGAACCGGACGGTCACGCGGTGATGTTCGCGCTCCAGGATGATCTGCTGACGGCCTGGCGGGCAGGGGGATCGGCGTGAGTGCAGATATCTGGTTCCTGGTGCTGGCGGCCGTGCTCATGGTCGTCACCGGCCTGCTCGTCATGGCCGAGACGGCCATTGGCAGGGTCTCGCGCTCGCATATCGAGGAACTGGCTCGCGAGGATGTCCGTGGGGCTGCCCGGCTCCTAGTCGTGCTCGGCGATCGCCCGCGCTACGTCAACGTCCTGCTCTTCTTGTCGACGACCTGCTCGGTGACCGCGACCGTGCTCGTCTCCTATGTCGGCGTGGCCAACCTCAGTACGGATCTTCAGTGGCCCGTGTGGACGGCGCTACTGCTGATCGTGGTGATCATGGTGGTCATCTCCTACGTCGTCCTTGGTGTTGCCCCGCGAACTCTGGGTCGACAGCATGCCGACCGCATCGCCTTGCGAAGTGCAGGAGTTGCTCGATTGCTGGCCGGCGTGCTGAGCCCGCTGGCAACCCTGCTGATCCTCGTCGGCAACCTCATCACTCCGGGCAAGGGCTACCGCGAGGGCCCCTTTGCGACGCAGGCGGAGTTTCGTGAGCTTGTGGACATTGCCGGTGACGAGGATCTCATCGAGGATGACGAGCGGCAGATGATTCACTCGGTATTCGAACTCGGTGACACCTACGTGCGGGAAGTCATGGTGCCCCGAACCGAGATGGTGTTCATCGAACGTCACAAGTCTCTTCGGCAGGCCCTGTCCCTCGGCTTGAGATCGGGCTTTTCGCGCATTCCGGTGATAGGCGAGAACGCCGACGACGTAATCGGCCTGGTCTACCTCAAGGACGTGGTACGCCGTGTTTTCGAGAATCGCGATGCCGAGCAGTCGGAGACCGTCGAGTCACTGATGCGGCCGACGTACATGGTCCCGGATAGCAAGCAGGTCGATGAGCTTCTGCGCGACATGCAGGCGGCGCGGACGCACATGGCGATTGTTGTCGACGAATACGGCGGCACCGCCGGACTCGTCACCATTGAGGACCTGCTGGAAGAGATCGTCGGTGAGATCGACGACGAGTACGACACCGCGGCTCCCGAGGTTGCGCCGTTGGAAGACGGTTCATTCCGCGTGAGCGCACGGATGCAGGTGGATGATTTCGCCGACCTCATCGACGTGGACATCGACGGTGAGGACGAGGGAGTCGACACCGTACTAGGCCTGATGGCCAAGCGACTCGGTCGGGTGCCCATCCCCGGTGCCGTGGTGGACGTCGATGGGTGGCGCCTGCGTGCCGAGGAAGCGTCCGGTCGTCGAAATCGCATCGGCAGTGTCTTGGCTGTGCGCCTGGCACCTGATACCGACGAAGTGCAGGATGATGAACATGAGTGAGCCGACCACTGAGTTGAGTGCCGAGGATGCCAAGCTCGTGACGCTCGCTCGGGGTGCCCGCGGGCGCATCGCGGCGGTGCAAGGAGCCGCCCTGCGCGATGAGACCGGGCGCACCTATGCGGCGGCCGATGTGCGTCTACCTTCCCTTGCTCTGGCGGCGCTGGACCTGGCCGTGGCCACCGCCGCCTCATCCGGATCCCGCGGAGTCGAGGCGGCGGTCATCGTTGGCGCGACGCCCGCAAACCCCCCGGATTTCGCGGCGCTGCGCGACCTGGGCGGCCCGTCAGTACCGGTGCACCTCGTTGCGCCCGACGGCACCGTCTTGGCCACGGTCGACGCGGGCGCTTAACCGACGCCGAACGGCGTACGGGAGAATCAGGCGGGTGAGCGAACATCGCGCCGGCCTGGCCTGCTTCGTCGGTCGACCGAATGCGGGAAAGTCAACCCTCACCAATGCCATAGTGGGCACCAAGGTGGCGATCACTTCGAGCCGCCCGCAGACGACGCGTCACGTTATCCGGGGGATCCTCACCCGGCCCGATGCGCAACTCGTCATCCTCGACACCCCCGGACTGCACAAACCCAAGACTCTCCTCGGCGAGCGCCTGAACGATCTTGTGCGCGAGGCGTGGTCCAGTGTCGACGTGGCGGCGTTATGCCTGTCTGCGGACGCGAAGGTGGGGCCGGGGGACGCCTACATCGCCGGCGAATTGGCGCGCGCTCGCCGTGGTGGTGCCCGCGCGACCTTCGCCGTCGTCACTAAGACCGACCTGGCCTCTGCGGCGCAGGTGGCCGAACGCCTCGTGGAGGCGGCCGAACTCGGGACCAAGGTGGGCCTGGAATGGGCCGAGGTCGTCCCGGTTTCGGCAGTGGATGGCGCGAATATCGACGTCCTCACGGATTTGCTCATTGGCCGCCTGCCCGACGGACCCGCGCTGTACCCCGATGGCGAGGTGACCGATGAGCCGGAGGAGACCCTGGTCGCAGAGCTGATCCGTGAGGCGGCCCTGGAGGGCGTGACCGATGAGGTCCCACACTCCCTCGCGGTGGTGGTCGAAGAGATGTCCCTGCGCGAGGATCGGCCGGAGGATCG
>JALQUH010000058.1 GCA_023263845.1 Candidatus Nanopelagicales bacterium | reverse complement strand
CCCCGCGTCGACGAAGACCTGGCCGATCCCCATGCGACCGATGAGGAGGTCGACTACCTCCTCGAGCAGGCGAATCGTTGGCTCGAGCGGCGGCTCACGCGCGACGACGTGCTTGCGACGTATGCCGGCTACCGACCGTTGGTGGCCGAGGGCGAAGACGAGGAAACGACGCAGGTGTCGCGCGAACACGTCGTCTTCCATCCCGTGCCCGGCCTTGTGGCCATCGCCGGTGGCAAATACACGACCTATCGGGTGATGGCCGAAGACGCCGTCGATGTTGCCGTCGGCGACCTCGAGCGTGAGGAGGTCCCCGCTTCGACGACAGCCGACATCCCGCTCACCGGTGCGGTCGGCTTCGCCGACCTGTGGGCTGACCGGGAGGCGATTGCAGAACGAGCGGGCATTCCCCTGCCGCTCATGGAGCGCCTCCTGCGGCGGCACGGGTCGCGCATCGGCGACGTCCTTGGACTGGTTGAGGATGACCCGCGCCTTGGCGAGCCGCTGTTGCCCGGTGGCTGGCATCTGCCCGCGGAGGCGATCATCGCCGTCACGCATCAAGGAGCGCTCGGCCTGGAGGACATCCTGGTGCGCCGCCTACGAATCGCGCCGGAGTCCGTCGACGGAGGCAAGTCGGCAGCCGAAGCGGTGATTCCCTTTGTGGCGCCGTACCTGGGCTGGGATGAGGACCGTGCCCGGGCCGAACTCCGCGGCTACGTGGATGCGCACGTGGATCGAGCGGTCCTGACCGACCCGGCGTAGCATCGCCCAGGTGACTATCACCGCCGATCTGGTCCTGCATCCACTCGCTGGCGAATTTGCCACCAGTCACACCTCGGCGGTGCGGCCGGTCACCGCTCCCTTCACCGGTGCCCACCTGCACGACCTTCCGCTCTCCGTCGCGGATGACGTTACCCGCGTTGTTGCCGTCGGGCGCGATGCCCAGCGCGCCTGGGCACAGACGCCAGTGCGTGACCGCGTCCGGATCATCCGTCGCTTCCACGATCTGGTGCTTCGTCGGCGGTCCGACGCCCTCGACCTGCTGCAGTCCGAGACCGGCAAGTCCCGGCCGGATGCGCTCGAGGAGGTGCTCGACGTAGCCCTGGTGTGTCAGTACTACGGTCGCCGGGCCGGGCATGTCCTGAAGGCACGTCGCTCGCGGGGTGCGCTTCCCTTGCTCGTGGGCGTCGAAGTGGTGCCGAAGCCCGTTGGCGTTGTCGGCATCATCGCGCCATGGAACTACCCCCTGTCGTTGAGTGTCAGTGATGCGATCCCGGCCCTTCTGGCGGGCAATGCGGTCGTCGTCAAACCCGACATCCAGACCAGTCTCGTGGCGGCGTGGGCGGGTGTTCTGCTGCGGGAGGCGGGCTTGCCGGACGGTCTGTACTCGGTCGTCACCGGCGAGGGGGCAGACATCGGGCCCGCGGTGGTCGATCAGGTCGACCACGTGATGTTCACCGGATCGTCGGCCACGGGGCGCATCGTGGCCGAACAGTGCGCACGCCGCCTCATCGGCTGCACCCTCGAACTTGGCGGCAAGAACGCCATGATCGTTCGGGCCGATGCGAACCCCATCAAGGCCGCTGACACGGCCGTGCGCGCGTGCTTCTCCAACGCCGGTGAACTGTGCATCTCCATGGAGCGTCTTTACGTCAACGATGCTGTCTACGACGCCTTCGTCGAGGAATTCGCTCGGCGCGTCTCCGGACTCACCATCGCCAACGACCTTGGCTGGGACGGCGATGTCGGGTGCCTCATCTCGTCGGCGCATCTCGGTCGCGTCCAGGCCCACGTCGATGATGCGGTCTCCGCAGGGGCGCGTGTGCTCGCCGGAGGTCGTGCGCGACCTGATATCGGCCCGCTCGCCTTCGAACCCACCCTGCTTGAAGGTGTCGATGAGTCCATGGCCGTATGTCGAGAGGAGACCTTCGGTCCGGTGGCATCGCTATACCGCGTTTTCAGCGATGACGAGGCGGTCGCCCTGGCCAACGACACGACGTACGGACTCAACGCCTCGATCCTCACCTCGAATCTTCGGGAGGGGCGGCGACTCGCGCGCCGTCTCAACACCGGTTCGGTCAATGTCAACGAGGGGTACGCCGCAAGCTGGGGATCGATGGGCGCACCCATGGGGGGAGTCGGAGAGTCCGGACTCGGCAGCCGCCACGGAGATCAGGGCCTGCTGAACTACACCGAGGTTCAGACGATTGCGACACAGCGAGTCCTCGGATTCGGCCCCCAACTCGGGCTGGATCGGCAAAGGTGGGGCGGCGTGCTCGCCGCGTCCGTGGGCGCCATGGGGCGCTTGCGTATCTGAGGGGATAAAGAAGATGAGCGGATTCGATGTCGACGTCCTCATCGTCGGTTCGGGGTTCGGCGGGTCGGTGGCGGCTCTGCGCCTGACGGAGAAGGGATACCGGGTAGCCGTCGTTGAGGCTGGCCGACGATTCACCGAGGACGACTACCCCAAGAACTCCTGGCGACTGCCGAGATTCCTGTGGGCCCCGGCGCTGGGATGCACGGGTATTCAGCGCATCCACATCCTCAAGGACGTGGTCATTCTCGCCGGGGCTGGCGTCGGGGGCGGTTCGCTTGTCTACGCCAACACCCTGTACGTCCCGCCGAAGCGCTTCTTCGAGGATCGTCAGTGGGCCCACATCACCGACTGGGCCGATGAGCTCGCGCCCTATTACGACCAGGCAAGCCGCATGCTCGGCGTGGTGGAGAACCCAACGATGACGCCAAGTGATGCGGTGATGAAGGCGGTCGCCGATGACATGGGAGTGGGTCACACCTTCCGCATGACGCCGGTCGGTGTCTACTTCGGCGACGGTCCAGGAGTGACGCGGGAGGACCCCTTCTTCGGGGGTGTAGGACCGGATCGCACGGGATGCACCGAGTGTGGCGAGTGCATGACCGGATGCCGTCACAACGCGAAGAACACCCTGCCAAAGAACTACCTGGGGCTCGCCGAACGTGCTGGTGCGGTGGTGTTGCCGCTGACGACCGTGACTGGAATCGATCCCATCGAGTCAGGTGGCTACACGGTCACGACCAAGCGCACCGGTGCTTGGGGTCGACGCACTCGGACGCTGACAGCCGAGCATGTGATCATGGCCGCGGGCACCTATAACACGCAAAAGATCCTGCACCGGATGAAGGACGAGGGACGCTTGCCGCGCTTGTCGCGCGCGCTCGGACGATTGTCACGCACGAACTCCGAATCGATCCTCGGGGCGGTTGCGCGGTCGGCTGATGCGGACTACTCCCGCGGTGTCGCGATCACGTCAAGTTTCTTTCCCGACGATGTCGGTACGCACGTCGAACCCTGCCGCTACGGCAAGGGCAGCAACTCCATGGGGCTGCTGCAGTCGGTCCTCACGCGTCCGGAGCCGGGCGTGCCGCGTTGGCGTACGTGGACCAAGGAACTGTGGCGGCAACGCGCCAATGCCGCTCAACTGGTCAACGTGCGCAAATGGAGTGAGCGCGCGGTGATATCCCTGGTCATGCAGCCCGTCGACAATTCGCTGACGCTCGCCGGCAAGCGCGGCCGCCTCGGTTGGCGGCTGACGACTCGTCAGGATGAGTCCAACCCGGCCCCGACATACATCCCGATCTCCGAGGAGGTCGTGACGCGGATGGCGGAGAAGGTGGACGGCATCGCGGGCGGAAACGTCTTCGACAATTTCGATGCGGTGATGACCGCACACTTCGTCGGCGGCTGCGCGATCGGCGACTGCGAGGACTCTGGGGTCGTCGATCCCTACCACCGCGTCTACAACTACCCGGGCCTGCACATCGTCGATGGCTCGGCGATCACCGCCAACCTCGGGGTGAATCCCTCACTCACCATCACCGCCCAGGCGGAGCGGGCCATGGCACTGTGGCCCAACAAGGGGGAGAGCGATGAGCGGCCACCCTTGGGGTCGACCTATCAGCGGTTGGACGCTGTGACACCCAAAAACCCGGTGGTGCCGGAGCATGCGCCCGGCGCCTTGCGGTTGCCGATCGTTGAGGTGCGCTAAACGGATAGGCCAAGGTAGCCAGGCTTGCCAGTCTTCGGCTGCAGCCGCATCAGGTAAGGGCCCGGGCCATTGATCTGGAGAGTGGGCACCCAGCCCTTCTTGTCTACCGTGCCGAACGCCACCCAGGAATTCCCGAGACGTACCGACACCTTCGCACCCGCATAGACAGGGTCCTTGACGCGCATCACCACGGGTTGGCCGCGAGGGACCTGCACGGTGAGCGGCTTGGCGGCCTTGAAGTTCGGCTTGCCTGACACCTTGACCACGGTCGCCCCCTTGGCGGACGTCGCATCGACGGCGGGCGGATTCTTGACGATCACGCGCCCCTCGATCATGGCTGAATTGCCGGACGTGTCATAGGCGGTCGCCGTGTAGGTGACGGGTCCGTCCGGGAGTGCCCACGAATCCCACGGGATGGTCCAGGTGTCGCCGTTGGAGGGCACCAGGGCGGTGCCGAGAAGACGCGTGCCGGACCGAATCTCGACACGCTCAATCCCGAGGTCGTCCGACGCCGTGACGACCGAGTTGACGTCCCCGGTTACCACCGACCCGTTGACCGGAGCGGTGATCGCGACGGTCGGGTCACTGACATCACTGGTCGGCCAACTTGTCCATGGGCCCCACGGGCCGACGACCACGCCCGGACCGACTCCACGAATGAAGGCGAAACGCACTTCGTCGCCCGTCTCGGGGTACCACGCCGGGATTCCGATCATGATCGTCTCGAGGGCCCAGGGTCCGCAGTCAAGCTGGCCGGAAGCCGCGCTGGCTCGGACCAGGCCCGAGGTGAGCTCGATTCCGTTGCGGCGTACCTCGAA
>JALQUH010000038.1 GCA_023263845.1 Candidatus Nanopelagicales bacterium | reverse complement strand
TGCTTCATCAACCCAGTTGCGAAATTGGTTCTCGCTCGTGACCGTAGCGGTTCCGCCCACTCCAGGAGTCACAATGTTGCCCAGGACTACAAGGCCCTCGGCCAGTGGCCCTACGCTCACACGCACGGCGCGCACGAGACCTCCGAAAGTCCTCACCATGAACAGGGCATTTCGGGCACCCACGGCACGAGGGCTCGACCCCACCACGACAAACGAGACACCGGTGACAATCGCTCCCGCCACCAGAAGAACTTGCCACCATTGGGTGAGCCACATGGAGGCGGCGAGCGTGATGAGGACTGCTGCCACCGTGTCTACAACAACGCGGACAAACCTCAACGCGGTGAGGTGGGCGGGCAAATCACTGGCAATGCGATGAAGAGCTTGGGGCTTTCGTTTCCCGGCTGCCACTTCGATGAGGTCGTTCTTTCCCACGGAGGAAAATGCAGAATCAATCGCGGTGAGTAATCCACCCACCACGATGAGCAGCACCGCGATCACAACGAAGGCGACAGCCATCACGCACTCTCCCCAAAAGCACGAAGAATCTCGCCTTGAAGACCAAACATTTCTTTCTCTTCTTCAGGCTCAGCATGATCGAATCCGAGGAGATGAAGCATGCCGTGAACGGTCAAGAGGTGGAGCTCATCCATAAGGGAATGACCCGCTGCCTCGGCTTGTTGCTGGGCAACCGTGGGGCACAGCACGATGTCCCCCAGGATTCCCTCCACGGCGTCATCACCTTCTAATCCCGGGCGAAGCTCATCCATGGGAAAGCTCAGGACATCGGTGGGGCCCGGTTCATCCATCCACTGGAGGTGAAGATCCGACATGGTTTTTTCATCCACGAGGACGATCGCAACATCAGCATCAGGGTGGACTTTCATATGAGCCATCGCGTGCATGGTGAGGGCTTGAAGGGACCCTTCATCAACACTGAACCCCGATTCGTTGGTCAACTCAACGGACACGTTTGGCCCCTTGCGCTGATTCGTGACGGGCATACGCATCGACGATGGCAGAGACGAGCGAGTGGCGCACGACGTCTTGTGCGGTGAGGTATTCGAAATGAATGTCGTCAAGTTCGTCGAGGATTCCTCCCACGAGCTTCAGCCCACTAGCGCCGCCCGGAAGGTCAATTTGGGTGATATCTCCCGTGATGACCATCTTCGAGCCGAAACCGAGTCGAGTGAGGAACATCTTCATTTGCTCAGGCGACGTGTTTTGGGCTTCATCCAAAATAATGAACGACGAATTCAAAGTTCGTCCACGCATATAGGCCAGAGGTGCCACTTCGACAGTGCCGCTGGCAAGAAGTTTGGGGATGAGATCCGGGTCCATCATTTCGTGGAGCGCATCAAAGAGAGGACGGAGGTAGGGGTCAATCTTGTCGGTCAGGGTTCCCGGTAAGAAACCCAATCGCTCTCCCGCCTCAACAGCGGGTCTGGTCAAAATGATGCGATCGACTTCTTTTCGCTCTAAAGCGGCCACCGCCGTGGCCATCGCCAGGTAGGTCTTTCCTGTTCCTGCGGGTCCCACCCCAAACACAATCGTGTTCTGGTTGATGGCATCCACGTAGCTCTTTTGGCCCAAGGTTTTGGGACGAATGGTGTGACCCCGGGAGGACAGGATGGGCTCGGTCAAGAAACCGGCAGCACTCTTCCCGGTCGACTTTTGAATTTCCGCCACCGTGGTGACATCCCTGGCTCCCAAATCGACACCTTCTTTGGCTAACTTCACAAGGTCATTGACCAGCTGGTGAGCTTGATGTACCTCATCGGGTGCTCCGGAAATCGTGATGGTGTTTCCCCGAGCCACGATCACCACGCCGGGGCACTGTGCTTCCACCTGGGAGAGCACACGGTCATGGACACCGAGGACCCGAATCATCGCAACATCGTCGACGTCCACCGTAAGGGACACAGAATCCTGTGATTTAGCCGGCAAGTGATCCCTCTTCGAGGCCGCCCGCGAGAACATGCGCGTGGACGTGGAAGACCGTTTGGCCTCCCCCTACGCCGGTGTTGAAGACCAAACGGAAGTCACCATCGGCATGCTCCCGGGCTAGCTCACCAGCCACCTGAACCATTTCGTGAAGCAGAGCGGGATCTCCTGCCGCGAGCTCCCGCACATCTGCATAGGCATCGGTTTTGGGCACCACCAACAGGTGAACGGGGGCCTGTGGGGCGATATCACGCAGCGCGATGAGGCGTTCGTTCTGGAACACGATGTCCGCAGGTATTTCTCCCGCAATAATGCGGGAAAAGATAGACGGCTCGCTCATGGTCATCAGTCTAGAACTTGGCTCCCGGGCGCGCACCCAGGTATTACCAACGCCCCATCGAAGCATTCAGAAGCGCGAGCGCGGCAGGACCGGCACTCGATGTGCGCAAGACCGTTGAGCCGAGCTTGAGGTCTATCGCTCCGGAATCCATGAGAAGGTCGCGCTCCCGCGGATCGATACCCCCTTCGGGACCCACTATCACCACGAGGGGACGATCCTGTGGGGGAATATACGCGGAGAGTGAATCCGTCGCGTCTGGGTCCAAGAGCACCAGCTGGGTAGTGGTGCCCAGGTGTGCCAAATCTTTCGTCGTGACGGGCTGATCGACAGGGGGAACCCACGCACGCAGGGACTGCTTGGCCGCTTCGGTGACAATTTTTTGCCACCGAGCCACGCCCTTGGGGATCTTGTCCCCTTTCCATTGCGAAACACTGCGAGAGGCTTGCCAGGGGATGATTCGATCAACTCCCAGCTCCGTGCAGGTCTGAATCGCCAACTCGTCGCGGTCCCCTTTTGCCAGAGCCTGGACCAACCACACTTCAGGCTCGAGCCGGGGATGAAAGGTTATATCGTGTATCTCGACGAGAACTTCGGTAGCACTGACCTTCTCTGCTGAGGCCTCGGCGATGGTCGTGTCCTCGGTCTCCCCCGAACGGTGACTCATCATGCAGCGGAAGCCATTGGTCTGTGCCAGCGTCACCGCATCGAGGGTCTCGGTGAGC
Organism: Candidatus Nanopelagicales bacterium; assembly: GCA_023263845.1. GTDB lineage: Bacteria > Actinomycetota > Actinomycetes > S36-B12 > S36-B12 > Mxb001. The sequence goes on along the minus strand of JALQUH010000038.1, from coordinate 19,085 downwards.
GTGCCGATCTGGTTGACCTTGACCAGCAAGGCATTGGCGGCGCCTTCAGCGATACCGCGTGCGAGGCGCTCAGGGTTCGTGACGAAAAGGTCGTCGCCGACGAGTTGGACGCGATCACCAAGAGCGTCGGTCAGGTGCACGTAGCCGGACCAGTCATCCTCGGCGAGCGGATCCTCGATGGATACCAGCGGGAAGTCGTCAAGCAGGCTCTCGTAATAGCCGGTCATCCATTCGCTGGACCGGTCGGCACCTTCGAACTGGTAGGCACCGTCGCGGTAGAACTCCGTGGAGGCAACATCCAGGGCGAGCGCGATATCCGAGCCCACCACGAGGCCCGCGCCCTCGATCGCCTTGGCGATCAGCTCAAGCGCTGCACGGTTGCTCGGCAGACTTGGCGCAAACCCGCCCTCGTCGCCGAGCCCGGTCGCGAGACCTTCTGACTTCAGCACACTCTTGAGCGAGTGATAGACCTCGGCTCCCTGGCGCAGCGCCTCGGAGAACGTCGCGGCGCCAATCGGGGCGATCATGAACTCCTGGATGTCGACATTGGAGTCCGCATGGGCCCCTCCGTTGAGGATATTCATCATCGGGACCGGCAGGACGTGCGCGTTGGGTCCACCGACGTAGCGGAAGAGAGGCAGATCGGCCGACACCGAAGCGGCTCGAGCAACGGCGAGGGAGACTCCGAGGATCGCGTTGGCTCCGAGCCGCGCCTTGTTGGGAGTGCCATCCAGATCGAGCATGGCCTGGTCGATCATCCGTTGCTCCATGGCATCGATGCCCAGGATCTCCGGAGCGATCTCATCCTCGATGGCCGTGACGGCCCCCTGGACTCCCTTGCCTAGATAGCGTCCCTGGTCACCGTCGCGTCGCTCGACCGCTTCGAACGCGCCGGTGGAAGCACCGGACGGGACGGCTGCGCGCGCCGCGGCGCCATCATCGAGAACAACCTCGACCTCAACCGTGGGATTACCGCGGGAATCGAGAATCTCGCGGGCGATGATGTCGTCAATGCTGGCCATATCGCCAACCTTATCGGCCCGCCGGGTCAACTCCCTCGACGGCACGGATGCGCATCGCGTGGGCGCGCGCCGCACCGCGCAGCGCAGACTCGGGGTCCCAGCCGCGGTCGCGAGACACCGCCGCAATCGCCAGGAGCAACTCACCCAGGTCGGCCTCATCCGTCATACCCGCCAGGACGGATTCGGCCGACGCACGGGCGGGGATCTCGACGTCGAGCCCACCACTGCGATTGAGCAACTTGGCCGCCAGGAGAAGTGCCGGGAGCGCAGCTGGGATGCCCTCGGTTACCGAGGTACGTCCCTTCTCCGCCGTCTTCATCTCGTGCCATTGCGACTCGACATGCGCCGCCGTCTGAGCTGTGCTGTCGGCAAAGACGTGCGGGTGGCGTCGAACCAACTTGGCGACGATGCCGTCGGCCACATCATCGATACCCCAGGGATCCTGCAGATCTTCCTCGGCAATGCGCGCATGGAAGACAACCTGCAGCAGCAGATCCCCGAGCTCCTCGCGCAGGTGGTCGCGGTCACCGGCTTCGATCGCCTCGACAACCTCGTACGCCTCCTCAATGAGGTACTCGACCAGGCTGCGGTGCGTCTGCTCGGCGTCCCAGGGGCACCCCCCGGGCGAGCGCAGGCGGTCCATGACCGCCACGAGTTCGCGCAGGCTGTCAGCGTCCTGAGCCGTGGCTGAGCCGTCGGACATGGCGGCTAGGACAGCGCCAGCGGCGTGAGGAGCGGGGCCGCGAGATCGGTCGGCGTAGGACCGAGTTGCAGTGTCAGCGGATCCCAGGTGCCAAATCGCGGGCTGACATCAACGCCGGTCTGCAGGCCAAACCCTGTGACGTACTGCACGACCGCCTGCTGCTGACCGCTCTGATCAGCATCGGGGACTAGGGCGGCCCCCAGAGCCTGCACCTGCAGTGACAGGCGCGCCTGCTCCTGGACCTCATCGGCGGGTACGCCGCTTTCCAGGAAGGCCTGCACGACGGCGTCGCGGCCACCGAACTGCGAGTCATAGCTGAGGAGAGCGAGATCCACTTCGCCCTGCGTGACGTTGACACCCTGCTCCGCACACGCCAGGTCGACGAGTTCGATGATGATCTTGCGCTGCAGCGTGCCGGTCACCAGCGCAAGGTCCGGCTCACCGGGGATCTCCCCACGCTGTTCTTGAACGGCATCGACTGATGCCGTCAGGTCTTCGGTGCTGATCTGGGTGTCACCAACGGTCGCCGCGGCGCCAGCCTGTCCTAGCCCGGCGCACCCACTGAGTCCGAAGACGGCTGCGGCGGCCGCTGCGGCGAGGATCACTCGGCCGCGGATGGTCAGGTGGTGAGTCATGCCGTGCTCCCAGTCTGCGTCGTATCGATCACGCCAAGGACTTCAGTCGCCCATGCCAGCACGTCCAGGTCGCCGGTCGGGGCCGAAGGCCTCGGCACCAGGATCGTACGGACCGTTGGCTTGACCAGTGTTCCCGGGTAGAGCCGGGTGAGTCGCATCAAGCGCGACTCCGGTAGTTCGACCGGGTGGAAGCGGACCTTCTGCCCGGCGAGGACGACCTCATCGATCCCGGCGGCCCGCGCCCGGACACGGAAGCGGGCGACGGCGAGGAGAGTCTCTACGGGGGTCGGTAGCGGACCGTACCGATCAAGGAGTTCCTCCGTCACCGCATCCACCTCGGCGTCGGTCGAGGCCGCCGCAAGACTGCGATAGGCCTCGAGGCGCAGCCGCTCGTGCTCGATGTAGTCATGCGGGATGTGCGCGTCCAGGGGCAGTTCCACCTTGATCTCGCCTGGGCCCTCGGGAGCGTCACCCCGCGCCTCGGCAAGCGCCTCCCCCACCAGGCGGACGTACAGGTCGAAACCGACCTCGGCAATGTGACCACTCTGCTCGCCGCCCAGGATGTTGCCGGCGCCGCGAATCTCCAAGTCCTTCATCGCGATCTGCATCCCCGAACCGAGATCGGTGTGCTGCGCAATCGTGGACAGCCGCTCGTACGCCGTTTCGGTGATCGGCTTTTCCGCCGGATAGAGGAAGTAGGCGTAGCCACGTTCACGGCCGCGGCCAACCCGACCGCGCAACTGATGCAGCTGGGACAGGCCGAGGGTGTCAGCACGATCAATGATGAGCGTATTTGCATTGGGGATGTCGATGCCATTCTCGACGATGGTGGTGGCGACGAGGACATCAATGCGTCGCTCCCAGAAGTCGACAACGATGCGCTCGAGATCATGCTCATTCATCTGGCCGTGCGCAACGGCGATCCGCGCCTCCGGGACCAGATCGCGCAACCGTGCAGCAGCACGATCGATGGATTCGACCCGGTTGTGAATGAAGAAGGCCTGCCCGTCACGAAGGAGTTCACGACGGATAGCCGCAGCCACCTGTCGGTCATCGTAGGGACCGACGTAGGTGAGGATCGGATGCCGCTCCTCCGGCGGTGTCTGGATCGTCGACATCTCACGTATGCCGGTGAGGGACATTTCCAGGGTGCGAGGGATCGGGGTGGCCGACATCGACAGGACGTCGACGCTGGTCCGCAGCGCTTTGAGATGCTCCTTGTGTTCGACACCGAAGCGCTGTTCTTCATCCACGATCACCAGCCCCAGATCCCGGAACCGCACGGCGGGCGTGAGGAGGCGGTGCGTGCCGATCACGAGGTCAACCCTGCCGTCGGCGAGGCCCTCCAGCGTCCGACGCACCTCGGCGTCGCTTTGGAACCGCGACAGTGCGGCAACCGTGACGGGGAACGGCGCATACCGCTCCGCGAAGGTGCGCAGATGCTGCTGGACCAGGAGGGTGGTGGGGACGAGGACGGCGACCTGTTTGCCGTCCTGGATCGCCTTGAACGCCGCACGGACCGCGATCTCGGTCTTGCCGTAGCCCACGTCGCCGCAGATCACGCGATCCATGGGTACGCCGCGCTCCATGTCCGCCTTGACCTCGTCGATGCTGGCCAGTTGATCGGGGGTCTCGACGTAGGGGAAGGCCTCCTCGAGTTCACGCTGCCAGGTTGTGTCCGGGCCGAAGGCATGTCCCGGTGTCGCGGTGCGCGTGGCGTACAGGCGCACGAGTTCGGCGGCGATCTCGCGCACTGCGCGACGGGCACGCCCCTTCGTGCGCTGCCAGTCCGCGCCGCCGAGCCGGCTCAGCGTGGGTGCCTCTCCGCCGACGTAGCGACTGACCTGGTCCAGTTGATCCGACGGGACGTAGAGGCGGTCAGGGGGTTGACCTCGCTTGGATGCGGCGTACTCGACGACGAGGTACTCCCGGGTCGCACCCGCGACGGTGCGCTGCGTCATCTCGACATAGCGACCCACACCGTGCTGGTCGTGCACGATGAAGTCGCCCGGCGACAACTGCAGCGGATCGATGGTGCGCCGACGACGTGATGGCATCCGGGCGCTCTCACGCACGGCTGAGCGGTCACCGAGCAGGTCAGCCTCGGTGAGCACGGTGAATCCCCCGCCCGTGCACACAAAGCCGTCGAAAATGCGGGCGGTACCAACGACAACGCGCGCAGACCTTTCGGGGATTTCGTCCTCTATGAGCGAGGCCGGAATGCCTTCCTCGGCAAGCGACTGTGCGAAGCGCTCGGCCGACCCCCGGCCCTGCGCGAGGAGGATGACGAGTTGCTCACGCGTGAGCCAATCACGGATGTGCTCAAGGACACCGAGCAGATCACCCTGCCGGTCCGGCAACGGAGACGCCTCGAAGACGATGTCGTCGGCATCTTCCTGGGCGAACGGATCGGTCGTCCACCATTGCAGTCGCCCGGCGGCGCTCTGCTCGAGGTCGGCGATGGTGCGGTACGCCGCGGGTTCGAGGTCGAGGGGGGTGAGGTCAAGGGGAGTGACGTTGCCGGCTGCGGCGTTGTGCCAGGACGCCTCGAGGAATTCCTGCGACGTTGCCACGAGTTCCTCAGCACGGGCGCGAACGCGCTCGGGATCGCACACCACGACAAGGCTGCCCTTGGGCAGCGCATCGGTCAGCAGATGCAGTTTGTCCGCCAAGACCGGAGCAAGTGCCTCCATGCCGTCCACTGCGATGCCCTCGGCGAGGCGATCGAAGACGTCGCGCAAAGACGGGTGCTCAGCGGCCAACTCGCGTGCGCGGTGGCGCACGTCCGTGGTGAGCATGAGTTCTCGCGCGGGGTGGATCTCGATACGCTCGACATGGCTCAGCGACCGTTGGTCACTCACCGCGAAGTCACGAATCTCCTCGACGACATCGCCCCAGAGCTCGACACGCACCGGATGTTCGGCCGTGGTGGCAAAGACGTCGATGATGCCGCCGCGAACCGCGAACTGGCCGCGTTTCTCGACCAGGTCGGTGCGCAGATAGCCCCGCTCGACCAGAGCGACCGAGAGTTCCTCGAGGTCTACGTGATCGCCCTCCGACAGCGAGATCACCGCCACGTCGCCCAGCCCATGCACGATCGGCTGCAGCGCAGTTCGGATCGGGGCCGTGACGACCCGAAGGTCATCGGTGGCACCCCGGTGCGCGATACGGCGAAGCACCGAAAGGCGACGGCCCACCGTCTCCGCCGAAGGACTCAGCCGCTCATGCGGGAGGGTTTCCCAGGAAGGCAGGTCCACCGCTGTACCCGGACCGAGGATCGCCTCCACGGCGGCGGCCAGGTCCTCGGCCTCGCGGGCCGAGGCGGTAAGCACACAGGTGAGTTGGCCCGGTGGCAAAGCGGCGCCGATCTGCGCCAGGAGAAATGGCCGGCTCTCGGTGATCGCCGTGACATGGCGTCCACTCACGCCGCGAAGCGCAGCATCGTTGACCGCGCCGGACCCGGGGATGCGTGCGGCGAGTTCTGCCAAACCCTGCAGCGTCACGCACTCCCCGCCTGCTGCATCGCATCGCGGAGTTGCTCGGTGATGACGGGAAGACCGACCAGCAGGCTGGTCACGTACGGCGTGGGCTGATTGAACGGGATAGGTGACGCATCCACGTGTGCTGCGGGCAGCCCCTGCGCGTGCGCGATGGCCAGCGGTGCGGCGACATCCCACTCGTAGAAGCCCGTGTCGTGCACGTAGGCCTCAGCACGGCCGGAGAGGATCTCGTTGACCTTGGCTCCCACCGAGCCGACGTCCACGATCTCCACGCCGGTGTCGTGCCCGTGGGCTTGCAGCGCTTCGTCGAGGATGCGCACCGCGTCCGCGAGGACCGCCGGCGGTCGAGTGCGGGAGGCGACAATCCGCACCGGTCGGTCCCTGGGTAGGTCACGTACCGGCAAGACGACATCGTCCTGTCGACGACTCAGGCCCTGCGCGGGGAGCTCCACGGTGCTGGCGCTCAAGAGTCCCCCACCCGGTGCCTGCGGATCACGGGTCCACAGGACGATGTGTACGGCGAAGTCGGTGCGCCCCTGGCCGTACTCCTTCGTGCCGTCCAGAGGATCGACGATCCACACGCGGTCGGACTCCAACCGGATCGGATCGTCCTTGCCCTCTTCGCTCAGAACGGCGTCATCGGGGCGAAGCTCGGCGAAGCGGGCCACGATGTGCTCGTGCGAGGCGCGGTCAGCGGCCTTGCGCAGGTCATCCGCGCGCTCACCCTCAGGACCCACGTCAAAGGACGCGCGCAGGTTGAGCAGGACCCGTCCCGCCTCGGCTGCGATGAGGGCGGAGACCTCCATGTCAGTCAGATCGGCAGGTGCCTGAGCATTCATGTGCTTGCCTCCGTGTGGTAGCGATTCTGGGCGACGGCAACACCGTCGGTGATGATGCACTCGATGGCGTCACCCGCCTCTGCCAGGATGGCCGGAAGTTCCTCGCGCTGCGTTCCACTGAAGGCGTGCAGCACGAAATCCGCCGGATCCTGCCGACCGGGTGGTCGGCCAATGCCAACGCGCAGACGGACGGTGTCGCCGGTGCCGAGCGTACGCCGGATGCTGCGAAGACCGTTATGCCCGCCGTCACCGCCACCTTCCTTGATACGCAGCGCGCCGAAGGGGATATCGAGTTCATCGTGTACGACGATGAGGTGATCGGGCTCAACGTCGTAATAGTCCGCCAGCGCCTTGACCGGACCGCCGGATTCGTTCATGTAGCCGCGCGTGCGCGCCAAAACGACCTGCCGACCGGCGTAGCGGCTCTCCATGACTTCGCAATGGGTCGCGCGATGCGACTTCAGTCGGCCGCCCCAACGCTCGGCGAGGGACTCCACCACCATGACGCCGACGTTGTGTCGGGTCCTGCCGTATTCGGGTCCGGGGTTGCCCAGGCCCACGACGAGCCAGGGATCCATCGCGGGGATCAGTCCTCGGCGCCCTCGGTGCCGTCAGCATCCTCGTCGCCATCGGCGGCATCATCAGAGCTGGCGTCCTTGGCCTCGAACTCTTCCAACGGCGGACCCGACGGCTCAGGAGCATTGGCAGCGGCTTCTGCGGCAGCGGCGGCCTCGGCCACCAGGATCTCCGCTTCGGCGGCACGCTCGCGTGCCTCGGCCTCGGTGACGATGATCAGGTCGACATGCTCGATCGTGCGGCGCACGGCATCCCGCTGAATGTCGCGGGGCTTCACCAGCGTGGTCGAGGAACCCTGGACGATCTCCAAGGTGACCTTGGGCTTGCGCAGCGCCTGCTCGAGTTCGTGCCCGGGCAGCGACAGATGGACCAGCTCAACACCGGCGCCGTAGAGGACGACGGGGATGCGACCGTCCCGACGCAATCGACGGGCTGCTCCCTTGCCGAAATCCGAGCGCGGTTCGGCGTCCAAGCGGATGTTCACGGGTCCTCCTCGTATGTGGCCAGGCGCACCCAGGCGCGGGGCGGGAGGAATCCCGCGGGCCACGTCGATCACGGTGTCGGTGAACCGTCACCCTCGCCGAGGAGCGTGGTGAAGGCTACCACCTCGGTCAGGCGTCCTCGAACATGCGGGTGACCGAGCCATCGGTGAAGACTTCGTAGATCGCCTTGGCCAGCAGGGGCGCAATCGACAAGATGGTGAGTTTGTCGAAGCGTCGATCCTCGGGGATCGGCAGTGTGTTGGTCACGACGACCTCACTAATGCGCGATTCGCTGAGTCGTGCCGTGGCGGGCGGACTGAGGATCCCGTGCGTGGCGGCAACGATGACGTCCGCCGCGCCGTTGTCGAACAGGGTCTCTGCCGCTTGAGCGATCGTCCCGCCTGTGTCGATCATGTCGTCAACCACCACGCATACGCGGTCCTGAACGTCACCGACAACCTCGAGCATGCGCACCTGGTTGGGTGTGTCGGGATCACGACGCTTGTGAATGATCGCCAGCGGGGCACCGAGGATGTCGGTCCACTTCTCGGCAACGCGCACCCGGCCCGCATCCGGCGAGACAACGGTGATGCGCTCGCGGTCGACGCGCGCGGCGACGTGATCCGCGAGCAAGGGCAGGGCGAAGAGGTGATCAACGGGCCCATCGAAGAAGCCCTGGATCTGGGCCGTGTGCAAGTCCACGGTGATGAGTCGGTCAGCACCGGCCGACTTGAACAGGTCAGCCATAAGTCGCGCGGAAATGGGCTCGCGTCCACGGTGTTTTTTGTCCTGGCGTGCGTAGCCGTAGAACGGTGCGATGACCGTGATGCGCTTGGCGGACGCTCGCTTGAGTGCGTCCACCATGATGAGTTGTTCCATGATCCAGGTGTTGATGGGCGTGGTGTGACTTTGAATGACGAAAGCATCACAGCCGCGCACGGACTCCTGGAAACGCACGAAGATCTCACCGTTGGCGAAGTCGTACGCCGAGATCGGGCACAGCGACGTACCGAGAGCGTCGGCCACCTCCTGTCCGAGCTGCGGGTGCGCTCGACCACTGAGCACCACCAGGCGCTTGCTCGGCGGGATGATCAACTCGCTCACGGCGTCTCCTTCATCATTGCTTCGTTCACCTATCGGTCGCTCCCGAATCCGTTTCGCCCGCGTCATGCTCGGCGGCGGCCTGCGCGGAGGCTGTTCCGGGCCGCCGGCGCTCCACCCAGCCGTCAATATTGCGCTGCCGGGCCCTGCCGACCGCCATCGCGCCGGGTGGCACATCCTCGGTGACGACCGAACCCGCCGCGGTGTAGGCACCGTCGCCGATGGTCACCGGCGCGACGATCATCGTGTCGCTGCCCACACGCGCGTGCTTGCCCACGATCGCTCGATGCTTTTGTTGACCGTCGTAGTTGACGAAGATCGTCGCCGCGCCGATGTTGGTACCAGCGCCGATCTCGGCGTCACCCACGTAGGACAGGTGCGGGACCTTCGCGCCATCACCGAGTTCGGCGTTCTTCATCTCGACAAACGCCCCCGCCTTCGCGTCGACTCCGATGCGGGCGCCCGGCCGCAGGTAGGTGAACGGTCCCACCGAGGCACGCGGGCCGATGACCGCAAGATTCGCCCAGGTGTGGATCACGACGGCTCCCTCACCGACCTCGCAACTCGTCAACGTCGTCCCCGGACCGATGCGAGCCATGCTCGCCACGGTGGTCGGACCGAGCAGTGACGTCTGCGGCAGCAGAGTGACGTCCGCCTCGAGATCAACATCCACATCGATCCAGGTCGTTGTCGGATCCAGCATGGACACGCCCGAACGCATCCACCGATCGTTGATCCGGTCGCGCATGATCTGCGCGGCCTCGGCGAGTTGAACCCGGTCGTTGACACCCAGGATCTCGGCGGAGTCTGGGACTCTCACCGCCGACACCGGGTGCGACTGGGCGCGCAGGATCCCTACGACATCGGTGAGGTACTGCTCGCCCTGATCGTTGTCGCTGCCAATGCGGTCGAGGGCGGGCATGAGTTCGGCACTATCGAAGACGTACATCCCGGCATTGATCTCCGCGATGTCCAGGATCGATGCGTCGGCGTCACGGTGCTCGACGATCGCCTCAACGGCTCCATGGGAGTCGCGAACCACTCGGCCGTAGCCGCTGGGGTCGTCGAGAACGGCGCTCAACAGTGTGGCTGCCGCATGGGAACTCGTGTGCGCCTCTACGAGCGCCGCGACCGTTTGTCCGGTGAGCAGCGGTGTGTCGCCGCTGAGAACGATCACCGGTCCCGGCGTGAACGCATGCTCGGCAATGAGAGCGCCCATCGCAATCCGCACCGCGTGACCGGTGCCGTGCTGCTCCTCCTGGACCACGGTGTCCGCCCAGGGGGCAACCTCCTCCAGATGCGCGAGCACCTGATCTCGCCCGTGACCGACGACCACGACCACATGGGCCGGGTCCACCGCGGAGGCGGCTTCGAGAACATGGCCGATCAGGCTGCGCCCGGCAATGGCGTGCAACACCTTCGGCGTCGAGGACTTCATCCGCTTGCCCTCGCCCGCGGCGAGGATGATGACGGCGGCGGGCCGGGACTCGGTCACGGGCGTCATCCTGCCACCGGCACGGGCGCGCGTCCCGAGGTGGTCCGAACGCGTGGGCTCACGGCGCGAGGCTCCCCGGGGAGGGGTCGAACCTCCGTTGACGGATTCAAAGTCCGCTGTCCTGCCACTAGACGACCGGGGACGGGCTTGTCGAACTCTAGAACGTCGAGCGGGTAGGTCCTTGACGGGTTTACCTACGGCACCGTAACCTACGGAACCGTAGGTACCTGATGGGATGGAGTGTCGCCGGTGACCGCACAGATCGAACTGCCCGCATCCAACGAGTTGTCACCTCGGGAGCGTTCGGCGCTCGCCGAACCCCTCACCACCACGGGCACCTCGATGCGGATCACCATCGGCGTCTTCATCGTCGTGCCCCTCCTCGCGGTGGTCGCTGCCATTCCGGTGGCCTGGGGCGGCTGGCTCGGCTGGGTCGACATCGCCCTAGCGGCGGTCTTCTACGTCGTCACCGCCATCGGGATCACAGTCGGCTACCACCGCTTCTTCACGCATGGCTCGTTCAAGGCGGCACGCTGGCTCAAAATCTCCCTGGCCGTGGCCGGCTCGCTCGCTCTCGAAGGCTCCATCGACCAGTGGGTCGCCAACCACCGCAAGCACCACAAGTACTCCGACGAGGTCGGTGACCCCCACTCGCCGTGGCGCTTCGGCACCTCCCGACGCGCCGTCGCCAAGGGGCTGTACTACGCCCACATGGGTTGGCTCATCGACGACTTCAATGCGCCCGTGGACCGCTATGCACCCGACATCGCGCGGGATCCGGACCTGCGAGCTCTCTCTCGGTGGTTCCCCGCCGTCGTCACCACGACCCTGCTGCTGCCCGCCCTTCTCGGTGGTCTCATCACGTGGTCCTGGGTCGGCGCCCTCACCGCCTTCTTCTGGGCGGGCTTGATCCGGGTGGCTCTGGTGCACCACGTCACGTGGTCCATCAACTCGGTGTGCCATGTTTTCGGAACGCGCCCGTTCGATTCCCGAGACCAATCAGCGAACGTGTGGTGGCTCGCGGTGCCATCGATGGGTGAGGCCTGGCACAGCCTGCATCATGTCGAGCCGACGTCGGCCCGACATGGAGTCCTCACTCGCCAGTTCGATCTCAGTGCCGAGCTCCTGCGGCTGTGGGAGCGCATGGGCATCATTCACGACGTGCGCTGGCCCAAGCCGGAACGCATTGCTGCGAAACTCGCCGATCCCTCCCTCGCGAACCGCGTCCGCGGCTACCGCGCTCCGGTGGCAACCGACGCATGACCACCGAAGGGTCTGTCACGACGGACGAGTCAACGGTCACCGAGCTGGCCGTCAGCCAGCGCACTCCACGCCGAGCGGAGAAGCGCGAGCGAATACGGATGAGCGGCCAGGAGCGCCGGGAGCAACTTCTCGACGTGGGTCGGCGGCTGTTCGCCAAGAAAGGATTCGAGGCCGTCTCCGTTGAAGAGATCGCCGCAAAAGCGGGCGTCTCCAAGCCGGTGGTCTACGAGCACTTCGGCGGCAAGGAGGGCCTGTACGCCGTAGTCGTCGATCGCGAGATGGGCTACCTGCTGGACTCGATCACCACCGCGCTGTCGAGTCCGGCGGACGACGGTGAGCACCCGCATCCACGAGTCCTATTGGAGCGAGCAGGCATGGCGCTGTTCGACTTCATCGACCGCGATCCCGACGGATTTCGCATACTGGTTCGCGACACGCCGGTGACGCGCGCGCCGGATTCCGCCGACGGCACTCCCCCGGGAACCTTCGCCGGCCTGCTCGTGGACGTGGCCGAGCAGGTGGACAACCTCCTAGCCGTGCAGTTCAAGGCCTTCGGCATGCCGACGAGGTGGGCGCCGCTCTACGCCCAGATGCTCGTCGGCATGGTGGCGCAGACCGGCCAGTGGTGGCTCGATGCGCGCAAGCCCAAGAAGGATGAGGTCGTTGCGCATTTGGTGAACCTCGCGTGGAACGGGCTGGCCCACCTCGAGGCAAAGCCTCGCCCCGCCGGTGGCTAACTCCTACGCCACGAGATGCGCCCCGCGCACGGGGCCGACCGCATGCCGCACACCGCGTACGCGACCGGTCCCGGCCAGTTCCGCGGCGAGTCCGATGGCGTGATCCCGATCCGCGCCCAAGAACACGCAGGTGGGCCCACTGCCCGACACAATGCCCGCCAGGGCCCCCAACTCGGTACCGAGTTCCAGGGTCGCCGCGAGGGACGGTCGCAGTGCCAGGGCGGCCGGTTGCAGATCATTGACCAGCAGCGGTGCCAGTTCCTGCGGCGATCCGCTACGCAGGGCGGCGATCAGTTCGTCGTCGCTGCCGAGCGTCGGCTCGGCAGCTCCGATCGCGCGAAGGCGGTCGCATTCAGCAAAGACTTCGGGCGTGGACAATTCCCCCTCATCGAAGGCCACGACCCAGTGCCACTGGCCACCGTCGAGGACGGGCACGAGGTGCTCTCCACGCCCCGTACCCCGCGCCGTGCCACCGAGCAGGCAGAACGGCACATCCGAGCCGAGTTCGGCGGCGAGTCGATGCAGCACCGCATCGTCAACATCGACTTCCCACAGGCGACGACAGGCGAGCAGCGTCGCGGCAGCATCGGCACTTCCACCTGCCATACCGCCGGCCACCGGAATGGACTTGTCGATCTCAATGCGCACATCGGGGTCGTCCAATCCCGCGAGTTGCGCAACGGCGATCGCTGCGCGCGCTGCAAGGTTCCGGTCATCGAGCGGCACCCCATCGATTCGCTGACCCCGCACGGTGACCAGGCGCCCCGAATCGGGCTCACCATGAGCGACCGTCACCTCGTCGATCAGTGAAACCGCCTGGAAGATCGTCGCGAGGTCATGGAATCCGTCCGGACGCAGAGGCCCCACCCTCAGGCTCAGGTTGATCTTGGCGGGCACCGCCACACGTACGCCGGTCACGCGGTGACAGTACCGGGCCCGCGGTCAGACCTGCTGCGCCCGCACACCCGCAATGCGCGCAAAGGCAGCCACATCGAGTGCCTCACCGCGCGCCGAGGGATCGACACCGGCCGCGAGCAAGAGGTGTTCGGCCGCTGTGGCCGACCCAGCCCATCCGGCCAGGGCAGCACGCAGGGTCTTGCGCCGTTGCGCGAAGGCCGCATCGATACAGGCGAATACCGCCGCGCGCGACGCCTCGGTCACCGGTGCTGCATGCCGCTGAAACGCGACAAGTCCGGATTCCACTCGTGGAACCGGCCAGAACACACTCGCCGGGACCGCGCCGGCTCGCTCGCCCTGTGCGTACCACGCGAACTTCACCGATGGGACTCCGTAGGTCCGACTGCCCGGCGGCGCCACCAGGCGGTCGGCCACCTCGGCCTGGACCATGACCAGTCCGCGCTCAATCGACTCGAAGGTCTGCAACAGGTGCAACACGATGGGGACCGCCACGTTGTAAGGAAGATTGGCGATCAGTGCGGTCGGTTCGCTCGGCAGTTCGACGACCCGAAGGGCGTCGGCCTCGATCACCGTCAGGTGCTTCACGTCCTGCGGCCGATGGCGGTGCACAGTGTGCGGCAACGCATCGGCCAGCGTTGGGTCGATCTCGACAGCGATGACTTCGGCCCCTGCGGCGAGAAGTCCAAGAGTGAGACTGCCGAGGCCTGGGCCGACCTCGAGGACCGTGTCATCTGCAGTTACCGCGGCCAAGCGCACGATGCGACGAACCGTGTTGGCATCGACGACGAAGTTCTGCCCCCACTGCTTCGTCGGGCGAATGTTCAAGCGCGCCGCGAGTTCGCGGATATCGCCGGGGCCAAGGAGGCCGTCGACCACGGCGCTACCACTCCCCGAAGGCGCGCTGGGAGTTGTCCCACAGGTCGTGGCATAACTCTTCGACGGCCACGTCACGGATCTCGGCCATTGCGCGCACGGTGTGCGGGATGAGATACGAGGCATTGACCTTGCCACGGTGCGGGACAGGAGTGAGGTACGGCGCATCGGTCTCAACGAGAATCGACTCGCGCGGTAGCACCCGCAGGGCGTCCCGCAGGTCCTCAGCGTTCTTGTACGTCACGACGCCGGCAAAGGAACACCACCAGCCGCGATCGGCGCAGTGAGCCGCCATGGTTGCGTCACCGGAGAAGCAGTGGAAGACGACCCGCTCGGGAGCCTTCTCCTCGTCAAGGATCCGCAGGATGTCCTCGTGCGCATCGCGATCGTGAATGACGAGCGTGCGATCGAAACGCTTGGCCACGTCGATGTGTCGACGGAACGACTCGTGCTGAATCTCCTGAGCCTGCCGGTCCCGAGTGCGGTAGTAGTCCAGACCGGTCTCGCCGACGGCTCGCACACCATCGCGTTGCGCCAGCGTTTCAATCTGTACCAGCGCCTCCTCCAGAGCCGCCTGACCACCCCGTTCGACCAACCTCGGTGCCTCATTGGGATGCAGGGCTACGGCTGCGATGACGTCGGGGCGCCGGTCGGCCAGGTTGGCCGCCCACTGCGAGGACGGCACGTCGCAGCCAACCTGTACGACACGGGTGATGCCGGCCGCGTGCGCAAGCGCCAGTGCCTGGTCAGGATCGAGGGAGTCGCCCAGATGACGGTCGGTGACGTCCAGATGGCAGTGCGAGTCCACCACCGGCACCGGCAACGGCTCGGTCTGGTCTGGACGGTCCTTCACTCCGCCGGCTCCTCAAGGCGCGGGAAGAGGGCGGCGCCCTTGGTGACGGCCACGCCAGTTGGCAGTTGCCCCCATCGAGCCACCTCGCCGACGCGCTGCCCCGCGATGGGGCCGAGCGCCGGTTCAGCACCGAGCTGCTCCCACAACTGGCCCATCGCCTTGGGCATGACCGGGTTGTACAGAACAGCAATCGCGCGCAGGGCCTCGCACACCGTGGCCAGCACCGTGTCCAGCCGCTCCGCCAGCGCCTCGTCCTTGGCCAGCACCCAGGGCTCCTGCTCGGTCACGTACAGGTTGACCGCGTCGATGAACCGTCGAACCTCGGCAATGCCCCCGGAGAAGTCCAGCGCGCCCATGGCCGCATCGGCGCGCGGGGCTACCTCGGCGAGGAGATCGATCAGTGTCTGCTCCGCTTCGGTCGCAGGCCCGCTCGCCGGCAGTGACCCATCTCGGTAGCGCTGGACCATGGCGGTGGCCCGCGAGGCGAGATTGCCCAGTCCATTGGCGAGTTCGGCCGTGTAACGCGCGGACATGTCCTCCCAGGAGAACGACCCGTCCTGGCCGAATTGAATCGCGCGCATGAAGTAGTACCGGAAGGCATCGGATCCGAAGTGATCGGTGATGTGTTCGGGGGCGATGCCGGTCAGGCGCGTCTTGCTCATCTTCTCACCGCCGACCAGCAACCAGCCATGCGCGAATACCTTCCTCGGGAGCGGAAGGCCTGCCGCGAGCAGCATGGCCGGCCAATAGACCGCGTGAAAGCGCAGGATGTCCTTGCCAACCAGATGGACGTCGGCCGGCCAGGCCTGGGCGAAGAGTTCGGCATCGGGCGTGCCCTGGGAGGCGCCGTACCCGACCGCGGTCGCGTAGTTGAGGAGTGCGTCGAACCACACATAGATGACCTGCCGCTCATCCCAGGGCAGGCTGATACCCCACGCAACACTGGACCGGGACATGGAGATATCGACGAGTCCGCCGCGCAGAAAGGCCATCACCTCGTTGTAGGCGCTGGCCGGTTCGACGGCCTGGGGGTTGGCCTCGTAATGGGCGATGAGGGCGTCGGTGAACTCGGACAACTGGAAGAACCAGTTCTTCTCCTTGACCATTTCGACCGGACGACCATGAACCGGGCACAGCGGTTCGCCACCGTCCTCGGGAAGCTGCAGGTCTCCGGGGAGCTTGAACTCCTCGCAACCCACGCAGTAGGGCCCCTCGTAGTCAGCCTCGTAGACATATCCGTTGTCGCGCACGACCTCCCAGAAGCGCTGCACGCGCTCGGTATGACGAGGCTCGGTGGTGCGGATGAAGTCATCGTTGGCGGCATCGATGGTCTCCAGGACCGGTCGCCACGAATCTCGCACGAGCCGATCAACCCACTCCTGCGGCGACACGCCCCCGGCTTCAGCGGCCCGCTGAACCTTGGTTCCGTGCTCATCGACGCCGGTGAGGAACAGCACGTCATCGCCACGTTGCCGACGCCAGCGCGTCAGCACATCGCCGGCCGTCGTCGTGTAGGCATGCCCGATGTGGGGCGCGTCGTTGACGTAATAGATGGGCGTCGTCACGTAGTAGGCCGCCATAGGGAGCGATCCTACTTTCGCGGACCGGTTGCCTTGACGGCGACGTAGGCGTCGTAGACATCGCGCCGCGGGGTGGCGTATTGCTTCGCTACCGCCGCGATGGCCGACTTGGCGTCATCCCCGGCGGCCACCAGATCAGCCACGGCGGTCCCCCACGCCTGAGCATCCCCGCGCGGCCCCTGGGACTGCGCCCCGGCGACAACAAGGGTGATCTCACCTCGCACCTCGCCGAGTTCGTCCCGCAACCCACCCAGAGTGCCCCGCCGCACCTCCTCGTAGGTCTTGGTGAGTTCACGGGCGAGCGCAGCGGGCCGTTCCTCACCGAACACCTCCGCCAGGTCGGCAAGGGTCTGCCCCACGCGATGGGGAGCCTCGAAGAAGACCATGGTGCGCGGTTCGTCGACCAAGGCCGTCACACGTCGGCGTCGCTCACCGGAACGGCGCGGGAGGAACCCTTCAAAGCAGAACCGGTCCACCGGCAACCCCGACACCACCAGCGCCGCCAGCACCGCGCTCGGACCGGGCAGAACGCCGACCGCGAGCCCCTCGTCGAGGCAGGCGCGCACGACGCGATAGCCCGGGTCGCTGACCGCCGGCATGCCCGCGTCGCTCACGACGAGGACGGTGTCGCCGGACTCAACCGCCGCGACAATCCCTTCGACACGTGAGGCCTCGACCGAGTCATGCAACGAGATCACGCGACCGCGCGGTGTCACCTGCAGGTCGCGGGCGAGGCGGTGGAAGCGGCGCGTGTCCTCGGCCGCGATCACGTCGGCTGTCGCTATGGCTGCCACGAGCCGGGCCGAAGCATCCTGCGGATTGCCGAGAGGGGTTCCGGCGAGCACCAGTCGTCCCTCGCCGCTCATGGGCTCATCCTGTCAGGTGCCCATCCCGCCAGGCACACGTCGCCGCCGCGCAGCACCTACGATGGCGCGGTGGCCGCCTTAACGAAGTCCGCCGCGCCGCCGGCGCTCGGCACGACCGCCGCCACCCTCTTCCCACCGTTCCGTCTCACCGGGTGGAAGGGCTGGATCGGACCCCTCGCCGTCATGGTGTTCGGCGGCATCATCCGATTCGTCAACCTCAACTGGCCACACTCATTCGCCTTCGACGAGACCTACTACGCCAAGGACGCCCTGTCCCTGCTGCGCTATGGGCACGAGATGCAGTTCGACGACAGCGTCAACGACATCATCTTGGCCTCGGACGGCAACTGGCGCACGATCGACATCTTCAAGGACGACCCCTCCTTCGTGGTCCACCCGCCTTTCGGCAAATGGGTGATCGCTACCGGTGAGTGGATGTTCGGCCTGAACCCCTTCGGTTGGCGGTTCGCCGTGGCCGTGCTCGGCACGCTCGCCATCCTCATGACCGCCCGCATCGCTCGGCGACTCACACGATCGGACCTGATCGGCGTCGTCGCCGGACTGCTGCTGGCTGTCGACGGTATGCATCTAGTCACGAGCCGCTCCGCCGTACTCGACATGGTCATCTCCTTCACCTGCCTCGCGGCCTTCGGCCTGCTGCTGCTGGACCGCGATCACGTGCGCAAACGCTTCGCCGACAAGGTGCCACTGGCACCGAGCGAGTGGGGCCCGCGCCTAGGCCCAAGGCCCTACCGATGGGCGGCCGGTGTCGCACTCGGCCTCGCGATCGGGGTGAAGTGGTCCGGCCTGTGGTACCTGGCCTTCTTCGGCCTCATGACCGTGTTCTGGGATATCTCCCTACGGCGACAACTCGCGGTGCGTCAACCATGGACCGCTACCTTCTTGCGCAGCGCACCAACAGCCGCTCTGGCGATGGTGGGATCCGCCGCCGTGACCTACCTGGCGACGTGGACGGGATGGTTGCGCGGAGACTCCGGATGGGGTCGCACCTGGGCCGACGGCATGGACTCCGCTTTGCCCATCCCCGCAGCCCTGAGGTCTTTGTGGCACTACCACGCTGAGGCGTGGAAATTCCACGTCGGCCTCACCGGTGATCACTCCTACCAGTCCAACCCGATGAGTTGGTTCCTGCAGACCCGGCCGGTGTCGTTCTATTGGCGCAGCCTCGAGGCTGGCGATGGAGGCTGCGAGTCGACCAAATGTGCCGCCGAGGTACTCGCCGTGGGCAATCCCGTCATCTGGTGGATCGGCTCTGTGGCGCTGGTCTACACGCTGTGGCGATGGGCAGCACGACGTGATTGGCGCGCGGGTGCGGTGCTGGTGGGTGTTCTCGCGGGCTGGGTTCCCTGGCTGCTTTACCTGGATCGCACAATCTTCAGCTTCTACTCGGTGATCTTCGTGCCCTACGTCGCTATGGCCCTGGCCATGGCGTTAGGGGCCATCCTGGGACCGGCCGACTCTCCGCCCGAACGCCGCCGTCTAGGTGCCATCATCTCCGGAGGCGTGGTCCTACTCGCCGTCGTCCTGGGCTGGTGGTTCTACCCGGTGTGGACCGGCGAGACGCTTCCCTATCTGCAATGGACCTGGCGGATGTGGATGCCGACCTGGATCTAGTGACGCT
>JALQUH010000022.1 GCA_023263845.1 Candidatus Nanopelagicales bacterium | reverse complement strand
CGGGAATAGGCCCGGTCAGCAGTTCCCACGCGTAGGGAATCGCCCTCTCCTTGAAGTAGTCCCCGAAAGAGAAGTTGCCCGCCATCTGGAAGAAGGAGGCGTGGCGCGTTGTCTTGCCAACCTCTTCGATGTCGAGGGTGCGCACGCACTTTTGCACGCTCGTGGCCGTGGGGTACGGAGGCGGGGCCTCCCCGAGGAAATACGGCTTGAACGGGACCATGCCGGCGTTCACGAAGAGCAACGTCGGATCATCGAGCAGCAGTGAGGCGGAGGGGACCACCTGATGGCCGCGGTCGGCGAAGAAACGGAGGAACCGGGATCGGATCTCGGCCGAATCCATCAGCGGGGCCCTTCAGCGTTGTGATCGAGGGATGCGGCGGACGTTGGCCCTGCCGAAGCTGTCTTGGCTGTCTTGGCTGTCTTGGCTGTCTTGGACTCGGCCAGGACCCGGGCCGCCGCCGAGCCGGTCGCGGTCGTGCGAGGTGCGACGTGCTGCTCCTCATGACCGGTGCCACCGAGGGCGGCCATGAGACCCCGCGCGGACGTAGCCCAGGCAGCGGCTGATCCGCTCGCCGCCTGCATGCTGCCGACGACACCCTTCTCCCGCGCGTCCTCCCACAGTTGCTGGCCACGGCGATAGGCAAGCACTCCACCGGCCGCACCCAGGGCGACCCAGAAGGTCCTTCGCATACCCCGAACCCTAACGCTCTGGGCGTCGGGCCTGAGCGAGGCGCTCGGCGATCTCCGCCCAGGCGCCTTCATCCCCCCGGCCCGTGGGTTCGTAGTAGCGACGATCAGCCAAGACGTCGGGGAGGTACTGCTGACGGGCGACCCCGCTGGGCAGGTCGTGCGGATAGACATAGCCCGACCCGTGCCCGAGAACCCGGGCGCCGGGGTAGTGGGCGTCGCGAAGGTGAGTGGGCACCGTGCCGACGCGCCCGGATCGCACGTCGGACTGGGCGGCATCTATCGCCACCGTCACCGCGTTTGACTTCGGACTCAGGGCCAGGTGGATCGTGGCCTGCGCGAGGATGAGCCGACCCTCCGGCATGCCGATGAGCGCCACGGCTTCGGCTGCAGACACCGCCGTGTGCAGCGCCGTGGGATCAGCCATGCCGATGTCCTCGCTCGCCAGGATGATCAATCGTCGCCCGATGAATCGGGGATCCTCGCCGGCCTCAATCATCCGTGCGAGGTAATGCAGCGCCGCATCGACGTCGCTCCCCCGGACGCTTTTGATGAAGGCGCTGATGACGTCGTAGTGCTGGTCCCCGTCCCTGTCGTATCGCACCGCGGCCGTCTGCACGGCCGCCGTGACATCGTCGACCGTGACGGTGGCGCCGGTACCGCGGGAGGACGTCACAAGTCCAGCGGCCGCCTCCAATGCCGTGAGCATGCGTCGCGCGTCGCCGGATGCGATACGGACGAGGTGTGCGCGGGCCTCGTCGTCGAGTTCGAGCGCCCCGTCCAGTCCACGCGGGTCGGCGACGGCACGATCGAGCAGTGCGCCGAGGTCGTCATCGGTCAGGGGTTGCAGCGTGAGCATGATGCTCCGCGACAGAAGCGGCGAGACGACGGAAAAACTCGGATTCTCAGTGGTCGCAGCGATGAGGGTCACCCAACCGTTCTCGACGGCGGGAAGGAGCGCATCCTGTTGCGTCTTACTGAAGCGATGAACCTCGTCGACGAAAAGAACAGTTCCCTTGCCCTGCATACCCAGAGCCGATCGGGCCGCGTCAATCACTTCCCGTACGTCCTTGACCCCCGCGGTCACGGCAGAGAGTTCGACGAAACGTCGCCCGGTCGACTGACTCACCAGGTGAGCGAGCGTGGTCTTGCCGGTGCCGGGCGGACCCCACAAGATCACTGAGACGGCGGCGCGGGGATCGCCCTCAAGCAAGCGACGCAAGGGCGATCCGTCAGCCAGGAGATGGCGCTGGCCGGCAAGGTCTTCCACGGCCCGCGGTCTCATCCGGACCGCTAGTGGCGCACCCGGCCGTTCAGGTCCGGCCGCCTCATCAAACAGGGTCGCGCTCACGGGCCGACCCTACGCGCCTCGGGCGGGTACGCACCCACCGAGCATCCGTCAAAAGCGAATCGTCCGTCACAGCAGGGCCGACCGGTAACGGCCGACCTCGGTGAAGCCAACCCGACGGTAGACCGCGGCCGCGGTGCTGTTGTCCGCGTACATCTCCAGCCAGACTCCCTCAGCGCCGGTCTCCCGCGCCCGGCGGGCCAGCGACGCCGTCACCTGACCAGCCAGTCCCCGGCCGCGGACCCGAGGGTGGGTGCAGATGCTCACCAGGTGGGCGGTATTGCCGCCACCGGGCAGCCGACCACCCACCGCAATGAGATCCGCGCCGTCAAGCACGCCGATCCACTCCGTGACGCGGATGTCATCGGAACGGACGTACGCCGAATCCGAGTGGGCGAGGAGCGCATCAATACGTGGATCTTCCGCGCTGAGCACGGCCAACTCCCCCACCGTTGGGGCGACAGGAACGGCTGATTGCGAACCTCCTGCGGTGAATTCCCAGAGCGACCAATGTCCGGGGTCCGGTCCGCGCAGGGCGGCAGGGAGGTCAGCAAAGACGTGGTCGTGTACGTGTACCCCGTCAATGCCCCGCGGTCGCAGCTGTTCGATCAATCCGGTGATGCGCGTCGAATCATCGCCGAGCGCACTCACCCACGTCTCCTGAACCCGGTGTCCGCGACGCAGTAATGCGACGTGATCTCCATCGATGACGTACGCCTCGACGCGCTCCGGATCCTCGACCCTCAGTCGCAGGAAGGGGTCAGTCGGTCGCGCCAGCAGCAGCGGGTGTGGCATCGATTCCGGCTTCCTTGCGCTGCTTCGCGGTGATGGCCGTGGGAGCTCCCGTCAACGGGTCCTGACCACCGCCGGTCTTCGGGAAAGCGATGACGTCGCGAATGCTGGAGGCGCCCGCCAGCAACATCGCCACGCGATCGATGCCGAAAGCGATGCCTCCATGCGGTGGCGGCCCGTACTGGAAGGCATCGAGGAGGAAGCCAAACTTCGACTGCGCCTCCTCCTCGGTCATCCCGAGCAGTCCGAAAACACGCTCTTGGACGGTGCGCTGGTGAATACGGATCGACCCTCCACCGATCTCATTTCCGTTGCACACCATGTCGTAGGCCCAGGCCAACGCCTGGTCCGGCGAGGACTCGAAGTCATCGATCCAATCGGAGTTTGGCGACGTGAAGGGGTGATGAACCGCGGTCCAGCCCTCCGCTCCGTTCTCGTCCTCGACCTTCTCGAACATGGGTGCATCAACAACCCACACGAACGACCACTCGGACTCATCGATCAGGCTGAGTCGCTCGGCGATCTCGATCCGCGCCGCTCCAAGAAGTGCGCGCGCGTCGCTGATCGGTCCGGCGGCGAAGAAGGCACAGTCCCCGGGCTGGGCACCGACCGCCTCGCGAAGACCCGCCCGCTCCTGTTCAGAGAGGTTCTTAGCTACGGGGCCGCCGAGTTCGCCGTCCTCGGCGAAGGTGACGTAGGCCAGGCCCTTGGCGCCGCGCTGCTTCGCCCACTCCTGCCAGGCGTCGAACTGTCGGCGGGGCTGGTCGGCTCCCCCAGGCATGACGACGGCGCCAACGTACGGTGCTTGGAAGACGCGGAACGGCGTCTGCTCGAAGTACGCCGTGAGGTCGACGAGTTCGAGACCGAATCGCAGGTCCGGCTTGTCAGTGCCGAAGCGACGCATGGCCTCGGCATAGGTCATGTGCGGAATGTCGCCGAGGTCGACGCCGAGGATCCCCTTCCACAGGGCGCGGACGACAGCTTCGCCGACCTCGAT
>JALQUH010000255.1 GCA_023263845.1 Candidatus Nanopelagicales bacterium | reverse complement strand
GGGGGTGTTACAAACGCAGAGATATTCAACTATATCAAGAATAACCTGGAGTGGGACCAGATGATCTGGGAGTTCGGGGTCAAGACGCGGATCCATGCCGCGACCCTAATGCCGCGCCCTCAGCGGGAGACGCCGTACGCTCATCGGGTGCCTGACGTCACCTTGACCCTGATCGCGACCGTCTCGGCTCTTGGACCGGACTGGCTCAATCCAGAGACCCTGCTCACCAGCCTCGGTGACATCGCTTTCTGGGTCGTACTCGGCATCATCTTCGCAGAATGCGGTCTGCTCATCGGATTCTTCCTCCCCGGAGACTCACTGCTCTTCGTCACCGGACTGTTCATCGCGTCCGGCTATATATCCATCAACATCTGGCTCGCGTGCGCGATGCTCTTCGTCGCCGCAGTCGCGGGAAATGCCGCGGGCTACGGCATCGGTTACCAGGTCGGGCCTGCCCTGTTCAAACGGGAGGACTCACGACTTTTCAAGAAGGCCTACGTCGACAAGACCCACGCCTTCTTCGACAAGTACGGCGGCCGCGCCATCATCCTGGCGCGCTTCGTGCCGATCGTGCGCACCTTCATCACGGCCGTGGCTGGAGTCGGCCGCATGGATTTCAAGCGCTACATGCTCTACAGCGCGATCGGCGGCCTGCTATGGGCCGTGGGCGTGACGCTCCTCGGCTATTTCCTCGGCACGATCCCGTTCGTGGCCAAGAACATCGAGGTCATCTTGATCATCATCGTGCTCATCAGCGTGGTGCCCATCGCCATCGAGTGGATCCGGCACCGCCGCGCAGCCACCTAGAGTCCGAGATCGTCCAGCGAGTAGGCCGCGCGGTACTCCAAACCAGCCGCGCGCACGGCGTCCCCAGCCCCGCGGTCCACGATGACCGCAACGCCCACGACGTCGGCACCTGCTTCGCGGAGGGCCTCGACGGCCGTCATGACCGAGCCGCCGGTCGTAGACGTGTCCTCGACCGCCACCACGCGGCGTCCGATGACATCGGGTCCCTCGATGCGTCGCTGCAATCCGTGCGCCTTGCCTTCTTTGCGTACGACGAAAGCATCACAGTGCTCCCCACGGTCCGACGCAGCGTGCAGCATCGCTGTCGCCACCGGATCCGCACCCAACGTGAGCCCGCCCGCGGCGTCATAGCCCCAGTCCCAGGTCAGGTCGAGCATGACCCGGCCTACCAGGGGGGCGGCCAGCGCGTCGAGCGTCACGCGACGCAGATCGACGTAGTAGTCGGCCTCGCGGCCACTGGACAAGATGACTTTGCCGTGGACGACAGCCTTGTCAATGATCTGCTGGCGCAACTGCTCGCGGTCGCTCATACGTCCGACCCTAGGGCAGTGCCTACTCTGGAGCCATGCCGGTCGGATCTGTCGTCTTCACCCCCGGTACGCCGTCGCTCCCCTGCGACCTTCCCACCCTCGACCTGTCCGCCGAGGAGTACGACGACCCGGACTGGCTTGCTCGCGTGGCCATCGCCATCAGCCAGGCCGGAGGGGAGCTCACGCAGCCGGTCCTCCTGGTGCTGGCCGGCCGCCACGCAGCACTCGCCCCGGGGCTTGGATTTGCCCAGCGCGCGGCGCGACGGGCGATCGCAGGGTACGTGCTGGTCGATCCGGTCCTACCGTCCGCCGCCACCCACGATTGGCCCGACGCTCCCGTCACGGTGATCATCACGTCGAAGGCCGATGACGACGTGCGTAGCGCCGCGCTGGCGGCAAGGTTGCGCGGGTGGAACGTCGAAACAGCAGACATCCACAACGCGCTGCCGGTGATCATCACCCGGCCGTAGAGAGAACGACGCCTAGCGGGAGCGACGGCTACTTTGCTCGGACTTGGCCGCCGGGACGGCGTGAGCCGATCGCACGCACCAATGGCCGAGGCAGGTACTGGGCCGCGAGCGACAACACCTTGTACTGCGGACCCGCCACGCTGATCGGCCGGCCGCGGCGCGCATCCTTCAAGGCGGTGTCGACCACATCCTGCGCGTCCAGCCACATCCAGTCCGGCAAGGCCTCCATCTGCATCCCGGCCCGCTGGTGGAACTCGGTATGAGTGAAGCCCGGGCACACCGCGACAACATTCACACCGGTTCCGGCCAGTTCCAGCGACAGACTCTCACTGAAGACCGTCACCCACGACTTGGCCGCGGAGTATGTGCCGCCGGTGATCCAACTCGCGACACTGCTGACGTTGATCACCGCGCCCGTGCCCCGCGCCACCATCCCCGGCACCGCCGCGTGCGTTAGTCGCATCACCGCGGTCACCAACACATCGAGCATCTGCTGCTCAGCATCGATGTCGCCGGTCGAGAACTTCTGCGGTACGCCGAAGCCAGCGTTGTTGACAAGGATCTCCACTGGACGGTCTCGATCCCGCAGACGGTCTTCCACGCGTGCGAGATCAGCACGATCGGCGAGGTCGGCCACGAGGATCTCCACCTCGACCCGCTCCTGACGCAAGCGGTCGGCCACCTGCTGAAGTCGAGTCTCGTCGCGCGCCACGAGGCACATGTCATGTCCGCGCTGTGCCAGGGTTTCGGCGAAGGTCATGCCGATGCCCGACGTCCCACCGGTGATGAGTGCCGTCCCCACCGTGTCCTCCTCAAGTCCGGGAAATCTCCCAGAAAGTTACGCGTATTGGTCTGAGTGCACCATCCCCGCCCATCCTTGCCTACTCTGGACCCATGTCCCGCCGCCGTGCCTTCGCCGTCGCCGCTTCGGCACTGATCCTCACCTCCATCGGCGTGACGACACCCGCAGCCCTGGCAGACCCAGTCCGCCCCGAGGTCGTCAACGGCCGCGATCCCTCGCCCGGTGAAATTCGTCCGCTGGTGTACGTCAGTGCCGGGGGCTACTCCTGCGGGGGGACCCTGGTGGACACCCTTCACGTGGTCACGGCCGGACACTGCTCGGTGAACAACACCAACGCGACCCTCCGCCCGTCACAGGTCACGGTGTCCTGGGGGCCTTCGACATACTTCTACGACCTCGATCGCTACCCCGTCACCCAGGTCACCACCCATCCGGACTACGACCCCCAAACGCTCGACAACGACATTGCGGTCCTGACTCTCGCCGCCCCCATCCCCGGGGCCACGCCAATGCCGATCGCCTCGGTGGCGGAGTCGGAGGCTGATCTCGCCGCCGGCAAATCCGTTCGCTCGGCCGGCTACGGCAACCTGTCCTTTGACGGTCAGGCCTCCGACTACCTCAAGGTCGCCGACCTCACCGTCATGTCGGACTCGGTGTGCGGTAGCGACGGCAGCGAGAGGATTGGCGGTATCACCTTCTACGGAATCGGCGCCAACACGGACCACTTCGTCTGCGCGATCGGTGTCGAGTCGGGGACACGGAACATCGTCGACACCTGCCAGGGTGACTCCGGGGGGCCGCTCTTCGGCGGCACCACGACTCCATACCTCCTCGGGGTGGTGAGCAGTGGCTACGGCTGTGCTGGCGTGGACGAGGACGGCCCGATGCCCCAAAAAACGCCCGGCATCTATACCCGTGTTTCTGCCTACCTTCCCTGGCTCGCCGAACAGGGCGTCGATACCGGCTCCACCACGTCGACCGCCCCCCGCATCGTCTCCGCGGTCCCGGGGGTCGGCTCGCTGACCGTCGTCGTCGCACCCGGTTCAGGCGGCTCGGTCGAGAACTATCAGATCTACGTCGAGAACACGGCGGACCCCAGTGACACCTGGTACTGCGACGTTCCCCCGACCGAGGACACCTGCGGCTTCTCTGATCTCACGCCTGGTGCGCAGTACGCCGTCACCGTTCGCTATGAGGGCAGCGAGGAGGTCTCGGACCCGGTCTACGTGACCGTCGACGATGTTCCCTCCACCGCTCCCCCCGTCAAGCCGAAGATCACCAAGGGCTGGAACATGGGTGGAGGCCGCGTCAAACTCAAGGTCCGCGTCGGACAGCAACCCGAAGGCACTCTCGTCTGGGTGCAGTGCACCTCCGAGGCCATGACGAAGACAGCCACGGTCAAGAAGGGTCGCGCCAACCTCCGGCTCGACACTGGCTGGCGCTACTCCTGCAAGGCGATCGCCGAGAATGAAGCGGGCCGCAAGACATCCAAGAAGTTCGTCTTCAACCTGTAGACGTCATGATCGGTCTCCGCCCCCTGGTGGGCCTGTGCGTCATGGCATCTGCCGTCATTCCGGCGACCATGGCTCAAGCGCACGCGGCCAATCACGCCCGACCACAGGTGGTCAACGGCATCTCCGGGCCGTCGCCAGACTTCGGATTCCTCGTGGCGCTTGGCGATCGATCGATCGAACGCAAGTACGGCATGGAGCGAGCACAGTTCTGCGGTGGCGCCCTCACCACCAGTTCACTGGTGATCACCGCCGCCCACTGCGTGAAGGGTCGCACCGCGCGGGAGATCGTCGTCGGGTCCTTTCCCGATGGGGATCTCGGCAGCCCGGCGGGGACCATCGTGCGCGTGGCGAGCATCACGATCAACCCACGGTTCGATAGCGAGCGGCTGTCCAATGACATCGCAGTGATTCGCCTGGACACCACGCTCGACGGCGTGGCCACGATCGCGCCGGCCAACGCGGCCGAGTCGGAGGTTCTCACCGCGCCTCGAGCTCCGGTACAGGTGGCCGGCTGGGGTGCCACGACCCACCGAGAGCCATGGCGCTACCCGTCGATCTATCGCGTAGGCAACCTCGTGGCCTTCCCTGAGAGCGCCTGCGGGGGCGGCGAAGACTTCACCGTGGACGGCGTCGTCTTCCAAGGCTACGACTCTGCCGAGATTCGATCACGCGTCATGCTGTGCGCCGAGGGCGTCCGCGGCGGGCAACCGGTTGATGCCTGCGTGGGTGACTCCGGTGGGCCGCTTGTCGGCGGCGAGGGGCCCGCCCGTCGGCTGGTGGGGGTCGTCAGTTGGGGTACGAATACATGCGCCACCACCAAGGGAACCGGGGTCTACTCCCGAGTCTCGGCCTTCAGTGGTTTCCTGGCCGGCGCCGGGGTCCCCATTACGCCGACACCGAGCAATGAGCCGCTGCCCCCGACCATCACGCGTTGGACGACAACGAGCACCTCCATCTCCGTGACCGTGGCCGCTGCCGCGCGCGGTCCACAGCCCGACACCTACGCGGTTTCCGCCATCGACAGCGAGGGCATGGTCTCCACCTGCCAGGTCGTCGCCCCCGATCGACCACGTACCGTCGAATGTCGAATCGCTGGTCTTGCGACGGGCGAGCCTTACGTCGTCACGGCCGTCGCGATCACGGCCGACGTTCCCTCAGCCCCATCCCTGACGAAGACCATCCGACCAGCCGGGTTGCCATCGCGGCCGAAGATCACCTTCGCCGAGGCGAAGAAGGGTGGAGTCGCCGGCTTCATCGTGACCAAGATCAACGGCAACGGTTCACCCCTGATTCGCAGCGAGGTGAAGTGTCGGGCTGTGGGCTACCGTACGCGCTCGGCGCCCATCGAGAAGGACGGCATCGCACTGGTTTCCCGACTCACCCGTGGGGTCACGTATTCCTGCTTCGCAGTGACCGCCAACGAGTACGGCACGTCGGTCTCACCCCGAGTCCGCCTCCGAGCCCGCTAAGGAGGGCTACGCTGCCGTTCATGCGTGCAGCCTTCTACGAGAAGCGGGGCGGCTCCGACGTGCTCCAGGTCGGCGAAATCCCGACACCGGGGCCCGGTGTCGGCGAGGTCCGGGTCCGACTGGCGGTGGCGGCGGTCAACCCCACCGACTGGAAGATGCGCGCCAAAGGTGACGACCTTGCGGCCCCCCAGGTGCCCGGCATGGACGGTGCAGGCGTGGTGGAGGCGGTCGGGCCGGGTGTCGACATCGGCCGTATCGGAGAGCGCGTGTGGGTCTACCACGCGGCCTATCAGCGACCCTGGGGCACGGCGGCGCAGTTCACCGTCGTCCCGTCACGCCAGGCCGTTGCCATCCCGGAGGGCATCGAACTCGATCAAGCCGCCGCTCTCGGGATCCCCTACATCACCGCCTACGGCGCTCTGCTGGCGGACGGACCCATCGACGGCCAGACGGTTCTGGTCCACGGTGGCGCCGGAGCCGTCGGCTGCGCCGCCATCCAGCTCGCCCGCCGCGCTGGTGCACACGTCATCACCACCGTAAGTACGACAGCCAAGGGTGAGATTGCCGTGGCCGCAGGCGCCCACGTCGTCATCGACTACACCGCACCGGACGCGTTGGACGCTCTGCACAAGGCCGCACCAGCCGGCGCGGACCGCATCGTCGAGGTGGCGCTCAGCGACAATCTCGAGTTGGACCTCGCCATCCTGGCTCCGCACGGCGTGATCGTGACCTACGCCGCCGACAACGACGATCCGGTCATTCCGGTGCGACGGCTGATGAGTAACAACATCATCCTGCGCTTCATCATGGTCTACGGGTTTGCCCCCGCCCTGCTCGCTGACGCCGTCGCGGAGATCACCGCCGGACTAGCCGCCGGGGACCTGCAGCCGCTTCCCGTCGTTCGCTTCTCCCTCGATGAGACCGCCGCAGCTCACGATGCGGTGCAGAGCCGGGTCGCCGCGAAGGTGCTCATCGACATTCCCTGAACGGCTAGCGGCCTTCGCTATCCAACTCAGTCAGCAGATCAACACGGCGTTGATGGCGCCCACCGTCGAAGTCAGTGGACAAGAACACACCGAGGGCGTGCTCGGCCTCCGCTACCGCCGTGATCCGCCCACCGAAGCAGGCGACATTGGCACGGTTGTGTCGCCGGATGAGTTCGGCGTCTTCGGCGGTCCGCACAACACCCGCACGTACACCGGGGATCTTGTTGGCCGCCATGCAGATCCCCTCACCGCTACCGCACACGGCAACCCCGAGATCGGCGTCCCCACTGGCGACGGTACGACCCACCGCGGCACCAAAGACCGGGTAGTCGACGGAATCGGTCGAATCGGTGCCCACGTCGACCACCTCGTGGCCTTGCTCGCGCAGCCACGCGTGCAGAGCGTCCTTCAACTCGAAGCCTGCATGGTCACTACCGATCACGATCTTCACGCGTGTCCCATCCCCTCTGCCGCGGTACGTCCCTCGACCTCCGCTCGCCACCGTCCTTGTCGCTCCACGATGAGCGGGTCGACGACCGGCTCTACCCTCCCACGTTCAGCACGCGCGGCGGGTGGGATCGATCGATCAATCGCCGCACCACCGAGTCGCGCAGCACCCACCGCCGTCGCGTCATGAACGGTCGATGGCTGGAGCGCCACACCCAGGGCATCGCTCAGTAGTTGCAGATAACCCGAATCCCGGCTGCCGCCGCCTAGGGCGGTCAGCGGTTCGCGGGGTCGGGCATCGGATTCGACTACGGCGGCGTACGCAGCCACCACGGCGTACGCCATGCCTTCGAAAACGGAGCGCAGCATCGCCTTGCGCGTGGTCGCCAATGACAGGCCGGTCCAGGCCGCACGCAGGTCCGGCTCGACGTAGGGGCTGCGCTCGCCCGACACGAACGGATGGAACAACGGGTCGCCAGGGGCGATCCCCTCGGCCAGCGCCGCCCGGGCCTCGGCGAGATCAGCACCGAGCCAGCTCAGCGCGCGCTCAAGCGCAAGTCCGCCGCTTTGGACGGCACCGAGCCGCATGAAGCCCGCTCCCGGAGGCCCGACCACGGCGAAGGTGTGCGTGCGCAAGGTCGGGTCCGGGTGTGGCTCGGTGAGCATGCTCGCGATCTGCGCTCCGGTGCCGACTGTCAGGGACCCCTCACCCGGGACCAGTCCGAGGCCGTGCACCGCGCACGCGGCATCGGCCCCGCCCAGCGCCACGGGCAACCCCTGGAGTACCGACCCCTGTCGGGTCACCTCACCAGCGAGGGCTGCTGACGGTCGGATGGGGGCGAGCAGGTCCTCCCGCACCCGGCACGCGCGCATCGCTTCGGAACTCCACCCGCCCTGTTCGAGGTCATACAGCAACGTCCCGCTTGCATCCGATGGCTCCGTCGCCACCTCGCCGGTCCACTTCATCCGCAACCAGTCCTTAGGTTGCAGTGCCCAGCTCGCGCGCGCCAGGGAGTCCGGCTCA
The DNA here is from genome assembly GCA_023263845.1 of Candidatus Nanopelagicales bacterium. Taxonomy (GTDB): domain Bacteria; phylum Actinomycetota; class Actinomycetes; order S36-B12; family S36-B12; genus Mxb001. The sequence continues at coordinate 1,606 of JALQUH010000255.1, read as the reverse complement.
TGCTCGGCAAGCCACCGCAACGTGGGGCCGGCAAAGCCGGGGAACGGCGCCGAGCCCAACCGTGCGCATTCAGCAGGACCGAGTTCTGACCGCAGCGCCCGCGCCTGGGTAGTGCTGCGGGAGTCAGCCCACAAGATCGCCGGACGCACCGGGGCGCCCCCGTCATCGCACAGCACCACCCCGTGCATCTGCCCGCTCAGGCCCATCGCCTGCGGAGCCTGCGGTAGGTGGTCCACCACTTCAGCGGCAGCTTCCTCGCAGGCATCCAGCCAGCGCTGCGGGTCCGATTCGGCCCAGCCCTCCACCGGTGAGTCCACGACATAGGGCCGAGTCACAGACGCAAGAACCGAACCGTCGTCATCGACGCCGACAACCTTGACCGACTGCGTGCCCAGATCGATCCCCAAAACCGCCATGGGTCCATCCTGCCGCGCTAGCCTCGCGGGGTGAGCGCGGTGGTGTGCATTGGCAGCCTAAATTTGGATCTGGTTCTGCGCGTGGACCGCATGCCGGGGGTCGGTGAGACGGTGACCGGCCGAGACCTCGAGCGCCATCTCGGCGGCAAGGGACTCAACCAGGCCATCGCTGCCGCCCGTGCCGGTGGAGCCGTGGCCCTTATTGGGGCCGTCGGCAGCGACGACGCCGCCAACTGGATGCGACGGGAACTCGCCACCGCCGACATTGACGACAGCGGCGTCGCGACCGTGGAAGGCTCAAGTGGTACGGCACTGATCGAGGTGGACGCGGCCGGAGACAATCGCATTGTTGTCGTTGGCGGCGCCAACGCATGGCTCACCGCCGACTACACGGCTGGCGAGGTACGTCGATATCCCGAGGCGAGGGTGGCGCTCGCTCCCCTGGAGGTCACCCCCAGCGCCGTGGTGGGCGCGCTCGCGGCCGCCCATGAACTCGGTATGCGCACCATCCTCAACACCGCGCCAGTCCCTCCCGCAGGGATTCCCGAGCCGCTCTTCCACACCGTCGACATCATGGTCGCGAACGAGCATGAGGCTGCCCTCATCAGCGGGCTCGTCGTCGACGACGTCAATAGCGCGGTGACCGCGGGCCGGGCCCTGTGCGATCGCGGCGTCGGAACCGTTGTGGTGACCCTCGGGCCCGCGGGTTGCATCTGGGTGACCCCCGACTCGTTCGGGCACATCCCGGCCTTCCTGGTGAAACCAATCGACACCGTTGCCGCCGGGGACGCCTTCTGTGGTGTCCTCGCAGCATCGCTCGCGCAGAACCGTGACTGGACCGAATGCCTGCGCCGCGCAAATGCGGCCGGAGCCCTCGCCACGACAGTGGCGGGCGCCTCACCCTCACTCCCGTCAGCCGACGCCATCGACACGCTCTGCGAGAGGACCCCATGATCTGGCATCCGCAACTGGCCAACCTCCTCGCGCGATTCCGCCATGCCAACGCAATCGCCATCCTTGACGCACCGTTCCCGTCCTATCCGGGAGTAGAGACGGTGGAGCTCATCGTGACTCGCGGCCTACCGACCATTCCGCAACTCGTCGACCTCATCCTCGCCGAGCATGAGGTGAGTAGCGTCGTCATGGCCGATGAGTTCCGTACACACGTTGACTCAAACACCCAGCAGTCG
>JALQUH010000029.1 GCA_023263845.1 Candidatus Nanopelagicales bacterium | reverse complement strand
CAATGGCCTGCTCAATGGCGTCGATCTGGCCCTGGTCGTCGCCCTCTTCCTTGCCGGAGGCGATGGTGAGCTCAACACCCTGCGACGCAGCAGCCTCTTGAGCGCCAGCCTGCATAGCAACGAAGAAGGGGTTGGTCGAATCCTTGGTGATCAGGGTCACCTTGACCGGCTCAGCAGGAGCCTCAGAAGAGCTCGACGAGCTCTCGGAGCTGCTGTCGGACGAGGCGCTGTCAGACGAACCGCTGTCGCTCGAACCGCCACAGGCGGCAAGACCGAGCGCCAGCACGCCGGCGGACGCCACGAAGGCGAGGCGCCGGCCGCCAAATGCACGTGCCATGAAGAATCTCCTCTTCCATGGGGGTCAGGGTGACCCCGGGGTCTACGCAAGGTGTCGTGATATCGCCCCTGAGCGCAAGGTGGGCATACGGCCCGTTACGCAATCGTTCTGGGGATGAAATCTTGACAACGTTGTCGTGGAGCATTTCTATTGCCCTTGTCCACTGCCGTCAAGTCCCATTTCCCTAAGGTTTCCGCTCCGTTATGGCTTCGTTATCCGCCCCTGAGGGGGCCGCCTCCACCCGGCGACGCCCGACCCTCCGAGACGTCGCAGCCCTGGCTGGCGTCAGCTTCAAAACCGTCTCCCGGGTCGTGAATGGCGAGCCGGGTGTATCGGCGCCGGTCGCCGAGCGTGTCCGCGCAGCGGCGGAGCAGATCGGCTATCGCCCCAACGCTGCCGCAACCGCGCTGCGTCGGGCCGACGGGCGAACCGCCACCGTCGGAGTCCTGCTCGAAGACACCGGCAACCCGTTCTTCGCGGCTTTGCTGCGTGGCGTCGAGGACACGGTCCGCCCCCGAGGTGTGGCCGTGTTCTCGTCCAGCACCGACCTCGACGTCGCCCGCGAACGCGACGTCACCGCAAACTTTCTCGCCCGCCAGGTCGATGCCCTCATCACCGCCCCGTCACAGGCCGACGCAGCACACCTCGCGGAGTTGCGAGACGCAGACATCGCCGTCGTACTCGTCGACCGTCCGGTCGAGGACTCCTCCATGCCTTCGGTGATTACCGACAACCGGCAGGGTTCACGCCTCGGCGTTCAGCATCTGGTTGACCAAGGTCATCGACGTATCGGCTACGTCGGTCGCGACCCATCGATCTATACCTCACAGGAGCGCTATGCCGGATACGTCGAGGCGATGGAGTCGGCGGGGATCACGGTAGATGACCATCTCGTATTTCGCGTAGGTGCTACTCGCTCCAGCGCGGAGGAGCAGGTGACCGCGCTACTTGATTCGACCGATCCGCCGACTGCGATTTTCACCGCGCAGGACATCATCACGATGACGGCGGTCGGCGTACTTCAGCGTCGTGGGCTTGCTGACCGCATTGCCCTGGTGGGCTTCGACGACTTTGAACTCGCCGATCTCCTGCAGCCTGGCATCACCGTCGTGGCACAGGACCCGTACCGCATTGGGGTGATCGCGGCGAGGCTCGCGCTCGGCGACGACTGCGCGAGCGATGAGCATCCGGTCGAGGGCCAGCACATTGTCCGCACACGACTCATTGAGCGCGGCTCCGGCGAGATCGCTCCGTAATATCTCCTTCCAACGATGCGTGGGCGCTCTAGCCTGGCGGACATGGGTTTGTGGTGCTGGCACATGCGGCGCACCGCGGGCACCCTCTGTGCGATCGTCACCACCATTGTTGCTCTCAACGCGGCATCCACGAACGCGGCAGCGTTCCCGGAGCACTCGACATCCGGAGACCCAATCGCAACCGCGTCGGAAGCAACTCCGCCGAAACTGACTCTGCCAAGGGAGGCGAGTACACGATCACTCTCCGATGTCGGCATCTCGGTGGATGCGAATCTGCGCACCACCCCACAGCGTTATTCACCTCGTCAGCCACTGGACATCCGAGTCACTGGCACATTGGACATCGCCACATCGACCACGACGGTATGCCACGGGCTCGAACTCACCGTCATGCGAG